>NZ_SPGT01000007.1:0-146452 GCF_005845155.1 Clostridium sp. BSD2780061688st1 H5 | reverse complement strand
TAGAAAGCAGAAAAAGAACTGCGTGAACAGAAAAGATAAATCAAAAAGAAAGTTGCCAACGATTACTTGACAGTAACGAGTCCATCTTGTTTTCCTCCCGTCGCTTGTAATAAATCTCTGATTACTGTAAAATAAAACAAAATCTGTCCACGCATTTTAAAGGAGGACATCCATGATCGAAATCCATCTGTTTGAACAGCTTGCTGCCTTTGCCGACTGCGGCACTCTGTCCGCCGCGGCGGAGCAGCTCCATATCTCCCAGCCCGCCCTGAGCCGCTCCATGCAGCGGCTGGAGGAGGAGCTTGGAGTCTCCCTTTTTGAGCGCCAGAAGAGCCGGCTGACACTGAACGAGACCGGGGAGCTGGCCGTGAGATACGCCAGGAACCTGCTCCTGCAGGAGGAGTCCATGATCCAGCAGCTCCGGGACTTTGACAGGAAAAGGCGGACCATCTGCGTGGGATCCTGCGCCCCTGTGCTGATCCCGGATTTCGCCACGCTCCTGTCCCGCCTGTACGAGGGCATGACTATCTCCACCGAGCTGACCGGTGATCCCCGCCTACCGGAATATTTACGGGAGGGGAGATATCAGATCGCCATTCTCCACGAAAAGCCGGAGGGGGAGGACTTTTATTCTGTCCCCATGGAGAGCGAGCATCTCTATGTCACCCTGCCTCCTGTGCATCCTCTCGCGGACGCGGACGGCCTCTACCTGAAGGATCTGGACGGCCAGACCTTTCTCCTCTACTCCCAGATCGGGTTCTGGGACGAGCTGTGCCGCCGGAAAATGCCCTCCGCCCGCTTTCTTTTGCAGCAGGACATAGACGTGCTGGGGGAGCTGGTGGCAAACTCTGCCTTTCCCGCCTTCACCACAGACTACATAATACAGCACACAGGTGAAGTGACAGACCGCATCGCCATCCCCATCCTTGACCCGGAGGCCAGCGTCACCTACCACTGCACCTGCCTGCAGGCTGAGAAGGCCAGGTTCCGCCAGGTCTTCGAGCATATCCGCGCCGCCCATTCCCGCTGACCGCACTAACGCCCGCCGCCGGTTTCAATCACGCGCTATCGCCACGCAGAAAAAAGGACCGGCCCCGTGCGTCCGGGAAGAAAAAGGACACACCGCAGACCGGTACCTCTGGTTTTCTTACTCGTGGATCTTCATGCCATGCAGCATCTTCACAAAGGCCGGGTCATCGTGGTTGACGATCTCGCTGTGTCCCAGATCCAGCTTCGCGATCTCAGCCATATCCTCTGCGTCAAGCTCAAAATTCCAGATGTCCATGTTCTGCCCTATGCGGTCTTGGTGCACGGACTTGGGAATGACCACCACGCCCCTCTGCACATTCCATCTCAGGGCTACCTGGGCCGCGCTCTTGCCGTATTTCTCCCCGATCTTCGTCAGCACAGGGTGGGTAAAGATGCCGTGATTTCCCTCGGCAAAGGGGCCCCAGGCCTCCGGAACGACTCCGTACTCCTTCATGAGAGACAGGGCGTCCTCCTGCTGGAAGAAGGGATGCAGCTCCACCTGGTTTACGGCCGGCATCACATCCACTGTCTCGCAGAAGTCTGCCAGGCGCGCGGGATAGAAATTGCACACGCCGATGGCCTTCAGCTTGCCTTCCCTATAGGCCTGCTCCATGGCTCTGTAGGCTCCGATGTAGTCGCCCATGGGCTGGTGGATCAGGTACAGATCCAGGTAGGAAAGGCCCAGATTATCAAGGGACGTCTGGATGGCTTTCTTCGCCTCCCCGTAGCCTGCGTCCTGTATCCACAGCTTTGTGGTGATAAAAAGCTCTTCTCTTGGGACGCCGCACTTTTTGATCGCCTCTCCCACTGCCTTTTCATTCATGTAGGCGGCCGCCGTGTCGATGAGGCGGTATCCGCTGGCGATGGCGTCCAGAACCGCCTGCTCGCACTGCGCCGGATCCGGCACCTGGAACACGCCAAAGCCTTCCAGCGGCATTTTTACTCCGTTATTTAATGTCACAAATTCCATGTTCTTTTCCTCCTTGAAAATGAATATTTGAAAATCCAGTTTCACTGCCTGCACAGGAACCTTTCTCCTGTCTTCAGGTAATATTGTAGGAGGTTTGGTCCGAAAAGTACAATGCCAATTCGGCACACGTCTATAACTTAGACGCATACTTACCGGTACGGCCTTTCACGGCTGCAATGACCGCCGCAATTCCCTGTCTCGTCTCTATCGCTCCGGAAGGGCAAAATTTTTTTCGTTCTGATCCAGAGTTCCATAAGCAACTGTGCGCTCAATACTCCCCGGATCAAGAATATCAAGAGCTTCGGTTTCCCAGTATGGCCTCAGTTCCACTTTGATGATCTGAGGGTTATCATACCAGCTCATCATATTCTTGATTTCGGCCTGATAATTGGTTTCCATGCCCTGTTGGACGTGTAATTGACTTTCCTTCGCTTAGTTGTTTCATTAAAAAAAACGAGTCCTCCCAAGAAGGCTCGTTTAGTTTCCCTGTATAAACCTGTAAGTATATAGCGCAGCTACAGATAGGGCTGCCAGGAGCGTCCGGCCAGCTGCTCATAGTGCTGGTACAGCACCCCAAAGCGGTAGATGTAGCCCGGCTTCCAGGGCTTCGCCTTTCCGCAGAAATGCAGGATGGCCGTGTTTTCCATGACCCACTTCACATTGTATTTCCCGGAGCTCCTCATGACGTAGTTGTTGTAGTTGCGGGCGTCGTAGTTCCAGACAGCGTCGTCCAGGGGGAAGATGCGCTCCCCGAACATGGCGTTTAACAGATCCTGATCCGGCAGCACCAGCTCCATGCGGTGCTCCTCCACATAACGGAAAATCTCCTCCGGGATGATTTCCTCACGCCCCAACTCCAGGTCCATCAGCAGCACACCGGAATTGTAGTAATCGTGCTCCACTCCCAGCCGGAGCCGGTTCACATCGTTGGCCAGCTCTGTCTTTCCCGTGTGGGCGGCGGCTCCGAACAGCCACCCGGACATGTTCGTCTCCCAGAGGGGACGCAGGGGATTGATGACCAGTATATCCGGGTCCAGATAGATGATCCGGTTCAGCTCCTCCGGCAGCAGGCGGGGCGCCAGCAGACGATAGTACATCTCCGCCGGATAACGGCTGCTCACAGGAGCGCTCCCGAACAGGTTCCCGTCCATCCGGATGGGGTGAAATTCGTATCCCGCGGCCCGGCACCATCTCTCCACTGCCTGCAGCATATGCTCCGGCAGGTCACTGTACAGCAGGTAGATGTCGAAATGCTCCCCCGGATCATTCAGCCGCAGCGATGTGAGCAGCACGCGGAGCTGAGGAAAATAATTCTCATCAAGAGTGATCAGGATATTCAAAATAAATCCTCCCTTTTTCGCGTCATTCTATATTTTTTATACCAGAACAGGCATCTGCCCGCCATTCTCAATATATGCAATCTGTATAGACAGATTTCCTGAAATGTCAAGACAGCCTTCTCTCATTTTCATGCTGAAGCCGAAGATGTACAAGCGGGACGAGAGCCACGGCTTCTACAGAGCCCGGAGCCGGGACAAATCGGAGTGGGGCGAGGGCGTGGCGAAGGAGGGATGGGATCTGGACCTGTCCTCCCCGTAGAGTATTTCCCCCTTTTTCACAGAGAGTCTGAGCCCTCTGTAGGGCTCCCGCTGATGGCAGCAGATGGTTCCGCTGTTGACCTCCACGGTGATGGTCTTCTTCCATCCCTCCGGAATGTAGATGACGACCTTTCTGCTCTCTGTATAGTGCTGGATCACCAGGTTGCTGTTAAACCCGTCCCGTATCTCGATCTGCGCATTTTTCTCTGAGATGAGATAATCCCGGGACTCTTTCTCCCTCATGACAAAATTTCTCATATTCATCTTTTTTCCCTCCCACTGCAGAAGCTTCACACAGCTTCTCATGAGTCCGCCAAATACGGTTTCTCTCTTTGATGACTTAAATATACAGGAGATTTTTTTAAATAATGTTGGGAAAATGTTTAAGAATTCTTAAATTTTGCATCTTGCCCGGAGCAGACAGGCTTCCTCTATCCCGGTTGTCTTGTTAAGTAAATTATATCAAATACGCAGCAAAAGCCAACCGCCCGCAAAGGCCCCCTTAAAAGCACTCCTGAACGATCTCCAGTATCTCCTCCGGCGTCATCTTTCTGTAGCCTTCCGGGGGAAAATGGCAGGAGCCTGCAATAGACCGGAAGCTGCTTTTTGTCTCTGATCCCCAGATATAGGCAAGGCTCTCCTTCAGCTGCTCCACGCTGTGGGTTGTGGCTGGACAGGCCGATTGGCGGATCACTCCCCGCTGTTTCAGCTCTCCTGGTTCCGGCAGTCATCCCGGGGCTCCCCGAGGAGGCCCCGCAGCATGCGGGCAAACTCCTCGATATAGTAATTGCTCTGCTCCTTGACCCAGAACAGGCAGTAGTTTCTCTCCAGCTGCCTGCCGCCCTGCATGATGGGGAGCCGCCGGATCGCCGCGCCGGCAGGGGGCAGGGTCCCCACGCTCTCGATGGGCAGAAAGCCTCTGTTTCCCGCCACCATCAGCCGCCCCTCCTCCAGGTTCTCGGCAAAGAGGAAGGTTCCCCCAAAGCCCAGCGTATTTTTAAAATAGTCCTCCTCCGTGTTCCGCTGTTCCCGGGAGGAGATCAGGATGCAGGGAGTCCTCTTCAGATCCTCCAGCTCCACGCTGGCCTGCCCCGCAAGCGGATGCCCAGCTGAGAGCTCCGCATAGCAGCCGCAGCGGAGGAGCTGATAGTTGGCATATTTGTCCGAAAAGACCCTGCGCTGGTCATTCAGCACAAGATCCACCCCGCCGAACCGGAGGAGGTCATAAAGCTCCTCATGGGTCCCGTTCACGATGTGGATCGACACCTCCGGGTAGAGCCGGGAGAACTCTGCCACCGCCTGGTTGAGCTCCTGGCCGCTGTAGCAGCGCAGATACCCGATGCGCAGCCGGAGCTCATCGTCCTGGCCGATGCGGATGGTCTGCCGCCGGATCGCATCCACCTCCTCCAGCACCCCTCTGCTCTGGGCGTAAAAGTATTCCCCCGCCGGGGTGAGGGAAAAGCGGCGGTTCTCCCTGTGGATCAGCTCCACCCCCAGCTCCTTTTCCAGCGCCCGTATCTGCTGGGAGATGGCTGACTGGGAGATATAGCACTGCTCCGCCGCCTCTGTAAAGCTGCCCCGGTCCACCACAGCCACAAAATATTTCATCTGTCTGAGCAGCAAAAAATCACCTTCCATTTCACTGTCTGTACCTGCTTTTCAGTTACAGTCTAGCAAAAAGGAAGGCGGTTTGTCTACTGCGTACTTTTGTCTGACGTATTTTGTCTTTCTATTCCTCCGGTCTTAAGGGGCCGTAGAAGTAGGAGGCTGTGGCTCCCCCGTCAACGAGGAAATCTTCGCCTGTGATAAAGGCGCCCTTGCCGCTCATGAGCAGCTACGCCACATTGCCCACCTCGTCCGCCGCCTCGTTCACACATCTGAGGGCATTCAGGCTTCTGGGATAGCCGATAAAGGGAAGACACTGGGAAATGATCTTGATCAGAAATGCCTTGTCATTTCCCACCATCATATTGTTCACGGCGTGGGAGGTGAGCTGGGGCTCGCAGCCTCCCTGGGCCGACAGAAAGCAGAAGGTGATCATCTCCCGCTGCCTGTAGTCCAGGCCTCCCCTCGTGTAGTAATCCCCGAAGCAGTTGTCTGTGAGCCATCTGTTGATATGCCTGCTCTCTTCCGGTCCGGAGCCGGCAAATCCTCTCATGGACTCTCCCATGATGTCCACCATGGCCTGCTCTCCCGCCTCCAGCCTGTTCTCTGTAGTCGTCGTCGCCTGGGGCTCCAGGGGAAGCGCGACGCCCCGCTGCTCCAAAATGTCATTTACAGCATGCAGGAAGGGGAAGACTCTGCCGATCCCCAGGTAGGCCACAGCCTGGTAGACGATCTCTTTTACCTCCACCGGTGTCACGCTAAAGTTCAGGGCCGCCGGGACCATGGCCTGAAATTCGTCCACGCTCTGGCTCCCCACCAGGGTGGCCAGGATGGCCATCATGCGGGTCCGGTCGTCCAGGTCATCGCTGTTGACCACCTCGTCAAAGGCAAAGTTGTCAAACCGCTCTATGAATTCCGGGTCTGTCTCCAGGAATTTCGACTTGTATCCCGGGAACATCCTCTCATGATACCTTTTTGAAGCCTCTGTAATGCTCATCTCTATCACTCTCCTTATGCTCACATGGTCTTTTTCACCCAGGCCTCCACCTGGGCTCTGGACCCGGCCGCCTCCGCGCCGTGGATGGATAGGCCCTTCTCAACTGCTGCTCCCGGGCAGGCCTTCTTTAAATCTCTCTCACTGCTGCCCATGCCGCTTCCCTCGTTGGTGCAGAAGGGAAGGATCCGCTTGCCGGACAGGGCATAGTGCTCCAGAAATGTAAACATGGCCATGGGCATAGTGCCCCACCAGCTAGGATAACCCACGAAAATCGTATCGTACCCGTCCAGGCTGTCCATATAAGATTTCAGCTCCGGGCGCGCGCCCTCCCTGAGCTCGGCCTTGGCCTCCTCAATGCATGTATAGTAATCCGCGTCGTAGGTCTTCACTGTCTCCACCTGGAACAGGTCAGCTCCTGTCATCTCCGCGATCATCTCCGCCACGATCTCTGTGTTTCCTCTGGTGAGGTTCTTGATGCTTCCGTTCCAATAGTTCTCACCTTTTCTTGAATAATAAACGATCAATGTCTTTCCCATTGCAAATTCCTCCTCCATTTCTATTTCCTGGTCGGGAAACTGCTGCCTGCCTCAAACTTTGCCGCCACGTCCTTCAGATAGTCGGTGATGGGCAGATGCTGGGGACAGGCCCTCTCGCACTGCCTGCAGCCGATACAGTCGCTGGCCTTCCCGTGCTTCAGGCTGATATTGTTATAGTAGACCGCCTGGCTGGAGAAGCTGCCGGTAGTCCGGGAAATGCTGTTGTACAGCGCAAAATACTCAGGGATGGCGATCCCCTTCGGACATCCGTGGGTGCAGTAGGAGCAGGCCGTACAGGGGATGGGCGTATTTTTCTCTATGATCTCTGTCACCTGGCGGATGACAGCCATCTCCTCCTCTGTGATGGGCCTGAAATCCCTGAACGTGGCTGTATTGTCCATCACCTGCTCCATGGTGTTCATGCCGGACAGCACCCGCGCCACACCCTCCTGGCTGGCTGCAAATCGAAAAGCCCAGGACGCGAAGGAGGCCTCCGGCGCATATTCTCTCATCAGCTTCTTCGCCTCCTCCGGCAGGTTGACGAGGGTTCCCCCTTTACAGGGCTCCATGACAAACACGGGCTTGTGGTACTTATTGGCCACCTCCAGGCAGCGGCGGGACTGCACGTTGGGCTGCTCCCAGTCCACATAGTTGATCTGGAGCTGAACAAAATCAAGCAGCTCCCCGTAATGTTCCAAAATCTCATCCAGAAGCTCCGGCATGTCGTGGAAGGACATGCCCAGATACCGGATCCTTCCCTCTTCCTTTTTCTTTGCCGCGAAGCCGAAAGCATCGTATTTCCGGCATTTATCATAGACATTGGTGCCCATGTTGTGGAGGAGGTAATAGTCAAAATATTCCACGTCGCAGTGCTCCAGCTGCTCATTGAAAATGCGCTCCATATCCTCCGCATCTTTAAAGTCACGCAGGGGGAGCTTGGTGGCCAGCTCGAAGCTGTCTCTCGGATGGCGCTCCACAAGAGCCTTTTTTACCGCCTCCTCGCAGTGGTAGCCGTGATATGTGTAAGCCGCGTCAAAGTAGGTAAAGCCCCGCTCCATATAGGTGTCAAACAGCTTTTCTATCAGGGGATAGTCAAAAGACTCCGGGTCATCCGCATTGAGGAGGGGAAGACGCATGCATCCGTAACCAAACTGATATTTTTCCATTTCCATCATCCTTTCTTTTCATTTTCCTGCTTTATATTTTATATCGCTCTCAAAATACTGCAATTTCAATTTCCGATCATATCTATAAGTGAAACTTATGCGAAAAGCAGAGGCCTCCTCCCCGGTCTCTGCTTTTCTCTTTCTGTCCATATTCCTATTTCCATATACTTTCTGGTTTATCTCCCCCTCCTGCAGGCCAGGAAGGGCACAGTCAGGCAGATCACAAAAAGACCTGCCGTCATCAGCGCCGCCGGGCCCGCAGGCCAGTGGAAGGCAAACCAGGATATCCGACTCCCCATGAAGGCCCCCAGGGCCGCCAGGATGGCGCTCCCCGCTGTCAGAAGGAGGGCGGCCGCGGCCAGGACATAGAAGCTCCCTTCCGCCGCCAGCATCCACCGCAGCTGCCGCCTGGTCATGCCGATCCTCTCCAGCATGTCAAATTCCCTGCGGCGGGACAAAATCCCGGTGACGCAGACATTAAAATAGTTCAGGAGCCCGGCAAAGATGAGAAGAACCGCGATGACGCCAAAGACCAGGTTGCTGACAAAGATGTAGCTTCCGGCCTCCTCAAGAAGATCCTCTGCGCTGATGAAAAAGACGCCGGCCTCCCCCGCCTCGTCCCTCCGCCTGTTCTCCGCCGCAGTGATCCTCTCGACATCCTTCTGGACGTCCGCCTCCCGGCCGTCCTCTGCGTCCAGCTCCACAAGGAGGGTCTTAGCCTCTGTGGGGAGCTTGTCAAATCCCTCCCGGCTGATGACAAAATAGAGGATGTTCTCCCCGTGCCAGCTTCTGGGGAAATCCGGGAAACCCTCCGCCTTCGTGTCCATGTAGCCACACAGGGTGAGTGGCCGGGAGGTCTTTCTTTCCACCTCTCCCATCTGCTCCAGCTCCTCCTGGGTGGCCTCCATCCTTCTCTCCCTCTCCTCCTTTGTCCAGAGTGTGGAAAAGGTGATAGGCTCCCCCACGCTCTCCCCGGCCAGCCTTTCCTTGGCCGGGGACAGGATGTGGTCGTGGAGAAGAAGAACGCCGGTACCTGCCGCCAGGCTCTCCAGGTCAACCTCCAGGTCATGCTCCCTGGCAAAAGCTGTCAGCTCCCGTATCTCCTCCTCCGACAGGATCTGGACTGTGCAGTAATCCGCCCCCAGCATGACCTCCACCGGAAGTCCGGAGCTTCCGTACTCCTCCTCCAGCTCCTTTACGCTGTCATCTGTATCGTTCAGGGGCTCCAGCCCCTTCCTGCTGAAGGTGGGGGACAGATAGCCTCCCTCCACCAGCTTCACGCTGCTCTGGTCCACGCCCTCTGCGGCCAGGAGCTGCTCTTTTACCTCCTGGCTGATGGGAGAGAATTCGTCATAGTCGTTGTCATAGAGAAGGGAAAATCCATCCTTGCCGGTGAGGAAGGGATCCCTTTCCAGGTCTCCTCCCAGATCTCCCTCCCCCTCCTCCGCCGGATAGCAGGAGCTCCCCGCCACCACAAAATCCGGTCTCTGTGCCACAGCGCCCCTGTAGTCCGCGCCCCGGGCCACCACAAGAGCCCCCAGGGCCGCCTCCATCCCGAGGAACAGGGACAGGACGGTGAGGAGGAACCGGGCCCGGTGACGGGTCATGTTCTGCCAGGCCATGAAGACAAGCTCTCTCCCTGGCGAGCAGGGCCTTCTCCTCTTTTTCTTTCCGGTGGCCGCCCTTCTCTTTCTCCTCTCTCCCGGTCTGCCCCCGGTGTAGGCGGAGGCCTCCGGGCCGCTTAAGCGGATCACCCGCAGGATGGCCGGCAGAGCCGCCCCTCCTGCCGACAGCAGGGCAAAGACCGCGCAGGCCGCCAGGATGCCGGGCCGGAAAAAGGCAGCGCTCTCGGCCCCGCCCCAGTCTCCCAGATACCGCTCTCCCAGTGCTGTGGGCACCCACGTAAGAAGGAGAAGGGCGGACAGGGCAGTTCCCCCCAGCACGCCTCCCAGGATCGGACCTTTAAGCTGTCCCAGATAAAAATCCCGAAGCTGGCCGTCCGTCATGCCCAGAATGTGCAGAAGTCCCATTTGCCGGACATCCCCGGCCATGGAGATCTGCATCACATTGTAGATGAGAAAGAACATGCCCGTCAGGATGACCGCTGCCGCCAGGGCCGCTGCCCCGTAGCCTCCGGCCAGCCGCCTCACCGCCTCGTAGGAGGCCGTGTTTCCTCCTGTGAACCGCTGATCCTCCGTCTCCAGCCCCACATCCCGGTAGAGCCTCTCCTCCGTCTGCTGTCCGCCAAGAGTGTCCCTCTGCAGGATGAGAAGCTCCAGCTCCTCCTCCAGGCTGCCTCCCCACTCCTCCAGCTTTTCCTCAGAGATGTAGCCCTGGGCCTCCTGGCCGGAGCCCGCCGTGTAGTCTGTGTACCAGCCGCTTAACAGAAAGGTCTCCCGGCGCTTCTCAAAGAGCCCCGTCTCCACCTCCAGGGAAATCTCCATGCCCTCCCGGGGCCGGCTGATCCCCAGGTCTTCCAGAGCCCGCACCGGCAGCATGATCTCCTGCTCTTCGGCGGGGTAATGGCCCTCTATCCCCGTGTAGGCGGGGCTTACCATGACCTCCCAGGCGGTCTCATCCAGAGCCGACAGCCGGCAGACATAGCCCTCCCCCTTGGGCTCCTCTCCCTCGGGTTCCTCTCCCTTGGGGCTCACTGCTCGGCCGGCAGGGGCCTTTCTCCCCACAGCCCGAATGTAGGAGAGGCTGCGGATAGACTCATACTGAGATATGTCCGCCCTCTCCAGACAGGTGGAGGCCGCTGTCCCCGCCTGCCGGACAGAGCGGATCCGCTCTGCCTCTAGCCTTCCCGTGGAGAAGGCAAAGATCACGGCCAGTGCCGCTGTACAAAAGAGCACCGCAAAAAAGAGGATCCTGTTTCTCCCCGCAGCCGCCCGGGCCCCCCGCCTGGCCAGCATCCTCATAGCCTGCCGGGCGCTCCCGGCTATTCTCCCTCTGTGCTCTCTCATACCTTCTCACCCCCTGACAGCTTCCCGTCAGACATGCGGAGGATCCGGTCCGCCATCTGGGCAGCCGCCTCCTGGTGGGTCACAAGAATCACGGTCTGATGGAACCAGTCCGCGCAGGTCCGCAGAAGCCCCATCACCTCCATGCCTGTCACAGAGTCCAGGCTGCCTGTGGGCTCGTCGGCAAGCAGGATGGCGGGCTTGGTGACCAGAGCCCGGGCGATAGCCGCCCGCTGCTGCTGTCCCCCGGAGAGAGTCTGGGGCATCTGGCCCAGCTTCTCCTTTATCCCCAGGGCCGTCACAAGCTCCTCCAGAAAGGTCTCGCCCGGCTCCTCCCCGTCCAGCCGCAGGGGCAGGACGATATTTTCATACACATCCAGCATAGGAACCAGATTGAACTGCTGAAAGACAAACCCGATATTCCTCCTGCGAAAGACCGTTCTCTCCTCCCGTGTCATATCCTTCAGGCTGTTCCTGCGTATCCATACGCCCCCCGCCGTGGGCTCCTCCAGGCCGCCCAGCAGGTTCAAAAGAGTGGTCTTGCCGCTTCCCGATGTGCCGACAACGGCCAGAAATTCCCCCTCCTCTACGCAGAGAGTCACCCCGTCCAGGGCACGGACCTCATAGGTGTCTGTCACATAATATTTCTTCAGGCCTGCGGCTCTTACGATCTCCATCTTCCTGTCCTCCTTCATAATGCACCAGCGGCAGGGACGGACACGCGCCCCTGCCGCCGTATTCTGTTTTCAGTATAGAGGATAAATCTTACAGACTCCTAACAAAAATGCAGTCTTTTCGTTTTTCCAGCTCTTCAGGAAATGACATTCGCTCCTCTCCTGTCTTTTATAAGCGGCGCTATATGTCAGGCAGGCAGATCCTCACCTCCACGCCGGGATCCCTGCGCTGTATCTCCATAAAGCCTCCATGCCGGGCCGTGATCTCCCTCGCCAGATAGAGGCCCACGCCCAGCCCCTCCTGAGAGGCTGCCCTTCTTCCCCTGTAAAACCGCCGGAACACCAGGGCCTCCTCCCCCTCGTCGATGCCGATCCCCTCGTCCGCCACCCGGATGGTCAGATACAGTTCGCCTCTGGATACCCCCACCCATATGTGTCCGCCCTCAAGGCTGTACTTGACCGCATTGTCCAGCACATTCCACAGGGCCTCCCCCAGCCAGCCCGGGTCATGCGGGCAGTCCAGCCCTCCGGGCAGATCTTCCAGGATCTCCACGCCCTTCTCCTTTGCCCTGGGGCGGGCCTGGGCAAGGGCCGCCTCTATGGTACCGGCAATGTCCCTCTCCTCCTTCCGGATGCGGATGATGTTGTTTTCCAGCCGGGAGATCCGGATAAACTCCTCGGTCAGGAAGCGGAGCTTTTCCTGGGAGCTTCGCAGTGCCTCCAGATACAGAGGCACGGGGTCGGGCACAGAGGCCTCCCCCGCACATTCTTCTCCGGCGCCCCTCCTCTCTGAGAGCTCTCCCTCCAGCAGCTCCAGGTAGGTGCCCCCGTTTGCCAGGGGCGTGCGCATCTGGTGGGCGATCTCCGTGATCAGCTCCTGGATCCGCCTCCGGCTCGCCGCAAGCTCCTCCTGCCGTCCCCGGTTCATGCGCTGGATGCGCACCAGCATATGCTCTATGCGGCCGTAGAGGGTCTCCTCCCCCGCCGCCCTCTCCTGTATGTCCCTTTCGTCCAGCACGTCCCGCGCAAGCCCTGCCAGCTCCGCAAGCTCCTCCGCCCTTCTCCTTCTCTGCACATGAAGGACAAGAGCAGAAGAAATCCCCGCTCCCAGGACGGCTCCCGCCGCAATCCATATCCACACAGCGCTCTTTCCCCCTCTCACTCTCCGAAGCGGTATCCCAGGCCGAAGACATTCTGGATGTAGCTCTCCTGCCCGGGCCGGGTATCGATCTTTTTGCGCAGCCGGTTTACCGTGACGCTCACAGTCCCCTCACCCACAAACCGGCCGTCCACATCCCAGACCTGTTCCAGGATGCTCTCCTTTCCAAGGACCCGCCCCTGATTTCTCATGAAGAGCTCCAGGAGACGGTACTCTCTGGGCGTCAGGGGGAGGGGCTGTCCGGCCAGGCTTGCCTCCTTCCTCTCCGGCCAGAGGGTCAGCTCCCGGCAGACAAGAACCTGCCCCTGCCTGGCCTCACTCCTTCGCAGCACGGCCCTGATCCGGCGGGAGAGCACCTGCATGGGGAAGGGCTTCACCACATAGTCGTCGGCTCCCGCATCGAAGGCCGCCAGCATGTCCTCCTCCTCGTCCCGGGCTGTGAGAAAGATGCCGGGGATCGGCCTGCTCTTCGTCAGCTCCCGGTACAGACGGATCCCGTCCCCGTCAGGCAGCGTGATATCCACAAGGAGGAGGCAGACAGAAGGCTCCAGCCGCTCCCGCGCCTCCCGGCAGGAGCGGGCCAGAGCTGTCTCATATCCCTCTTTTTTCAGAAAAATTTCCAGGGCCTGCCCCAGAAGCCGGTCGTCCTCTATGATCTCTATCTTCATGTCCCTTTTTCCTTCCCTTCTGCCCTGGAGTGCACGGCCTGCCCACCCGCAGCTCCCGGTAGACATTTTCTCATACTGACGCTATCATACCATATATACCGGCTTCTGTAAAAAAAGAAACTTTTTCAGGAAAATCTGTAACAAACATACCGGGATCTGCGTCTAATGTGCAAAGAGGGGAGGTGACGACACGGTGAAGATTGATTTTGAAGAGCTGTACGACCGTTTTTTCAGGGATGTGTATCTCTTTGTCCTCTCCATGAGCAGGGATCCTCACACGGCAGAGGAGATCACCCAGGAGACCTTCTTCCGGGCCCTGAAGGACATCCGCCATTTTAAAGGAGGCTGCTCTGTCACATCCTGGCTGTGTCAGATCGCCAAGAACCTCTACATGGATCAGCTCCGAAGGGGGAAACGCCTGGTGCCGCAGGAGGCCGCGGGCGAGAGTCTGGCCGAGCGGCAGATGCCGGCTCCGGACGTGTCCGAGGCCTGTATCCAAAAGGAGGAGGCTCTCTCCATCTACCGGGTCCTCCACTGCCTGGACGAGCCCTACAAGGAGGTCTTCACTCTGCGGACCTTGGGGGAGCTGAGCTTCCGGGAGATCGGGGATATCTTTGGAAAACAGGAGAACTGGGCCAGAGTCACCTACTACCGGGCCAGGATGAAGATCATAAAAGAGCTGTCCCAGGACAGCCTGCAGTAAATGCATGAAAGGATGTGTATGTCATGAAAATTTCCTGCGATATTGTGAGGGACCTGCTGCCCCTGTACAAGGACAATGTGTGCAGCGACGCCAGCAAAGACATGGTGGAGGACCACCTCTCCGGCTGTGAGAACTGCCGGGCATACTACGAAAAGATGAGCGCAGAGCTTCCGGAAATCACCTCCGGCGGCGAGGACGCGAAGCAGATAGGAAGGGACCGGGATTTGTTTGAGAGGCTTGCCCGGAAGCTGACCTTCCGCCAGGTCATGACCGCCGGCGCGGCGGCCCTCATCCTGCTGGCCCTGTACGCGGCCCTCACCTCCTCCGCCCCCTTCATGGTCTTGGCCAGAGAGCGGGTGGCGGAGGCTGTGCCAGTGCTGGATAAGAGGATTTCTGTGGACGACGTGGAGGTACAGGATGTGTACCGTCTGGAGGACGGCTCCATCTACTGCTCCTTTAATGTGAACACCTATATCTCCTCCTTTGACCGCCAGTATGTGGTGGAGGATAAGTCCAGCCCCGAAGTGGATGTCAGCGCCTCCGGCGGCAATACCAACGGCATCTCCCTTCAGAGATACTGGTCTGATTTTCCAAAAGCAGAGGGCTATTCCTCCTCCTTCTATTTCCTCGTGCCGGAGGAGCTCACCTACTACCGGGAGGATCCTGTGACAGCGGAGCACAGGCTTGTCCGCCGGACCTCTGACGGGGTCTACTTTGTGGGGAAGGGAGGCGAGATCCTGCCTCTCTATGAGGAGGGGGATCCCATCTCCGACGCGCCCGGGGACATAGAAGAGCTGGTGCAGGAAAATAGGTCCGCGCACGAAACAAAGGAGAGTGAGGGATGGATGCCCTCTGCCCTCTATTCCGAAAACTACTGCTATGTCCTCTCCTTTAACGAGAAAGAGTAAAAGCCTATCTTCTGATCCGGATCCGGTAGGACGCCTCAAAGACCTTTCCAGGCTCCAGACTGTTCTCCCACTCCCGGTCCTTCAGCTCCCCGTCAAAGCCCTCTCTGTCGCAGCGCCCGTACCAGGGCTCGATGCAGACAAAGGGGGCCTTCTTCTTCGGCGGAGACCAGATCCCCACAAGAGGGGCTTCAAAGGACACCTGCAGGTACTCCCTGCCCTTCGGATCCACAAGGGAGACGCTGCCGGCCTGGCCGTTTTCCAGGATCAGGGCATCCCCGTCAAAGAGGTGCTCGCTGACAGGCAGCAGGCCGTCCTTCAGCTCAAAGGTGACCTCCTGGTCCGTGGCAAGTCCCCCCTGCCCGAATACCCGGTTCACAAAGGATGGCCGCTTCTCCCCCTGTCTGTCCCGGATGCAGAGGCTGTAGTCGACCTGCTTCTCCCACTCTCTCACAGGGCAGCAAAAAGCCGGATGTGCGCCGATGGCAAAATACATATCGCTGCTGCCGGTGTTTGTCACCCGCCACATCACCAGGAGCTCCTTATCCTCCAGCCGGTAGCCGATCTCCAGCCGGAAGGGGAAGGGGTACACCTCCCTTGTCTCCTCATCGTCCTCCAGGACAAACCAGGCCTCTCTCTGTGTCACGCTGGCCAGAGCGAAATCCTTATCTCTGGCAAAGCCGTGCTGGCCCATGGGGTATTTCACGTCCCCGATCCTGTATTTTTTATCCCGCACGCCTCCCACAAAGGGGAAAAGAACCGGAGACGTCCTTCCCCAGTAGGCAGGATCCCCCTTCCACATATACTCTGTGCCCCTGGCCTTCTGCTTCAGCGATTTCAGCTCCGCCCCGTGGAGGCTGATCTGGGCCTCCAGCGACTCATTTTCCAGTTTTATCTTAATCCCTTCCAGTCCCATCTTTCACATTTACTCCTTCTCTTTTTCTCCAAACAGGAAGTCTCCCACCATTTTCAGCTCGTCCAGATACATGCAGTTTGGCAGGGTGTCTTCCTCCACCTGCCTCCAGCACTCCCGGTAGTCCATCCAGCGCACGGCCTCCACCTCGGACTCCTGGAGGGAGAGGGCGGTCTCGTCCACCGGCTCCCGGTAGATATAGACGGCGCTCAGCTCATTGTCCCGGAAGGGCCTGCCGTAGAAGACATCCTCAAACTGTGCCCGGCGCATGCCCACAAAGTGAAGCTCCTCCTCCCGGGCCCGGATGCCCAGCTCCTCAGCGAGCTCCCGGATGGCGGAGGGGAGGTAATCGTCCCCCGCCTCCACATGTCCAGCGGAGGAGATATCCCAGCACCCCGGATTGGAGTCCTTGCAGGCGCTCCTCTTCTGCAGGAGAAGATCCCAGCCGCCCTCCTTTTTCCGGACGATCCAGACGTGAGCGGTGGGGTGGAGGCTCCCCTCAAGATGGGCCACGCCCCTCTCCCTCACAAGGCCCGTCCTTGTGCCGTCCTCATTTAAAATGTCGAAGAGCTCCAGCGGCCTTCCGTCCAGGGCGGCCTCCAGAAGGGTGTCCGTCCTGTCGTAGACAAGCTTCAGGGAGAAAAAAGGCCGCCCCTCATTCAGGAGGCGGAAAAAGATCTTGTCTCCCTCCCAGATGTTCAGGCAAAGCACTTCCTCCTTGTCCACCCACTCCAGCTGTCCCTCGTCGCAGGGGTGGGGCTCCCCGGTAAATCCGTCCGCCGTGTAGAGGGACATGTACTCCGTGGTGTCCTCCCCGTAGATAAAAGTAACGATCCCCCGGTACTGCCAGGAGGTGAGGGTGTACCCCGTCTCCTCCCACACCTCCCGCAGAAGGCACTCCTCCGGGCTCTCGTTCCTCTCAAAATGTCCGCCCACACCGATCCACTTGTCTTTATTTACATCCTCCTTCTTCACCGTCCGGTGAAGCATCAGGTATTTCCCGTCCTGCTCAATGTAGCAGAGTGTACTCAGTCTCGTCATGGCCCTCCCTCTCATCCTCCTTCGGCTCCACAAGGAACCCTCTTTTTCTCAGGTCCTCCTCTATCATATCCAGAGTCTCCTCGCTGTCCGCCGTGATCCTGTGATAGTGATACCCCGAGGTAATATTTTTCAGAGGGCTGGACTTCCCGCTTTTGATGTCGCTGATAAATTCCGCCACTCTTCTCCTGGAGGTGATGTGCAGATCCGCCTCCAGGTGCCCGTACACCCTGTGGTTCACCATGACGTTCTCCACCGCGCCGCCCAGATCCACGATGGCGCACAGCTCCTCCTCCAGCTGGTCGTCTGTGTGCTTCACCTTCAGCACCCGGCTGACAGAGGGCGCTGTCCCCAGTATATAGCCCCGGTTGGTGGAGATGATCTCATAGCCCGCGGCCCGGATCAGGGCAACGTCCTGCACGATCACCTGCCGGCTCACATGGTAGAGAGCGGCCAGACTCTTTGCGGGAACCGGTCTTCCGCTCTCCTGGATCCTCCGGACGATATCTTCTCTTCTATCAGAACCAGTCATTTTCTTCTGGCCTCCTTTGCTTCTCGTTTTTCCGACTGCCTACAGGGCGTGGAGATTTTTCATAGAAATGTCCAGTATGGGAGCCGAATGAGTGAGGGCCCCGCTGGAAATATAATCCACCCCAGTGGACACAAGGCTGGCAATATTCTCCTTTGTCACGTTTCCCGAGCACTCGGTTTCAGCCCTGCCGTCTATGAGGCGCACCGCCTCCTTCATCTCCTCCGGGGACATGTTGTCCAGCATGATAATGTCGGCTCCCGCCTCAACGGCCTCCTTCACCATCTCCAGATTTTCCGTCTCCACCTCGATCCTGCGCACAAAGGGCGCATACTCCCTTGCCATGCGGATAGCTTCCCTCACGCCGCCGGCGGCGCCGATATGGTTGTCCTTCAAAAGCACCCCGTCGGACAGATTGTAGCGGTGGTTGTATCCGCCTCCCACGCGGACCGCATATTTCTCAAAAACGCGCATATTGGGCGTGGTCTTCCTTGTATCCAAAAGGCGGATGCCCGTCCCCTCCAGGAGATCCGCCACGGAGCGGGTGTAGGTGGCGATACCGCTCATCCGCTGCAGATAGTTGAGAGCCACCCTCTCACCGGACAGAAGTACCCGGATGTCTCCCTCCACCTTGCCCATGAGCTGTCCTTTCGTCACTCTCTCGCCGTCCCGGCAGAAGAAAACGACCTCCGTATTCTCGTCCAGAAGCTGGAAGACTCTCCGGAACACATCAAGGCCCGCAATCACGCCCTCCTGCTTGGCGATCAGATCCACCTGCCCGGGCACGGCCTCCTTCATCACCGCGTTTGTCGTCACATCCTCGCTGGAAATATCCTCCTTCAGCGCCTCCAGAAGCAGGTGATCCACCTGCAGTGTCATTGTAATTCTGTTCATCTCATCTCTCTCCTTGCTGTTTTCCATTATACTATTTTCTGCTCTGCCATGTCCAGAGTCTCCTGTGCTGTTCTGCGGGCAATATCCTTTGCCGCCCTTCTGGCAAATACAAGGCTCTCCAGCAGGGAGTTGCTGGCCAGCCGGTTGGCCCCGTGGACTCCGTTGCAGCTCGTCTCCCCCGCCGCGTAGAGACAGGGCATGGATGTGCGGCTCTCACTGTCCACCCAGATACCGCCCATAAAATAGTGCTGGGCCGGCACCACGGGAATCCTCTCCCTTGTCACATCATACCCCTCCTCCAGGCAATGGCGGTAAATATTGGGGAAATGGCTCAGGATCTTCTCCCTGGGAATGGGGGCCATAGACAGCCACACATGATCCGTCCCGTCCTTTTCCATCTGCTTTTGGATCGCCTCCGTCACCACGTCCCTGGGAAGCAGCTCATCCACAAATCTCTCTCCGTCCCGGTTCAGCAGCCAGGCTCCCTCTCCCCTCACTGACTCGGAGATGAGAAACCTGCGTCCCGGCTTCCTGGAGTAGAGTGTAGTGGGATGGATCTGAACATAGTCCAGGTGCTCCAGACGGATACCATGCTTTTTCGCAATGTCGATGGCGTCCCCGGTCAGGTGGGGAAAATTAGTGGAATGCCTGTATCTGCCGCCAATGCCTCCGCTTGCCAGAATCGTGAATGGCGCCCGTATGGCGATCCTCTCCTCGCCCTTCCTCGCGAGAACCCCCGTGCAGCGTCCCTTCTCTTCTATAATATCTGTCATCTCCGTATACTCATACAGCGTGACATTCTCCAGCTTTCTCACCTGATCCAGGAGATGGCTCGTGATCTCCTTCCCCGTGATATCCTCGTGGAAGAGAATTCTGGGCCTGGAGTGGGCCCCCTCCCTTGTGTAGGCGAACCCACCGTTGCTGTCCTTCGCAAATTCCACGCCGTACCCAACTAACTCCCTGATGATCTGGCGGGAACCGCGGATCATAATATCCACAGACTCCCTCCGGTTCTCGTAGTGTCCGGCCCGCATAGTGTCCTCAAAATAACTGTCGTAGTCCTCCTCGTCCCGGAGCACACATATCCCGCCCTGTGCCAGGAAAGAATCGCTGCTCTCCAGGTCAGCCTTCGTGATCATGACAATATTCAGATTCCGGGGCAGGCTGAGGGCGGCAAAAAGTCCCGCCACGCCGGTTCCCACGATCACTGTGTCCGCATGTATCTTCATGCTCTTTGCACCTCCTTTTATCTTATTTCGCCGCCAGGTCCATCATCCTCTCAAGAGGCTTTGCGGCCTGGCTGGCAGAGCTTTCTTCCACATGGATCTCATTGTTTCCCGTCCTCAGCACATCTCTGATCTTCTCCAGGGTGATAGTCTTCATATCCTCGCAGACAGGCTCTGTATCAGGAAAATAAAATGTCTTGCCCGGATTTTTCCGCTCCAGCTCCCACCGAACCCCGCTCTCTGTGCAGACGATGAACTCTCTGGAAGGGCTGTCCTGGGCATACCTGATGATCCCAGAGGTGCTTCCTACATAGTCTGCCATGTCACAGATGGCAGCGGGACATTCCGGGTGGACAAGAGTCAGCGCCTCCGGGTGCTGCCGCCTTGCCCTCTCTATCTCCCGAACCTTCATGCTTTCATGGACGGGACAAAAGCCGTCGTTGAAGACAAAGTGCTTTTCCGGCACCTGCCGGGCCACGAACCGGGCCAGATTTCTGTCCGGAATAAAGAAGATATGCCTGTTGGGCAGCTCTCGCACGATCTGTACCGCATTGGCCGAGGTAACGCACACATCGGAATGTCTTTTCAGCTCTGCCGTGGAGTTGATGTAGCACACTACCGCCAGGTCATCGTATGTATCCCGCATTTTCTGAATAGTCTCCGGATCCGCCATGTGGGCCATGGCGCAGTCCGCCGACACCTCCGGCATGAGCACCACCTTCTCCGGGTTCAGGATCTTGGCGCTCTCCCCCATGAAAAACACGCCGGCAAAGACAATCACCCGGCAGGTCAGCTTTTCTGCTGTCCGGCTCAGATAAAAGGAATCCCCTGTATAGTCGGCAATCTCCTGTACCTCCGGCCGCACGTAATAGTGGGCCAGAATCACCGCGTCCTTTTCTTTTTTTAATTGATTGATCTCCTCTTTGATATCCATATCATTTTCTCCTTTTTAACACGAACTTTCCCCATTATACCACTGTTATTTACATGTGACAAGACACATGTATTTACAAATATGCGAGAGTAAGATTACATATAAGGCCTTGCGTCCCAGTAATCTGTATGCTATACTGTTTAGGTTGTTAATAGTTTACCATGATAAAGTAGTAGAGGAGAAAAGTACATGAAGAAAATCGCATTTATCGGAAGCAGCGGAGGCAATCTCTTTAAACAGGGCGGGAATGACATCCAGGGCATGATGAAGGAGATCCTTCTCCAGACAAGGGCCGCCCAGATGGAGGTGGCCGCCGTGCAGTATATACTGGCCTCCTCCAGTCTGGACACAGCAGGGCAGGACAGCCCCGCAAAGCTGTACACCTGGAGGGACGGGGAGCTGTATCTGGAAAAGGAGGGCACCCTCTCCCAGATCAACGACGCCGCCCTGGAGGTGGACGCCCGCATCGCCCAGATGGTACGTGAAGGGCAGATCGACGGCGTCATGTTCGTCAGCGCGGAGCCTGACAGGATCAACCACCTCGCTTTCCAGGCCGCCATAGAGGCCCAGCTTCCCCTGGCCGGCACCGGCGGCAGCTCTGTGGCAAAGGTGCAGAGCATGGGCGGAAAGGTCCTGTCTGCCTCCGGCACCACCGGGACCACCAACCGGACGAGAGCCGTGGCCTTCACCACCGCCTTCGCCAGGGAGTGGGGCATCCGCTACCGCCCCGTCATCGGAAAGACCGGGGCCCAGGCCGCGGAAAATCTCCAGACCAATATATGGAAGCGGATCAATTTCCGGGGCATCATGATGACAAGTCTCCCCGCCTTCATCGCCATGGCCCTCTGCCTTGCCATCAGCCGCATCCCGGTCCTGACGGACCTGTCCAATGTGTTTGACACGCTGGTTGCCTCCATCCCTGTAGTCATCTGTGCCATAGCCGCCAAACAGGTGTCAGGCCTGGACGAGGTAGGCGTAGTGGCCGGCATTGTCTCCGGCGTGCTGGCTGTGGACGGCGGCATCATCGGCGGACTCATTGTGGGTATCGTGGCCGGCGTTTTCTCCTATTACATAAGCATTTTCTGCTTTCGCCACAACATTCCCGGTACAACGGCAAATATCGCCGCAGGCGGGCTGGGCGGACTGGCCGCGGGCCTCATCGGCATGTATCTCATATCGCCTGTTGCCCTCTGGCTTGGCAATCTGATCTGCGACGCCATCAACGCGGCCATTGACATCAACCCGGTGCTTGCGGGGGCCCTGGCCGGCGTGCTCATCTGGCCGGCTATCATCGGAGGCGTGTACCACGCAGCCATCCTGCCTATCGTTCTTCTGGAGATGGAGGAGGCCGGCTTCAGCTTCCTGGGCGCTATCGACATGACAGGGCTTGTCATGGTGTCAGCTGGCATCACACTGGCCAATGTGCTCTTCCCCAAGGACAAAGGGCAGGCTGCGGCAGCCCTTCCCGGCTTCCTTGTAAATGTGTGCTTCGGCACCTTCGTGGAGGCCGCCTATCCCTTCATGTTCTCCAGCCGGATCGTCTTTGGCGGAGCGCTCATAAGCGCCTGCGTCTCCGGAGCCCTGGTGGGACTTTTTAACGTCAGGGGAACCGCCTATGTGCCTTCCGTGGTGGCGCCAGCCATGGCCAACGAGGGGCACGGACTCCAGTTTCTGATCTGTATGCTGGTGGCTGCGGTCCTGGCCTTTATCATCACCTCCCTGGCCAACGTAAGGGAGAAGAAAAAAGCATAAATCTCAGGCAGCGCTTCCGGAAGGCGGCGCTGCTTTTCTTGACAACGGAAGAGCCCGCTCCTATAATAAAAAAAGCATGCGGCTTTTGGATAAGCTGCAGCTGTGGAACATTCGGATTTTATTAATCAAAGCAGGTGCATACAATTGATGAATTACAAGAGCGGGGGATCTGTCCCCAAAGCAAACAAAAAAGTGCAGACTCTGACTATGTGCGGCCTTTTTACCGCCCTGGTGGCCATCGGAGCGTTTATCCAGATCACGATCCCCGTACAGCCGCTTCCCATGCACTTCACACTCCAGTTTTATTTTGCTCTCCTGGCAGGATTTATCCTGGGCGGGAAGCACGGCAGCCTGAGCGTGGGGATCTATCTTCTCCTGGGGCTCTGCGGCGTGCCCATCTTTGCCTCCGGAGGCGGCCCCTCCTATCTGCTGCGGCCCACCTTTGGCTTTCTCCTGGGCTTCCTGTTCACGGCCGCGATCGTGGGCTGGCTGACGGAACGGTTTCACCCCAGGCACATTTTTTCCTATCTGGCCGTCTCCATGGCGGGCTTTGCGGTGATGTACCTGTCCGGTAATCTGTACTATTACGTTGTCAGCAACTATGTGCTGGACACTCCCGTCCCGTGGAGCGTTGTGATCTTCAACTGCTTTATACTGACCGCGTCGGGAGATTTTCTCCTCTGTGTTCTCGCGTCCCTGACGGCGCGGCGGCTCATTCCGATCATAAGCAGGGTTCTCTCTTGATCAAGAGGGAGACTTCCGACTGGAGAAGACAGGAAAGCAGTGAAACCCAATGACAGAAATCCCTGTACCAAAAAAAGAGATACGGCAGGAGATAAAATCCGCCGTATCTCTATTTTTTTGAGAACAGATGCTTCAAAAATACGTACATGACAATGACAAAGGCGATAAGGTAGCCGAAGGCCCCCAGCGCGGGGATGCCCCAGATCTTTGGCCTCATGTCTGTGGTACAGATGATGCTGGAGCTGATGAGAAGGGCCATGACCCACAGGCCCATGACAATATTCTGCACCATCCTCCGAAGAAGCCTGGCAAGCTCCGGCGAGGCGTGCAGATCCAGGTTCACCTTTGTCTGCCCCTTCAGATATCCCTGCACCGCGTCCGAGACGAGAACCGGAATGTCCAGGGCTCTCTGCACCGCCCGGTACAGCGTCTTCCCGCCGCTTTTCAGCTCCTTTTTCCAGTCAAAATTCTTGACAATATTTGCCTTGATGCGGCCCGCGGCGATCTCCACCATATTGATCTCCGGGGCAATATCGGCCAGCACTCCCTCCATGTGAGTCAGGCCCCTGGCCAGCATAGTCAGTCCGTGGGGCATGATGATCCGGTTCTCCTTCATGACCTCCATCAGATCCATCATGACCTCCGCCACATCGATATCCCCCATATCCACAGTGCCGTACTTGGCCAGAAGATTGCTGATATCCTCATAAAGCCGGCTCGGATCCGGATTTTCCTTGAACTCTCCCAGGGCCATGACAGCCTCCTGGATCAGTCCCACGTCGTTCACGGCCACGCCCCGGACAGCCTTGGCGATGAGCTCTCTGTCCCGCTCCGTGAGCCGCCCCATCATGCCCATGTCGATCCAGATGATCTTGCCATCCCGGATCCGCAGGTTCCCGGGATGGGGATCCGCGTGGAAAAATCCGTCCTCTATCACCTGCTTCATGTAGTTGTCCGCCAGGCGGCTTCCCACTTCCTTCAGGTCATAGCCGTTTTCCACCAGCTTCTCCTTCTCGTCTATGCCAAAGCCGTCGATGTACTCCATGACAAGCACGTGGATGGTCGTGTACTCCTGGTACAGCACAGGAAAGCCCACATAGGCGATGCCCTCGTTTTTCCGGGCAAACTCCTCCATATTGGCGGCCTCTGTGAGAAAATTCATCTCCTCCCGGGTCACATCCCACAGCTCTCCCAGGACCATGTCCAGATCCACCATGCCCTTGATGCTCACCGGCGGGAGAAGCCTCACCGCCTTTCTAAGAAGGGAGATGTCCCTGGCCATGATGCCGTAGATCCCCTTCCTCTGCACCTTGATGACCACAGGGGAGCCGTCCTTTAAGACCGCCCTGTGCACCTGGGCGATGGAGGCGGATCCCAGCGGCTTCTCGCTGATCTCCCGGAAAATGGCGCCCCAGGGGCAGCCGTAGGACTCGTCCAGCACCTCCGACACCTCCGAGAAGGGCATGGGCTTTACGTCCGAGCGGAGCTTCATCAGCTCGTCGCAGTACCGCTTTGGAAGGATATCTGAGTGCATGGACATAATCTGCCCGATTTTTATAAAGGTGGGCCCCAGATCCTCCAGTATCATCCGCAGCTTCTCCG
Organism: Clostridium sp. BSD2780061688st1 H5; assembly: GCF_005845155.1. Taxonomy (NCBI): domain Bacteria; kingdom Bacillati; phylum Bacillota; class Clostridia; order Eubacteriales; family Clostridiaceae; genus Clostridium; species Clostridium sp. BSD2780061688st1 H5. Next base: position 121,847 of record NZ_SPGT01000007.1, on the reverse strand, counting down.
GCGTCAGCCCTTTGGTGATCTCGTATTTATGCAGGACAGACGTCATCTCCCTAAGACGGCTCTTGTACTGCCCCGCCTCCCTGTCGTCAGACTCCTGTCTACTCATGGGCCTTATCTTCCTCCGGTCCGCCGGCCTCCTCCTGGTCGGTCTCCTCCTCTTCTCCGTCCGCCTCAGCCTCCATGGCCTGGATGCGGGCCTTCAGAGCCTCGATCTGCTCCGGCGACATGCGGTCCAGGAGCGCGTCCAGCTCCTCCGGCGTGGACGCCTTCACGGACACATTGACCTTCTCCTTCATGGTCTTCTTGATATTGTGCTTGAGTTCCTCGTTCAGGGCCTTCCCCTGCTCCACGGTCAGCTCACCCTTTTTCACCATATCGTCCAGTACTTCTTTGGACTTCTCCGTCGTCACTGCCACGGCTCCGATGCCTGCCAGCAGAAGTTTTTTGATGCCGTCTCCAAAGTTTTCCATAGAAATCTCTCCCTTCACTATATCTGTCTTACTTATCCTGTTCTTCTCCGCCGTTTTGCCCTTCTCTTAGCCCAGCAGTCCCAGAAGGAACTGCCAGCCCTTTGGGATAAAGATGATGAGGCCCGCCGCTGCCGCCATGATGGAGGCAATCAGCACAGCCCCCGCCGCCGCATCCTTTGCCAGCTTGGCAAGGGGATGCCGCTTCTCCGTCACCAGGTCCACCACTGACTCCACAGCCGTGTTCACAAGCTCAAGGGACATGATCAGGCCAAAGAGAACAAAGCAGACGCACCACTCCAGCGCCGATATCTGAAAAAACAGCCCCGCCGCAATGACCAGAGCCATCATACAGCAGTGTATCTTCATGTTTCTCTCTTTTTTTATCACGGCAAAAATGCCCTCAAAGGCATAGCCGAAGCTCCTGTAAAGAGGTGGCTTTTTCTGTCCGCCCATGCTCCTTCCCTCCCGGCAGAGATTTGTCTTCATTATAGCAGAAAACACCAGCTATGACAGCCGTTTTTCCTCAAAAATCTCCACGATAGTCTTCTCTGTGCCCGTCATGCCCGGGGAGGCGATCCGGCCCATGTTCCGCATGGTCTCCTCCGGCGTCTTCCCGTTGATGCCGTGGACGTCCGCTATATAGATGTCGTTCATGACAAACTCCACAGACTTGTACGCCGCGTCCACCGCCGCGATGCCCTTCATGGTGCAGCCCTGGTTCCCGCCGTCGCAGATCATGCCCGTGATGCTGCTGGCCATGTTGTTCAGGGTGTGGGCCATCTCCTCCACAGTGCCGCCCCGCAGCCACACAAGGCCGCAGGCCATGCCCGACCCCGCCGCTATGGCGCACCCGCAGAAGGCGGACAGCCTGCCCGAGTACTCTTTGATGTACATGCACACAAGGTAGGAGAGGGCTGTGGCCCGAAGAAGCTGCTCCTCTGTGTAGCTGTTCACCCGGTAGGCCGCGTAGAGCGGCATGGTGGCGATGATGCCGTGGGCCCCGGAGCCTGTGATGCTCATAGCGGGGGCGTCCAGCCCGATGACCCTGGCCTCGATGGCGCCATTGCACAGAAGGGACGCTGTGGCCTGCTCATTGTCTGAGATCACCTGCCCTCCATTGAGCTTCAGAAGGTGACGGGCAAAGGTGGTCTTAGGGCTCTCAAGGCCCAGGTGGAAGAGCCTCAGATTGACCTCATAGGCCTCCCGGATGAAGTCCAGCTCCGCGGCGTCCACCTTCTCTATATAGTCTACCAGCTCCGCCAGCGTATACCTGTGGATGGCATGGCCTTCCTCCCCTGCTCCGCTGTCCGCCTGCTCCTCTGTCTCTTCTCCTGCCTTCTCTCCGTCCGTCTCCCCGGCCAGCTCCCGCGCCTTCTCGAAGATCGTTTCCCCGTTCACAGTGATCTTCACGATATTGGTGTGGGTGTCCCGTATGGTGACGGCAGCGGTTCCCGCCTCTGTCTCCACGCTGGCCTCGATAAAGATGCGGCTGGAGATGCTGTCAAGGATCGTCTTTACCTTTCCCTCCCGGATCAGCTCCCTGGCCTTCGCATTGTCCTCCTCCGACACGCATGCCAGACACTCCAGCCCCTTCTTTGGGTCTCCGGCCACTGTCCCGAGAGCCGCTGCGTAGACGCTCCCCACCTGGTCAGTGCCTGGGATGCCGCAGGTGAAAGCATTTTTGTACATGCCGCTGTTCATGGAGACAACGACGCTTTTCACCTCCCCCGGCACACAGCTTCTGGCCTTCGCCGCCGCAAAGGCGATGGCTCCCGGCTCCGTCACTCCGAGAGCCGGCTTCATGTCCTCCCGGATCATCTCTGTCAGTTCATGCATCTGTCCATCCTCCCCTCTGCTTTCAATTCTTTCCCCAGTAGGCTGCCGCGTATTCTTCAGCCTGCTCGGGCGGGACGGAAAACTTCTCCGCCACCTTCTGTCCGGCTGTCTCCTGTGTCTGCCCCAGCTCCCGGCATGTCTCCACCAGGGCCCGTATTCCCTGGAGCCTGCCCCGCTCCACGCCCTGCTCTATTCCCTGTTCCCTGCCAGTATCTACGCCGTTCTGATACAGATCCTCCAACGCCTTGCACATATTGACCCTCGTCTCCTTTCTGTCCTTTCTCACATCTCTCAGAATTTTCTCTGAGTGCAGCAGCTCCCGCAGGGCCTGGTATGTCTCCAGGTCCACGCTCTCAAAGTACTCCCTGTACTGCTCCACGTACTCTCTCAGCTTTTCCGCATCCTGTCTACATTTTAACATGCCGAAAATCACTTGTAAATCCGTGTGGAACCGGCTCACATCCTCCACATTTCCCACGTCGATGAGATTGGAGAGTTCCGTTAAACAGATCCGCGAACCTGTCTCTGTCCTGCAGCCACTGATTGACAGCAACATTTCCTTTTCCCATAGGCTTTTTCTCCTTCCCTATTCTGTTGTCCCGTGGCCGAAACCGCACAAAGATCCCTGCCACGGCTGTTAAAACTGTTAAAATGGAATTTCCGGCTGAACCAGCCATGAATTCACAGGAAAGTCAGATCTTTCCATGAGTTGATGAACAGAGTATAGCACCTGCGCCGGGAAAGCGCAATATGCCCGGATTATTTTTTCTTCTCCGTTTTGGTCAGCCACAGCACGCAGCCGCCCAGGCCCAGATCTTCATCGCTAAAAACGAGAGAGAAAAAGGCGCCATAAAAAGCAGGCAGCCGGCAAATGGCACAAGAACTGCCCTGTGGATCATGCTTTTTCGCACCAAAAAGGGCGATGTTCCCCCTGTCATGGCCATGATCAGGGAAGTCACTGTACTGCCGGTCCACAGAAACAGGACAGGATACCCTGTAAGTCTCATAAAGAGACTGATGCACGGCATCATATACGTGGTTCGGGCCGCGTCCTCCTCGTACCCGGCAATGACTTGGGAAATCACATACAGCAGCAGAATGACAGCCAGCCTGGCCGCCAGTTCCTCCTGGGACAATCCTTTTTTCATCCTCTGTTCTCTGATATTCCTGCCAATCTTTGCCATCTTTCTTCCCCCTTCCGTCATAATGCCTGTTTATTTATCTTCATCATAGCCGGTTTCAGCGGAAAAGTCACGCAAAGAACCTTTGCCTGCACTGAGATAGCCAAAAAAAGAGCGGAAGACAATCTTCCACTCTTCTTAATTCCGCTTTATGCAAGCTTTATTTCACAGATGTATTTCTGATGATCTCACGGATCGGAAGCACGCTTCCCGGTGTCACGGACAGCTCGTCCACACCCATCTTCAGGAAGTCCTCCGTCAGTGTGGTGTCCGCTCCAAGCTCTCCGCAGATACCCACCCAGCAGCCGCCCTTGTGTCCGTTCTCCACTGTCATGCGGATCATCTCCAGCACGGCCGGGTGATGGGAGTCGTAGATGTTGTCCAGCTTGGCGTTCTGACGGTCAATAGCCAGCGTGTACTGGGTCAGGTCGTTGGTTCCGATGCTGAAGAAATCCACTTCCTTCGCAAGCTGCTCACTGATGATGACTGCGGCCGGCGTCTCGATCATGATGCCCAGCTCCACATCCCCGTAGGGGATGCCCTTCTCATCCAGCTCCGCCTTGATCTCAGCCACATACTGCTTGGCCTGCTGCACCTCCTTCACGGAGATGATCATGGGGAACATGATGCCGATGTTGCCGTATGCGCTGGCACGAAGAAGCGCCCGCAGCTGAGTCTTGAAGATCTCCGGCTGATCCAGGCAGATACGGATGGCCCGGTAGCCCATGGCCGGATTGTCCTCGTGGGCCAGCTTGAAGTAGTCCGCCTGCTTGTCCGCACCGATGTCCAGTGTACGGATGATGACCTTCTTTCCGGCCATCGTCTCCGCCACTGTGCGGTAAGCCTGGAACTGCTCCTCCTCTGTCGGGAAGGTGTCCTTCTCAAGGTAGAGGAACTCACTTCTGAAAAGTCCGATGCCGCCCGCATCGTTGGCCAGCACCCTGGCCACATCGCCCACGCTTCCGATATTGGCGTAGAGACGAATCTTCTTTCCGTCAAGAGTGACATCCTCTTTACCCTTCAGCTGCTGGAGAAGCTCTCGCTGCTTCTTCTCCTCGTCCTTCTTCCCCTGATAGTAGGCCAGCGTCTCCTCGTCCGGATCCACGATCAGCTCGCCCTTCACCCCATCGATGACCGCCATCCTGCCATCCAGCTCCTGGCTTACCGGAATACCGATCAGCGCCGGAATGTTCATGGTCCGGGCCAGGATAGCTGTGTGGGAGTTGGCGGATCCAAGCTCTGTCACAAAGCCAAGGAGCTTGGACTTGTCCATCTGCACGGTCTCACTGGGAGCCAGATCCCTGGCAGCCAGGATCACAGGCTCATCTCCCAGATCTCCTGCTGTATGCCTGCCCTGGAGGATCCCCACTACCCTCTCCGCTATATCCTTGATGTCAGCGGATCTGGCCTTGAAGTACTCATCCTCCATCTGGGCGAACATCATGGAGAAATTGTCCCCGGTGGTGGCCACCGCGTACTCCGCGTTGACCTTCTGGTTCTCGATCATATTTTTGATGGAGTCGTTGAAGTCGTCGTCCTCCAGCATCATGCCGTGCACCTCGAAGATAGCGGCTCCCTGCTCGCCCACCTCCTTCAGCGCCTTCTCATAGAGGGCATTCAGCTGCTCTGAGGCCTGCGCCTTGGCGTCCTCATACCGCTTCCACTCCGCCTCCGGGTCATCTATGCTCTTTCTCTGCACCATCTGCTCTTCCTTGGAATAGTAAAGGATCTTTCCAATGGCAGTTCCTTTCAGTATGGATTTACCCTGATAAGTTTTCATGGCGCACTCCTTTCTTCTTACTTACCTGCTACGCTTTCCGGATCCTATAAGTTCTTCTCCAGAAATTCCTGCATAGCTGCGATAGCCGCGTCCTCATCGGCACCCTCAGCTGTCACTGTAAGCTCTGCGCCCTGCTTTAATCCCATGCCCATGATAGCAAGGAGTTTTCCTGCCTCAGCAGATTTTCCATTTCCGGACAGAGTGATCTTGGACTCAAACTTCTTTGCCTCTTTTACAAGAAGTCCTGCCGGTCTTGCGTGAATCCCCAGTTCGTCCTTGATGGTGTAGTTGAATGTCTTCATTTTGTTTTCTCCTCTCTTACTTATACAAAATCATTGTTTCGTATGGTTTTAAAGCCGCTTCCGTGCCCTTCAGTTCCTGCTCGTCATAGTTTCCGAGCAGACACTCATAGGCCTCCAGGTCCTCTCCTGCATCCCAGCGGACCGGTGTGCCATAGAAATTACCTATCACCAGAAGCTCCTTTCCTCTATAATACCGCTTATAGGCAAAAATGGAAAGATTTTTTTCTGCTTTTGGCTCAAAATCTCCGTACGCGATTATGTCATAGTCTTTTCTCAGCTGTACCAGCTTTTTGTAGAAAGCAAACACGGAGGTCTCGTCCTTCATCTCCGCCTCAGCGTTGATGGTGCTGCAGTTTTTGTTGACCTCTATCCACGGCTTCCCTTCCGTGAAACCGCCGTTCTCGCCGGCCGTCCACTGCATGGGCGTACGGCTGTTGTCCCGGGAGTGGATCTGCAGGATCTGGTAGGCGTTCTCCTCGCTCAGGCCCTTCTCCTGAAGGATGCGGAAATGGTTCAGGCTCTCCACGTCCTTATACTGGGAAATGTCCGTAAACCCGGCGTTTGTCATGCCCAACTCCTCACCCTGATAGATGTAGGGCGTGCCCCGCAGGCAGTGGATAACAGCGGCCAGCATCTTGGCCGACTCCTTCCAGTACTTCTTCTCGTTTCCAAACCGGGATACCACCCTTGGCTGGTCATGGTTGCACCAGAACACCGCGTTCCAGGCATGGTGCTCTGCCATGTGGGTCTGCCAGTCAAAGAGGATGTTTTTCAGCTTCAGGAAATCAAAGGGCACGATGACCCACTTCTCATTCCCCATAAAATCCACCTTCAGATGATGGAAGCTGAACACCATGGACAGCTCCTTCCCATCCTCGTTAGCATAGTGATAGCAGTTCTCCATAGTGGTGCTGGACATCTCCCCCACGGTAATGATCTCAGCGTCCGTGCCGAAGGTAGCCGCATTGAGCTCCTGCAGGTATTTGTGGATGTTGGGTCCGTCGGTGTAGAAGCGGCGGCCGTCTCCCTCGTAGTCGTCCTCAAACCGATCCTTGCTGATCAGATTGATAACGTCAAAGCGGAAGCCCTTCACGCCCTTGGACATCCAGAATTTCACCACCTTCTGGATCTCTTTTCTCACTTCCTCGTTGTCCCAGTTCAGATCCGGCTGGGACACATCGAAGAGGTGGAGGTAGTACTCGTCAAACTTTTCCACGTACTCCCAGGCGTTTCCACCGAACTTGCTCTCCCAGTTTGTGGGGGGCTCTCCGTTGGCCTTCCCCTTCTTAAAAATGTAGTAATCCTTGTATTTGGGGTCTCCCGCCAGCGCCTTCTGAAACCACTCGTGATGGCTGGAGGTGTGGTTGAAGACCATGTCCAGCATCAGCTTGATGCCCCTCCTGGCGGCCTCCCTGGAGAGCTCCTCAAAGTCCTCCATGGTGCCGTATCTTGGATCAATGTTGTAGTAGTCCTCCACGTCGTAGCCGTTATCGTTCTGGGGGGACACGAAGAAGGGGGTCATCCAGATGTAGTCCACACCCAGCTCCTTGATATAGTCCAGCTTTGCCGTCACGCCCTTCAGGTCGCCCAGCCCGTCGCCGTTTGTGTCGTAAAAGGATTTCGGATAAATCTGATATACAACGCTCTTCTTAAAATCTGCCATCTTACTTTTCCTCCTGTCTACTGAAAGCGGATCACCGGTGTCTCCCCTGCCACGGCCTCCATGCCGGACAGGTACTGGATCCCCTTTGCGTTTCCTTCCTCTGTCACGATAAATACTGTCACGGACGGATGTCCTGCCGCGTGGATCTTCTCCTTGTCAAAGCGGATCAGCGGAGTGCCCACCTTCACCTTCTGTCCTTCACTTACCAGCAGAGTAAATCCGTCTCCGTTCATATCCACTGTGTCCACACCGATGTGGATGAGCAGCTCCATGCCGTTGGCGAAGGTGAGTCCACAGGCGTGGCCTGTGTCTGCCATGACCGCATTCACTGTGGCGTTAGCCGGCGCCACCACTGTGTCGCTCTCCGGCTCAATGGCAATGCCGTCCCCCATGACATGCTGGGAAAATACATTGTCCGGCACATCGTCAAGAGGAATAACCTTTCCGGTCAGGCCGGCCTTAAGCTCTGTGAGGGGCTCTGCCGTCTCCCCGTCGCTCTCCTCTGCCGCCCTGACAGACTCATCAGACTGTATCTCAGACCCGCTCTGTGTGCCAGCTTCCTCTTCTGCCACTGCGTCTTCGCCGAGGAGGGCCTCCCTGGACAGCTTTCTGCTGCCGACGATCATGGTCAGGATAAAAGGAACTACGATGGCTACTGCCATGGCCAGCAGGAAGTACAGATAGAACTCCGGCTTAATGGACAGGATGCCCGGAAGGCCGCCCACGCCGATGCTGAAGGCCTGCACGCCGCTTCCCACGGAGATCATGGCCGCGATGGCGGAGCCGATCATGCCGCACACAAGGGGGAACCCGTATTTCAGGTTGACACCGAAGAGGGCCGGTTCCGTAACACCCAGGTAGCAGGAAATGCACGCAGGGATGTTGACCTGCTGCGCTCTCTCATTTTTCTTCTGCAGGATGGACATAGCCAGAACAGCGGAGCCCTGGGCGATGTTGGAAAGAGCGATCATGGGCCACAGGATGGTGCCTTTGTAAAGGCTTGTGAGCTGTGAGTCGATGGCGTTTGTCATGTGGTGCAGACCAGTCATGACGATAGGCGCATACAGGAGACCGAAGAGTCCTGCGAAGGCCACGCCGAAGGGTGACATCAGTCCATTGTAAACTACGTTTGCGATGGCATCACCGATCTTCCAGCCGATGGGTCCTACGATAGTGTGGGCGATGATGACCGCGGGCACAAGGGAGCAGAAGGGGACAACGATCATGCTGATCACTTCCGGACAGTGCTTCTTAAAGAATTTTTCCAGGTAGACAAGGACAAAGCCCGCCATCATGGCCGCGATGACCTGTCCCTGATAGCCGATCATCTCCACCTTGGCAAAGCCGAAATCCCACACCGGAATATCCGCCGCGGGGGTGTCCGCAACGCTGAAGCCGTTGAGAAGCTGGGAGGACACAAGCGTCAGTCCAAGGACAATACCGAGGATCTGGGTGGTTCCCATCTTCTTTGTGATTGACCAGACGATACCGACGGGGAGCAGGTGGAATACCGCTTCACCGATGAGCCACAGGAAGTTGTATGTACCTGCCCAGAACTGGGAGATATCTGCCAGACTCTGTGTACCGTCGTTAAAGAAGTTGATCTCACCGATCACGTTTCTGAAGCCTAGGACAAGACCTCCGCAGATCAGGGCCGGGATCAGGGGAGCGAAGATCTCGCCCAGAGCGCTCATGATCTTCTGCAGCGGGTTCTGGTTTGTCTTTGCCGCTGCCTTCACCGCGTCCTTGCTGACTCCCTCAATGCCTGCGTACGCGGTAAATTCATTGTAGAACACAGCCACATCGTTTCCGATGATGACCTGGTACTGTCCCGCCTGTGTAAAGGTTCCCTTTACGCTGGGGATCTTCTCGATGGCTTTCTCATCTGCCTTTTTCGGATCGATCAGGACAAACCGCATCCTTGTCATGCAGTGTGAGACAGCCTGGATGTTCTCTTTCCCTCCTATGAGGGTCAGAAGCTGTTTGACATCATTTTCATACTTTGCCATTGTTTCCTCTCCTTTTTCCACGATAATCCGTTCCAACTTGTTTGAACAAGCATAAAATAACACACTTGTTTAAACATGTCAATCACAACTTATTTAAACAAGTTTGACTGTTTTTCTTGACTTCCCTCTTCTGTATATTCTATAATAGTATTAAATTGTTTAAACAGGATTATTCATGACTGGATGTGAAGCGATTGCCTAGAAGTAAATATGAAGCTATCTACAGAGATTTAAAACAGAAGATTGAGAACAACGAATTTGCCAGCCATGCCCTGCTTCCCTCAGAGCACGCTCTTGTGCAGGAGTACGACTGCTCCAGGAACACGGTGCGCCGGGCCATAGCCCAGCTTGTATCAGACGGGTATGTGCAGACACTGCAGGGAAAGGGTGTGCGCAACATCTACCGCCCGGTGGATCAGGCCGCCTTCACCATAGGGGGGATCGAGTCCTTCAAGGAATCCTCCGCCAGGAACCACAAATGGGGCGTCACCAGAGTTCTCCAGTTCATGGAGCTGACATCAGACGAGAAGATCGAGAGGCGCACCGGCTTCCCCGCGGGGACCCAGCTGTACTACATACAGCGCCTCCATTACCTGGACGGGAAGCCCCTCATCATCAACCACAACTACTTTCTGAAGGACGCGGTTCCGGGACTGACACCCCAGATCGCCTCCGACTCCATCTACGAGTATCTGGAAAAGGAGCTCCACATGACCATCGCCAACAGCCAGCGGGTCATGACGGTAGAGAAGATCACACAGATCGATGAGAAATATCTGGAGATGGATGTCAACGATTACAACTGCGTGGCCGTGGTGAGCAGCCACACCTACAACAGCGACGGCGTCATGTTCGAGTTCACTCAGTCCCGCCATCGGCCGGACTACTTCCGGTTCCAGGATAACGCGGTGCGCCGGGCGCCGGAGCCGGCACAGGCCAGAAGCGCGGGATAGCTCTTTAAGAATAGAAGAAGAGATAAAAAATGGATGGGAGAAAGCACATCGCCTCTCCCATCCCTTTTCTTTTTTTACAACTCAACAGAGTACAGGGAAATCTCTGCCCCGTCTGCCTCCGCCTCCAGGGTGCGAGTCTCCGGATAGTACCTGGTGGTAAAGACATATTCTCCGCCGTTCACGAACACCTCCACAGAGGAGGCATCCCCCAGTATCTTCACGCTGTCCAGGCTTTTCATCTCCTGATACCTGAGTCTCCTTCCGCCGGAGATCCTCTCTCCCTCCGGGCCCTCAAAGCGCATTTCAAAGCGGCTGCCGGTGTATGTCAGCGCCAGACCGCCGCCCAGCACCGCCCGGAAGGCTCCGCCCTGGATGCCTGTGATGTCTGCCTCCCAGGCCGACGGGCACTCCGCCTCAAGGCGGTCCTGCGCTTCCTTCACCTTTCTCTTAAGCTTCTCCAGCTCCCGGACGGGCCTCTGGCGCACAGCGCCGTCCCTGATAAAAATCTCCCTTGGGAAGGTGAAGCAGTGCTGCCACCCCTCCGCGAGAGCCGGTTCGTTGCCGTACTCCGGGCAGTCCGGCATGCCCATCCAGGCCATTGCGACCACCCGGCCATCCTCTGTCACAAAGCTCTGAGGCGCATAGAAGTCAAATCCGCAGTCCCAGAGCTGGTACTCTGAGAGGCTGTACTCTCCCAGGATATCCCCTTCTATATAGAAATAACCGGACTGGTACACATTTTGGTCCCTCCACTTATCTCCCTCCAGACCCTGGACGGAGGCCGAGAGGAGCTTCTGCCCGTCCACATCCATGTAGTCCGGGCACTCCCACATGTAGCCAAAGGGCTCCTCTGTGCGGATCCGCTTCAGAGGGCTCCAGGACAGCCTGTCACCGGACACGAAGATCTGGGCCTCCCCCACATCCTCCTTTGTCCTGACTCCCTGGATCATGTAGTACCGGCCGTCCTGCTTCCACACCTTCGGATCCCGCACGTGACAGCTGAGATCCGCAGGGTAATCCTCATTTCTCATGAGGAGCTGCTTTCTCCCCATGCTAAAGCCATCTTCACTCTCCACCAGCACGGTGTTGCCCTCCCGTCCGGCCAGCACATAGTCGTACTCCCGGTCCTCCAGCTTCACGTTACCGGTGTAATAGAGGTACATCCTTCCGTCCTCCACAAGAGCACATCCGGAGTAGGCGCCGTGGCAGTCAAAGGGCTGGTCCGGGTAGAGGGCTGTGCCCTGGTACTCCCAGTGCACCATATCCCTGCTTGTGCAGTGTCCCCACATTTTCACGCCCCCCTCCGGATTGAAGGGAGAATACTGAAAAAACGCGTGAAAAAGGCCCTTGAACTGGCACAGCCCATTGGGATCGTTGAGCCACCCTGTGGGGGGTATCAGGTGGATCTTCTGGCGGAAGTGCCCCCCGGCCGGCGCTGCCTTCTCCGCCAGCTCCACCAGCTGCTTTAAATCTCTCGTCAATGCGTTCATATGCTCACCTGCTTTTTATGCTTTCTCAATCTTCATGACAATGCTGGACGGATCCACCTGGCCCGGCTCGGCCTTCTGCGTGCTGGCATAGTCGTCCGCATTGGTCAGGATCATCATGGTGGCCGTGTCGTAGCCTGCGTCCCGGATAGCGTCAAGATCCGCCTCCACCAGCACATCTCCCGCCTTCACCTGGTCGCCGTCAGCGACCTTCTTTGTAAATCCTTTTCCCTCCATCTTCACCGTGTCGATGCCGATGTGGATCAGAAGCTCTCCGCCTGTCCTTGTGGTCAGGCACACGGCGTGGCCTGTGTCGTAAATGCTGGACACGGTGGCGTCGCAGGGTGCCAGGATCCTTCCGTCTGAGGGGACCACAGCCACGGTAGCGCCCAGGATCTCCGATGCAAATGTCTCATCCTTCACTTCTGTGAGGGGGATCAGCTTTCCCACGGCCGGGCTGTGGAGCTCCTCCTCCTTCGTCTCCTCCTCCTTTGTCTCCTCCTTTGTCTCTTCCTCCTGAGCGTCCGCTGTCTGTACATCTGCCGGCTGCGCATCCTTATACAGGATAAAGGAGATGACAAAGGCAACGCCCACAGCGATCACCATCTCGATCAGGTACTGCACCGGTGTGTCCAGACAGAGCAGGATGCCGAAGATACCGGTCACGCCGGTCCCCTTTGCCCCCAGATGGACGATGGAGGCGTAGAGGGCTCCGCAGCCTCCACCGATACATCCTGCGATGAAGGGCTTGAAGAACCGCAGGTTCACACCGAAGATGGCGGGCTCGGTAATGCCCATGAAAGCGCTCAGGGAAGAGGGCAGAGCCAGTGATTTGATCTTATTGTCCCTGGATTTAACCGCCACAGCCAGAGCCGCCGCTCCCTGGGCGATGTTGGCCGCGCTCGCCAGGGGCAGCCAGTAGGTGACGCCGTACTGGGCGATCTGCCCGATATCGATGGCCGTGTACATCTGGTGAATGCCGGTGACAACGGTGGGCGCGTAGAGCGCTCCCATGACAAGGCTTCCCAGCCCAAGGGGCAGGGTCAGCAGCCACTGGATGCCTCCCAGGATGGCGTTCTCAGCCCAGACAAAGACAGGGCCGATGATGGACAGCGTCAGATAGCCGGTGACAAACACGCTGACAAGGGGTGTGACAAACAGGTCCAGCACCTCCGGCACCACCTTGTGAAGCTTTTTCTCGATGACGGACAGAAGCCACACGGCGATGACCACAGGGATCACATGGCCCTGGTATCCCACCATGTCAATATCGTAGAGCCCGAAAAACACGGACTGAGTCTGCTGCACTCCCTCCGTGGCCACTGTGTAGGCGTTCTGCAGGGACGGGTTGATCATGATCATGCCGATGACCGCTCCCAGATAGGGGTTGGCTCCAAATGCCTTGGCCGCCGAGAAGGCGATCAGGATCTGCAGAAACGTGTAGGCCGTGTTGCTGAACAGGCTGGCAAACACGTAGATAGAGCTGCTCGTATCCATGTTAATAAATCCGTTGTTGATCATAAAGTCCAGGGAATTCATGATCCCCATCAGGAAACCGCTGGCGACGATGGCCGGAATGATGGGCACGAAAATGTCACCCAGCAGCTTGATAGCCCGCATGAACACGTTCTGCCTCTGGGCCGCCGCCTCCTTTGCCTCGGCCTTCGTGCTGGCTGTGATGTTGCCGATTTCAATAAACTCGTCAAACACTTTGTTTACGGTTCCGGTTCCCAGAATGATCTGGAGCTGTCCGGAGGCCTCAAACACGCCCTTGACTCCCTCCACATTTTCAATGGCCTCCTTGTCCGCCTTGGAATTGTCAGCGATGACAAGTCGGAGCCTGGTGGCGCAGTGGGCGGCGGACACGATATTTTGGCTGCCGCCTACTTTGTCCAGAATTTCCTGCGCGGTCTTTCTGTAATCCATAAGTTCTCTCCTTCCTTTATATGTAATCGATTTCATATTTTCCATATAAAATAATATCGGCAAAACTCCTGTTTGTAAAGACGGAATTTTTGCCGATTTTGGTTTCCCTGTTTTGTGCATATTGCACTATTTTGTGAAATCGATATTATTTCCATTCTCCTGACCACTGACCAGCCGGAAGCCCAGCTTCATCTCCACAGGGATCTGCTCTCCCCTCTCGATCACGTCCAGGAGCAGCTCCGCCCCCCGGATGCCGCTCGTCTTATATCCAAAATGTACAGTGGGAATCCCCCCTGTGACAGCCTTCAGGAACTGGTTGTCCCCAAAGCCAGTCACCCGGATCCCGGTGCGGTTCAATATATATTCCATCCTGCCGCCGGACTGTACGGCGGACCTGGGAATTTCCGCCCGGGTGTAGGCCAGCAGGGCCTCAATGGCCCCCGCCGCGATGGTGTCTGTAGCGCAGGACAGAACACCTATATCCCGCTTTTTTTGCAGAAGATCCAGAGCCGCCGCAAAGCCCGAGTCCATGGTAAACTGAGCCCGCCGAAAGCAGTCATCCTCAATCTCCATGCCTGCTGCCCGCAGTCCGGCCCGGAAGCCGTCCTCCCGGGATACACCCACGGCCCGGTCCTCCCTTGTCACGCCGATGTAGGCTATCCGGCCGCGCCCGGCCGCCTCCTTTGCCGCCAGCTTCCCCATGGCCTTCCCGGCGCCGTAGTCGTCGTGATAGATGCAATTGGCATATCTGGTGTACTGCCCCACCACGACCACCGGCGCCCTGGCGCCCTTCAGGAACTCCCGGTGCTTTGGCGTGATCACCGTGCCGATAAGGATGATACCGTCCACCGGGTAATTTTCAAACAGCTTCAGGTATGTGAGCTCCTTTGCCGGATCGTTGTCTGTGCTGGCCAGCAGCATCTGATATCCCCTGGAGGAGAGGACGCTCTCGATGCCCGCTGTGATCCGGCTGATGGACTCGGAATTAATCTTGGGCACCACCACCCCCACAAGGCAGGCCCGCTTTGTCCGCAGCATCCTGGCCTGGGCGGAAGGCTGGTAGCCCGTCTCCTCGATAACCCGCCTGATCTTGTCCTTCTTCTCCTCGCTGACATAGCCCCCGTTCAAATACCTGGACACGGCGGCGCTGGACACACCGGCCAGCTGCGCGATTTCCTTGATAGTCATAGGTTCAGTGTCTCTCCCTTCTCTCCAGCTTCAGCAGATATTCCTTTTTGTCCAGTCCCCCCGCGTAGCCGGTAAGCTGTCCGCCGCTTCCCAGGACGCGGTGGCAGGGAATGATGATGGAGATGGGATTGTGTCCCACAGCTCCGCCCACAGCCTGTGCGGACATGCCTGTCTTCTCCCTGGACAGGGCCTTCGCCAGATCTCCGTATGTCCTCGTCTCCCCGTAGGGGATTGCAAGGAGGAGCTCCCACACCTGCCGCCGGAAAGCGGAACCCTTGGGGGCAAGAGGAGGCCGGGACATAGGGCGCTCCCCCGCGAAATAGGCGTCCAGCCATTTCTTCGTCTGCCCAAACACAGGGATATCCTCCCCCGCCCTGTGCTCCGGCAGCTCTTCGCGCTCCTTATCCAGCGTGCTTCCGAAATATTTCTGCCCGTCAAACCAGAGGCCCGTCAGATGTATACCGTCCGAGGCCATGGTCATCTCGCCAATGGGGGAGCTGTACCCGCATGTGTATTCCATTCTCATTTATCTCCTTTCCCGTAATGGCCGGGATTCAGATTACCCTGCCCGTCAAACTCCAGCGCTGCCGGCCCTTCCAGCAGGCGGATCTGCGGGTTGTCCTTCAGCTCCTCATACAGCGCCTCCGACACATAAAGCCGTGCAATCTGGTTCGTGTTCCCAATGCGGACCACCCTGGCCTTTTCCGCGTCCTCCAGCCCGGCCGTCTCCAGAGCCGCCCGGATGGCTTCCCTGTCATTTTCCAAAATGCAGGGGATCTTTCCCTGTGCCGGAGCCATAGAGGCCACCGCGTTCTTTGCCGTGGCGGCAAAATCGATTTTCTCCAGCACGGCCCTGGTGGAAAAGTCCGCCAGCCCGATCCCGATGGCATTGCCGTGGGACTCCTCTGTAAGGCCCAGCACCGCCAGCCTTTTTACCCTGGGGCTCTTTGGCTCCTTCTGACCGGTCACGTACACCCGCCCTATGACCTTTGTGTCCATGCCGGAGCCGGAAATATTTTTCCCCATCTCATCCACGATCAGCACATCGATCCTGTCTGAGGGAAGCTTCATGCGGCCGCTTTTCACCTCTTCCAAGAGTCTCTTCTCCGTCTCCAGAAAATTCTCCGGTCTTTCCATATAGATACCGTTCAGCTCATGGACTGCATTCTCTGTCAGGAGCACGCCGAAGAGCACCGGCAGCCGCTCCGTCATAAAGGCTGCCGTCTCCCGGATCACAGTCCCGTATCCATCCCTCAGGGCCAGAGCATGTACGTTCTGGCAGCCCGCCGGGCCGCCAATGCCGATGGCCATCAGCTTCAGGACGCCGCTCTCGGTCACATCCTCAAAATCCGTGTGCATCTTCACCCTGTTGATGAGGACAATGGCGTCAAACTGATCACAGAGCACGTTGCCATAGACTCTGTAGCCGTGCTCCGGGGTAACGCCCCACAGGGCCGTGTCGGCGCTGCAGAGCACCGGAGCCCCCGTCTCCTCCTCCGTCACGCCCAGAGAGGCCAAAATCTCCCGCTGCCCCCGGGCCGTGCCATTTCCGTGGGAGCCCATAGCGCCGAAGATATACGGCTCTCCCCCTGACTTTCTCACCGCCTCCACAGTCATGCGGACGATCTGATGTATCTTGTCAATGCCCCTGCTTCCCACAGCAATCCCCACTCTCTTCCCACGAATCTCCTCTGTGGAAAGCTGAAGACCCTTCAGTCTTTTTTTGAATTCTTCCTCCACATCCCCAAGTCTTACGCTGTTGTAGTCCTGATTGTGGATGAGTGCCATACGAGGGAACATGCAAACACCTCCCATTTTTTTCTTTATCTGCATTATAGCTTTTTTCTCTCCGGCGCACAAGATAAAAGGGCGTGCGGGGAAAAGCTCCGCAGGCCCTTTTATCCTGTTTCCTTTTATGTATCCGATTTCATATGCCGCAAATATCTATGCGTCCTCGTCCATATCCTCGCATCTCTCTGTGGGATATACCACGCCCTCCTTCATGACAAAGGCGCAGTCGAGAAGCGCCTTGGGATCTGTCATCAGATCCCGTTTCCATGCGGAGATGTCCGCCAGCTTGCCCTTTTCGATGGTGCCGATCCTATCGTCCAGCTGCAGGATCTCAGCGTTGATCCTAGTGGCTGCCTCCAGGGCCCGGAAGGGATCCATGCCGCTCTCCAGCCATGCCTTGTACTCGTAGCCGCTCTCATAGTTCTGGTGGGTAGCCACCTGGTCTGTGCCGTAGCCCAGCTTACACTTGCAGTTCTTGATGACCTCACGCCCGGCCTGAAGAGCGTCCTTGTAGTACTCCAGCTTGGCCCGGAACTCC
The DNA here is from genome assembly GCF_005845155.1 of Clostridium sp. BSD2780061688st1 H5. Lineage (NCBI taxonomy): Bacteria > Bacillati > Bacillota > Clostridia > Eubacteriales > Clostridiaceae > Clostridium > Clostridium sp. BSD2780061688st1 H5. Next base: position 104,723 of record NZ_SPGT01000007.1, on the reverse strand, counting down.
GGCTGCTTGGTCTGGATCTTCACCGGATCATAGTGGACCGCCTCCTCGTAGGGGCAGAAGGTAGGAACAATGTAGGCTCCTGCCTCCTCTACGATCTGGGCTGTCTCCTCGTCCAGAAGGGAGCAGTGCTCCAGTCCGTCGATGCCAAAGCCCACCAGCTTGCGGATATGGTCCGGGCTGTACACGTGGGCGGTGACTGTCTTACCCCACTCATGGGCGGTGCGGATGACTGCCTCCATCTCCTCGTCATTCATCTGCTGCTGCCGCGGATTGTCGTAGGGTGTAAAGAAGCCGCCTGTGGCCATGATCTTGATAAAATCTGATCCTGCCTTGATCTCTTCGCGGACCGCGTTTGCGAAGAAGTCCTTTCCTGCCCCCAGGGAGCTGATCATATTCTGGACAGCAAAGGAGAACTCCGGCCTCCTGGCAAAGGTCTGGGAGAGATCCCCGTGGCTCCCTGCCGTGCAGATCAGCCTTGCGGCCGCCACGATCCTGGATCCGGAGAAATATCCCTGGTTGATCATATCTCTCACATCCAGCACGCCGAACCCATTGGAGGTGATCCCGCCGGGATGACGAACCGTCGTAAACCCGCGGGAGAGAGCCTTCTGTGCCGTCCGAAGAATGCCAAGCGCCTTGTGCTCCTCGGAGGTGTAGTAGACCTCCTGGCGGATCGTATGCCAGTCAATATTGTCCATGTGCATGTGGGCATCGATCATGCCCGGTGTGACTGTGGTGTCTGACAGGTCAATGACCTGGGCTGACTCGGGCTGCTGTACCTCCGGTCCCACCTCCACGATCCTGTCGTCCTCGATCAGGATTTTTTGATTTTCCTTCAGCTCCCGGTCTATGCCGTCATAGAGCTTTCCGCAGATAATGTACGTCAGTTTTCCCATGATTACTCCTCCTTTTCTTTTCCTTTCTTATAATCCACGATGTAGATCGCCGCAGAGACAGCGATAGCGATCAGCATATAGTAGGCCCCGCTGATAGGGGTGAAATAACAGCACACAAGGCAGACCGCCAGGGGAACAAGGTAAAATCCGAACTGCTTCTTCCCCTTCAGTATCGTCTGGGCCACCAGTCCTCCAAAGAGGGCAGGCACTACGTAGTCAAAGGCCGGCTGCAGCGTAGGCGAGTTGAGCACCGGCGAGAGAGGCGCCGCGACCACAACGCCGATGGCCACGATGGCCACTGTAGTGATAACCGACGCGCCGCAGGCAATGATAGCCATTGTGTGGCAGGCATCTGTGTTGGGCTTGATCCCCAGGGAATTGATGGTCCCTACCGTGGCGGGCATCCTCAGGTTCGTGACATTGCCCGTGATATAGGACATGTACAGAGCTCCCGGTCCCATGACGGGCATGTACCCGATGGTCTCAGCCGGCCAGTAGGGGGCCATGAACAGGATCACCGCGATAAACCCGGGCCACAGCGCTCTGAAGTCCGGCCACAGGCCGTACACTGCGCTGGCCACTACCGGGAATGCGGTCATTCCCACAAAAAGTATCAGGCTGGACAGTATGCCAAATCTGTGTGTCCACTTGTTGAAATCTTCTCTAGACTGTAGCTTCATACCGTTCCCTCCTTAAAAAATGATGCACGCTGCCGCCATTCCGATCAGCATGCTGATAGCCATGATATAATCAGAGAGCCATTTCAGCTGTGGAAATTTCTTATGTAGAATAACTAAAACCGCGCCCGCCGCAAAGCTGATCAGGAAGACCACGCCCTGGGTGGACATCTGTCCGAAGCCGTATGCCACAGAGACATATGCCATTACACCGGCCAGGCAGCCGCTTCCGATAGCGAGCACAAGGCCCATATCAATCTTCTCCGCCTTATTGTAAAGGGAGGAGATGGGCTTGATCATGATGGTGGACCAGAGGATACAGGCGCTTCCTCCCACTGTCATGACCCAGGCAGCCGCGATCCAGCCTACAGCCGAGTACCCGTTTACCGTCAGGGACTCGCCCACGCACTCCAGTGCGGTAGTAGCCGCGTAGGTCTCATAGTACGCGGATCCGATCACTGAGAGCCGAAGCCAGGGCAGAGGAGCCCCGAGAAGAGGCATGAGAGACAGAAATACGACCAGAACCGGCAGAGTCGGCACAATGCTGATGGTCACTCCCGTGGTCAGGCCTTTTCTTATCTGCTGGTTGGAAAGGCCCAGCCCCCTCGCCCTCGTCCACGCCTTTTTCATGAAGATCAGGCACTGGACAATCACTGCGATCAATAAAACTCCTACCCAGATGTACATCCACGGTGCGTTGCATATATCACTATAACTCATAGTATCACTCCTTCCTTTAGAAACCGTGGTCTGTTGATTTTCGTTAATTGTATCACGATCTTCGCTTTCATACAAGTATGTTGTCCCTATAATATGGATTTTTGTGAAATATTTTCTATTTTATTTGTGAATATTAGATAATTTTCAGATAATATTTTGTGTATATTTACCCTTGAAAAAAAGACCGCGGTTTGCTAATAGATAAAAAATCGCAGAAGAGAAGATTGCCTCTACTCTTCTGCGTCCTTCCCGGATGGCTCCAGAAATTCCATATAAAGATTAAAGCTGTGGGCGCCGAAATAGCCCAGAGAATACCCCCCGTCCTCCACACACCAGTCTGTGAGGAGTCCCCGCTCCACGAGGAGTATATGCTTGACCAGCTCGTCCGCAGTCAGGTCTGACCGTATCTCTCCCTTCTTCTGCCCCTCCGTGATCAGTCTTTTGACAAGTCTGATATAATATCTGTTCGGATCCAGAAAGTGGGTCTGCTTCTTTTCAGCCAGCTGAGACCTGTACAGGGACGCCAGAAGATCTACCTTTACATTCCCCTCGATAAAGTAGAACACATACTGGTTCAGCAGCTTGATCTGCATGATGTAGTTCAGGGATTTGTCCATGCTCTGATAATACTTTTCATATTCCCGGTCAAAGAAATAGTACAGAGAGTTCAAAAGCTCGTCCTTGGCATGAAAATAGTAGTAAAATCCGCCCTTGGACGTCCCCGCCTTCTCGATGATCTCATTGACTGTGGTCGCTGTGTACCCCTTCTCCTGGAACAGCTCCCAGGCTGCCTCCATGATCTTTTTCTTCAGATCCATATGTGCTGTACTCCTTTTCTCAGTCTATCTTTAGATATTATCACAGAAACCGCGGTTTGTAACCATAAAACGCAAAAAAAGACTGTGCTTTCACACACAGTCTTTTCCTTATTCTATCCTGTAGCCGGAGAATATCTGCCGCACTCCTATGCTTCCGCCTCGGCGTCCTCCTCGGCATCCTCCACCGGCTGGTTGTGAATCTCTGTGACAGCCACAACCGTTGTCTCCGGATTGGTGATCAGATCGATATCTTTATTCTTCGCGATATCCAGATCCTTAACCTGGATGGAGTCTCCCAGCTTCATATCTCCTACATCTATCTCGACTTTCTCTACCAGCGCAGCGGGAACAGCCTTGAAGGCGATCTCATGGAGCATCTGGTTCACAAGCCCTGTGTTGACCTTCTCATGGTTCAGCAGGATCACCTCTGCGACAGAGTGTACCTTCTCACCGCTCACCAGAGCCTGAAAATCAATCTCGTAAATCTCTGTCTTGAGGGGGTTGAAATCAATCTCTTTTACAAGGACGTCCATGGTCTGTCCGTCTACCTCCAGCATAATCTGGCTTCCCTTTCCGTGTGTCTTTACAAGACGCTCCGCATCGGCCTTCAAAATCTGGATCGGCATGGACTCCTTCATTTCCCTGCCAAATACATTGCCGGTAACAAATCCTTCTCTTCTTAATTTCTTTGCTTTTGTCTGCATGTTTCTCTTTTCAGCTTTTAAAGTATTCATTTATCTTTTCCTCCAAAATCTGATGATGCTTAGCAGCCTTCAACTTTGCAAAACAAAGAGGTCAGTTAAGTATGTTTTCTTGTTACACGTATATTATAACACCTATGATAGATAACACAAGAGTTTTTTTCAATTTTTTTACGGGCAGCATCTGCCGCAGGGTTCATATCCCTCATCAAGGAGCTGCTGCCTGTCCCCGGTATACTCCTCTTTATTCTTTTCCTTGATATCCTCCACGCTGGCGCAGCCCGGGTCGTGGAATTTGCGGGTATTCCTGTTGAGGATGTAGGTTCGCTCCTGGCCGTCGTCCGCCCCCTGTGCCTGGCTGGCATCGGCCTGGCCGCTTTGCGCCTGGCTGCCGTCCTGCGCCTCCCGGCTGTCCCCCTGGGCGTAGTCGATCTCTATGCCGGGCTGCACATTGTAGACGTACACGTTAAAGGAGACGCCCTGGCCGTCGTCCTCCACGGACTCGGCCTCCATCCACACACCGGAGACTACCAGATTGTCCCCCTCGAACACAGGAGTCACCCGGTACAGGACATGGTTCCCTGTCTCCTCCACATAGTCGGCCACTTCGTCCTCAAAGGGAAGCATTCCCTCTGTGTTCATATATCGGGTGCCTGTGATCAGATTTTTCTCATTGGCGTTCTCCGCGGTAAGCTGGTAGCCGATGAGATGGCACCGGTTGTAGAGGTAGCCTCCGTCCACCCCGTCATACTCCACGGACTGCCACCCGGTAGGCTTCACCTCGCTGATGCTCTCCCGCTCCCCGTCAGGCATGGTCTCCTGTCCCACACAGGCCTGGGCCTCCTGACATCTGCCCAGCTCGTCCAGGTCACTGTAGGACTCGTAGGGCTCCTCCGTCATCTCCTCCTCCGCAAAGTCCGGCTGGCCGTTCTCCACCTCCACGTAGGGGTCGCCGCTGTACTCCGGTATATCCCCGAGAGCGATCTCCTCCTCCGTGACAGAGACCGTGCCGGCAGACGAGACGGGAGCGGTGGGGGTCCCGGGCAAGCCAGCTTCCGGTATGCTCTGGCAGGAAGAAAGGAGAAGAACCGCCAGCGCAAGAACATATGCGCCGGCCGTTCTTCTCCTGTATTTCCATATTCCGCGGTTCTGTCCTTCTCTCCTATTCGAATGTTCTGTCAAACCGCCTGTTCAGCTCCTTTCCGGTCTGTATCGTCTCATCCAGGCTGTAGATCATATCCACAGCGATCTTTACCGCTCCGTCAAACCGTCGCAGCAGCTCCTGGCTGCTCCTTCTGCACCGCAGGTTATCCCTGTGCTGGTTCATCAGTCCCTTCATGTAGGGGTACTTCCCAGTCAGCTTCATCACTGTGTTGATGGTGTCGTGCTTCAGTCTTCCCGGCGCGGTGAAAATTCTCTTCACCAGTCGCATATCTCTGAGGGCCGTGAGGGCCGTCTCCTCTGTGATGTCATCGTAGAAGGGGCAGATGGCCTCCGCCGTGGTCTCGTCCGCCGGCACCAGATCTGCCAGAGGATAGGCAAAGGGATCCTTCCCGTCCATCCGCAGGAGCAGCTTCTCAAACTCCTCCTCGATCTCCAGGTGCTGTACGCCGCTCTTCTTTATATAGGCCTCCACAAAGGGATGGCACTCGCTGTCCAGGATAAAATGGCACACAAAGCCCAGAAGATAGGCATACTCCTTACTTGTTCGCCCTTTCTCCCTGACTACAGCCGCCCCGTGTCGGAAAAAGGGATAGGCAGATATCTCATGGAGATGATTTCCATATTTGGAGACCTTATTTGGATGCCAGGGCCGGTAAAAGAAAAAGAGATCCGGTCCCTGCAGCCCGATCCGGAACTGCCGGCTGTGCTTTTTGATCGTCTGTTTTATCTCTCCGTCCAGTCTGGAATACACCTTTCTCCCAAACCGGTCATGTGCGTAAAATGCGGGCATGATGATATCTCCAATCTTTTCTGATCTATTTTTGCGGCTCTGTGTTTGTCTGTTGTTCACTTTACCGCCGCATGACCTCATTATAATCCGTTTTTTGACAGATAACAAGAGTATAAAAGCTCCAAAACCCGTATGAGGGATTTTGGAGCCTGCTGTTTTTTCATCCTGTTTTTTAATACAGACACTTCACCGTGGGATAGATGGTGCGGAACTTCTGGTACTTCTCCTCGTACTTTTTCACCAGCTCCTCCTCCGGCTCAACAGTGTCCACGACCTTCACGATCTTCTCCGCGATGGTCTTCACATCCGGGTACTCGCCGCAGCCCACAGCCGCCAGCATGGCGCCGCCCAGGGCCGGGCCCTCCTCGCTCTCGATCACATCCACCTTCAGATTCATGACATTGGCAATGATCTTCTTCCAGAGAGGGCTCTTGGCTCCTCCGCCGCAGATCTTCGTCCGCTCGATCTGGATGCCCAGACTTCTGGCCACCTCCAGGGAGTCCCGAAGGCCAAAGGCAACACCCTCCAGCACAGCCTGGGTCATATCCTCTCTTGTGGTGTCCATGGACATGCCGATGAACATGGCTCTCGCGTCCGGATTATTGTGAGGAGAGCGCTCTCCCATAAGGTAGGGAAGGAAGAACACATTGTTCTCTCCCAGCTTCTGGATCCCCTCCTGCTCCTTTCCGAAATCCTTTGTCTTTAAAATATCCTCCATCCACCACTTATTGCAGGAGGCAGCGCTGAGCATACATCCCATCAGGTGGTAGTTTCCGTCCGCATGGGCAAATGAGTGGAGGGCATTGTTCTCATCCACGCCGAAATTCTCGCTGGAGATAAAGATCGTTCCGGATGTGCCCAGGGAAATGTTGCACATGCCGTCTCCTACTGTGCCGGTTCCCACAGCGGCAGCCGCATTGTCCCCGGCGCCCGCAATCACTTTTACGTCGGCTGAAAGTCCCAGCGCTTCCGCTACGTCTTCCTTTAAAGTTCCTACTACTTCGTAGCTCTCATAAAGCTTTGGAAGCATCTCCTCTGTAATGCCGCATATCTCCATCATCTCTTTGGACCAGCAGCGGTTCTTCACATCCATCAGCAGCATGCCTGAGGCGTCTGACACATCTGTGCAGAAGGAGCCGGACAGCCTGTAGGCCAGATAATCCTTGGGCAGCATGATCTTTACAATCTTCGCAAAATTCTCCGGCTCGTGCTTTTTCATCCAGAGGATCTTGGGGGCTGTAAATCCCGCGAAGGCGATGTTGGCTGTGTACTGGGAAAGCTTGTCCTTGCCGATCACATTGTTGAGGTAGTCGGTCTCCTCCCCGGTGCGGCCGTCATTCCAGAGAATGGCCGGCCGGATCACCTGATCATCCTTGTCAAGGGCCACCAGGCCGTGCATCTGCCCGCCAAAGCTGATGCCCGCCACCTTTGACCTGTCAAATCCTTCTGTCAGTTCTCGAATCCCCTCCATGGACTTTTCAAACCAGTCCTCCGGGTTCTGCTCAGACCAGCCCGGATGAGGGAAGAACAAAGGGTACTCCTTTGACACAATATTTTTGATATCTCCTGTCTCGTCCATCAGAAGGAGCTTCACCGCTGATGTGCCGAGATCCACGCCAATATATAACATATGTACCTCCTGAAACAGAGGGCGGGGTTATGCTGTCACCCCGCCCTGTTGTATTGTCAATATAGCTGCTCTTTTACTTATCTCCAGGGATTTTCTGTCGGATATCTCACGCCCGCCGGCTGGTTGTATCCGATCTCGTCCACCGGAACGCCTATGTATTTGAACACTTCATACAGCGCTTTTCCGTGATGTCCGAAAGCGACTGCCCCGTGATGCGGGAAGCCTCCCTCGATCAGCACATGGCGGTAGAAGCGTCCCATCTCCGGAATAGCGAACACGCCGATTGCTCCGAAGGATCTGGATGCCACCGGAAGCACCTCGCCCTGCGCGATGTACGCACGGAGGATGTTGTCTGATGTGCTCTGCAGGCGGAAGAATGTGATATCGCCTGGAACGATGTCTCCCTCCAGAGTTCCCTGTGTCACTTCCTCAGGCAGCGTTCTTGCCATGATCTTCTGGTACTTCATCTCGCAGAAGGACAGCTTTGAGGAGGCTGTGTTTCCGCAGTGGAAGCCCATGAACACATCCTGAAGTGTGTAGTTGTATTTGCCCTTGATATCCTCGTTGTACATATCCTTGGGCACGCTGTTGTTGATGTCAAGCAGGGTGACTGTATCGTTGCTCACAACGGTTCCGATGAACTCGCTGAGAGCTCCGTAAATATCCACCTCGCAGGACACCGGAATGCCCTGGGCTGTCAGGCGGCTGTTTACATAGCAGGGCACAAAGCCGAACTGTGTCTGGAATGCAGGCCAGCATTTTCCGGCGATCGCCACATATTTTCTGTAGCCTCTGTGCTCCTCCACCCAGTCTTTTAAAGTCAGCTCATACTGAGCCAGCTTGGACAGGATCTCCGGCTTCTTGTTTCCGGCTCCCAGCTCCTCTTCCATCTCCTTGACAATGGCGGGAATTCTCTCGTCCCCTGCGTGCTTATTGAAAGCCTCGAACAGGTCGAGCTCTGAGTTCTCCTCGATCTCCACGCCGATGTTGTAGAGCTGCTTGATAGGTGCGTTGCAGGCGAGGAAGTTCAGCGGACGGGGTCCGAAGGAGATGATCTTTAAGTTGTTCAGTCCCACAATTGCTTTTGCGATCGGAACAAACTCGTGGATCATGTCCGCGCAGTCCTCAGCGTCGCCTACCGGATACTCCGGAATGTAGGCTCCTACGTTGCGCAGCTTCAGGTTATAGCTTGCGTTGAGCATACCGCAGTATGCGTCTCCTCTTCCGTCCAGAAGGTCATTTCCTGACTCCTCCGCAGCAGCGATGAACATCTTCGGTCCGTCAAAGTGCTTTGCAAGCAGTGTCTCGGAGATCTCCGGTCCGAAGTTTCCAAGGTATACGCACAGAGCATTGCAGCCTGCCTTCTTGATATCCTCAAGAGCCTGCACCATGTGGATCTCACTCTCCACGATGCAGATAGGACATTCATAGATCTCCTCTGAGCCGTACTTCTCTGTGTAGGCTTTCATCAGGTTCTGTCTTCTCGTCACAGACAGACTCTCCGGGAAACAGTCACGGCTTACAGCCACAACTCCGATTTTTACTTCTGGCATGTTGTTCATAGTGTTTCATTCCTCCTTTAAATTTTATCAAACATTCTACAGTGTGATGTTCTCTCCTTTTAATCCGTTAAACGCGCCCTCGATCTTTGCTTCCTCGTGGGCGATAAGCCACTTATTCTTTGCGGTGATGAGCCTGTCCTCCCCGTCTTTTCCCACAGGGAAGGTCAGGTCCGTGTTGGTGTCCTTAGGCAGCACGACTACCACGCGGAAGCCTTCCTTGTCCCCCACTGTACAGGGAGCGTAGTGAAGCGTTGTGGCATACACCTCTATGGCTGTCCCGGCAGGAACAAGAAATGCCTCCACCTTCGATGTATCGTAGGTGTAATCCGGCTCCACATCCTGCTGCTTTCCGATCAGCAGGATAGCATCCGTCACTGCCACATTGATCTCTGACGAGCGGTGATACTCCAATGCGTTGAGCTTTTTATTGTTTCCATTGCAGTATCCGATCTCGATCGGCAGACCGCCAAACCCACGGTTTTTCAGTTCCTCCGCCACCGGAAGGGTCTCCAGCTCCTCCACAGAGGGCACATAGATGACATCGTCAGCGGGCAGGGGCGTGTGCTCCATCTCCTTTAACAGGCGGCCGAAATCATAGCCTTCCAGCACCTTGCCGTATGCCCTGAAGGACGCATCCGTCACTTTCTGGATCTGCATGTCCATCTCCTCCTTCTTTTATTCACTAAAGTCAGTATATCAACATTTTTTATTGAATACCACCAATTTTTTGTGCTCTTTATGGCAAATTCTTATCTTTTTGCACTCTTCTCTCTGCTATTTTGTATCACATTGTTTTGGGGAAAATAAAAAACAACAACTCACATCATCTGACAGCAGCATATGCCGCTTACACGAAAAGATAAAGATATTTAACAGATACCTGTTTTGGGGCAGGATAAAGCTAAAGAGCCATCCGCTCTTTGATTATGTGTACTTCATTTTCAAGATGTGTAACCCGAAGAAGCAGCAGTTCCTTCTCATTGTCTACTTTCAGCGCGTCATCCAGCTTTCTCGATAAGTCAAGATGTCCCTCCGCAATTATTCTGATCCCGCGGTTTGTCTCGTTCTCCAGCGTGGTCTCGATCCGGGTCAACCTCTGCTTCACTCCACCCATTTCTTCTCTCATGGAACCAATCTCTGACCGCATGGAGCCCATCTCCTGCTTCAGGCCACTGATATCCTGCTTTACATCGCTCATATCCAGCCTGAGTTCACGGATATCTTCACGAAGGGGACTGATTTTTGCTTCCAGCATTTCTCCTATTGAGATCAACAATTCCTGGCTTGTCATATTCTGTTCACCTCCTTGCCGTAAATCTTTTGAGTAAATGGATTATAGCACAGGGAGAGGCAGATGTCCAGCTTCACATAACACATGGATACACAAAAAAGAGAACGGCGGTCTGCAAAACTGCCGTTCCCTCTGCATGTAACATTTGTTCTCTGTTTATCTGGAATTCTTCTTGGACTCCACGTCGAAGATAACAGCCGCCAGAACAACCAGACCCTTTACAACCTTCTGCCAGTTCATGTCGATACCCATGATAGACATACCAAGGTTGATGACACCCATCAGCGTGGCACCGATGATAACGCCGGGGATAGTTCCGCTTCCGCCGTATGCGGATGCGCCGCCGATGAAACAGGATCCGATGGCGTCCATCTCGTAGCTGTCACCGGCTGTCGGGTTAGCAGAGTTCAGACGGGCGATGGTCACCATACCTGCAACTGCTGCCAGAAGTCCCATGTTGGCGTAGGCGAAGAAGTACACCTTGTTTGTGTTGATACCGGAGAGCTGTGCAGCCTTCTCATTTCCACCGATGGCGTACAGGTGACGTCCGATGGTTGTCTTGGATGTGATGTACCCGTAAATGAGGACGATCACAGCGATCCAAAGGAGCATGTTGGGAAGACCCTTGTACTGTGCCAGTCTCCACATAAAGCCGATGATAACAATGCTGATGATAGCGCAGCGGATAATGTCGTTGCTTGCCTTGTTCACCGCGTAGCCCTTCTTGACCTTGGACATTCTTCCCTTGAATGTGATGAAGATAAAGACAGCTGCCGCGATCACACCGATGAGCACACAGGTAATGTTCAGTCCCTGACCTCCGAAGAAGTCAATGATGTAGCTGTTGAACAGGTTCAGGTAGCCCTGGGGCATAGGCGCGATGGTGAAGCCGTCCAGCACGATGTTGGAGAGACCTCTGAACATGAGCATACCTGCCAGAGTTACAACGAATGGAGGGATACGCCTGTAGGCGATCCAGAAGCCCTGCCATACGCCGATGGCCAGTCCTACCGCCAGCATGACAATGATACCGATGAACACATTCATCTTCATGTTAACCATGACCGTAGCGCCCACAGCGCCCACGAAGCAGACTACAGATCCCACGCTCAGATCGATGTTACCGCCTGTCAGGATACAGAGCAGCATACCTGTTGCCAGGATGAATACATACGCGTTCTGCGCGATCAGGTTGTTGACGTTCTGCGGCAGGAGCATCCTTCCGCCTGTCTGCCATGCAAAAAACAATACCACAATGACCAGGACAATGACCATTGTATACTTCTTCAAAAATTCTGATACTTTACTCTTTTCCATAGCTATTCTCCTTTGCTCGATTTCAAGATGCGTGACATGATCAGTTCCTGGGTTGCCTCTTCCCCGCTCAGCTCTCCCACCATCTTTCCTTCATTCATGATGTAGATGCGGTCTGACATGCCGAGGACCTCGGGAAGCTCGGAGGAGATCATGATCACGGATTTCCCCTGCGCCACCAGATCGTTGATGATGCAGTAGATCTCATACTTGGCTCCCACGTCGATACCTCTTGTGGGCTCGTCCAGGATCAGCACATCCGGCTCAGCGAACATCCATTTTGCCAGGAGCACCTTCTGCTGGTTACCACCGCTCAGGTTCCCTACGTTCTGCTCCACTGAGGGGCATTTTGTCCGCAGCTTTTCGCGGTATTCCTCCGCAACGGCGATCTCCTTGTCGTTGTCGATGACGCCGTGGCTGCTGACTCCTTCCAGATTGGCAAGAGTGGTATTGACACGGATAGGATTGCTCAGGATCAGTCCGTTCCCCTTCCGGTCTTCTGTCACGTAGGCCAGTTTATGTTTGATAGCATCCTTTACAGAGTGGAGATGCACTTCTTTTCCATTTATAAACAGCTGTCCGGAAATGTTTTTGCCGTAGCTCTTTCCAAAGATGCTCATGGCCAGCTCGGTACGTCCTGCACCCATCAGTCCGGAGATACCGAGAACCTCTCCCTTTCTCACGTACATGGATACGTTGTCCACGACTTTTCTCTCAGAATACAGCGGGTGATGCACGGTCCAGTTCTTTACCTCCAGGGCCACATCCCCGATATTTTTCTTCTCCCTCTTGGGGAAACGGTCCGTCAGCTCACGGCCAACCATCCCCTTGATGATCCTGTCCTCCGTAAAGGTGTCCTTCTTTTTGTCCAGCGTCTCAATGGTAGAGCCGTCACGGATTACAGTGATTTTATCTGCCACATAGGCAATCTCATTTAATTTGTGTGAGATAATGATCGAAGTCATGCCCTGCTTCTTGAACTCCAGCAGAAGATCCAGGAGCGCCTGGGAATCCTCCTCGTTCAGAGAAGATGTGGGCTCATCGAGAATGAGCAGCTTCGCGTTCTTGGCCAGAGCCTTGGCGATCTCCACAAGCTGCTGCTTGCCGGTTCCAATGTCTTTGATAAGTGTGCGGGAGGACTCTTTCAGTCCTACCTGCTTCAGGTATTTGTCCGCCTCCCCGTATGTTCTGCTCCAGTCGATGGCAAAGGATTTTCCCTGCTCATTTCCCAGATACATATTTTCACCGATCGTCATCTCCGGTACAAGAGCCAGCTCCTGGTGGATGATAACGATGCCTTTTTCTTCGCTGTCTTTGATCTTGTTAAATTTACAAACTTCTCCGTTGTATATGATATCTCCCTCATAGCTGCCGTACGGGTAGATACCGCTTAAGACGTTCATCAGTGTGGATTTCCCGGCTCCGTTCTCACCCACAAGAGCGTGGACCTCGCCCTCCTCCACCTGCAGATTTACATTGTCAAGTGCCTTGACGCCGGGGAAAGTCTTGGTAATATTTTTCATCTCCAACAGGATATTTGCCAATGTTCTCCCTCCCTTTCCTTCATAAAACAGGCGGGCCACTCGTTCCCGCCTGCATTTTCACAAGTTACATTTTCACTCTTACTGAATATCGGATGCCTCATAGTATCCGGAGTCGATCAGCATCTCTTCGTAGTTGTCGATGGTTACAACTGTAGGCTCGCAGAGGTATGTAGGAATGACACCTGTTCCGTTGTCGTAGGACTCTGTATCGTTTACTTCTGCTTCCTCGCCGCCCATGATGGCGTCTACCATCTTAACGGTCTGCTCTGCAAGGAGACGTGTGTCTTTGAATACAGACATTGCCTGCTTGCCGGCTACAATGTTCTTAACGTTCGGCATATCGCAGTCCTGACCTGTGATGATCGGCCACTCGCCTGTGTAGTTTGCCTCAAGAGAGTTCTCAACACCAAGTGCTGTGGAGTCGTTGGAGCAAAGTACAGCGTCAAGCTGCTTGTCTGCGTAGTTGGAGCTTAAGATCGCATCCATTCTGGACTGAGCCTTCTCTGTGGACCAGTCTGCTGTAGCGCACTGCTCTTTTGTCGTCTGTCCGGACTGAACAACCAGCTTTCCTTCGTCAATGTAGGGCTGAAGGACATCCATAGCGCCGCCGAAGAAGAAGTTTACGTTGTTGTCACCCGGGTCACCTGTGAAGATCTCGATATTGAAAGGTCCTGCCTGGTTCTCAAGGTCGAGAGCGTCCACCAGGTACTCGCCCTGCTTCTGGCCAACTAAGTAGTTGTCGAATGTGGCATAGTATTTAACAGCTGTCGTGTTCATGATCAGACGGTCGTAGGAGATAACCGGAATACCCTGCTCCTCTGCTGTTGCCAGAGGTGTTCCGAGAGACTCGCCGTCGATGGAGCCGATAACCAGAAGGTCGCAGCCACCGGAGATCATGTTCTCAATCTGGGAAACCTGTGTGGCGATATCGTTGTTCGCGAACTGAAGGTCAACCTCGTATCCGGCATCCTCCAGCTGTTTCTTCATGTTCTCGCCGTCCTGGTTCCATCTCTGCAGATCCTTTGTCGGCATGGCAACGCCGATCTTTCCTGATCCGGCCTCAGTCTGTTTGTCATCGCTTCCGGAGGTAGCTCCGCCGCTTCCCTCGCTTGAGCATGCAGCCAGAGATGCTGTCATCGCAGCGATCAGGCCGATTGCCAGAAGTCTCTTTGTTCTGTTTTTCATAATATCGTTCCTCCATTCATTTAAGAATTATTTGATGGTATTACTATAACAGGATGTCATCTGGACATGTTTGCAAAGGTCTGCACAAATTTACGAAAATTCAGGTTCAAAAAAGGGACTAGCACATTTTTGTGCTTGTCCCTGTTAAAAATGTCCTATTGACACGTGCTGTTCCCGTCTCTTTTTGTCAGTTTTCTACATTCAGGTATACCTCTTCCCTGGAGTGGAAGCCCGAGGAAATGATCACCCTGTCCATATTCTCCTTTGTCACGGCCACCGGCTCCAGCCCGTAGTAGGGAACCTTCTGTCCATCCTCATTTTCTTTCACGTCGGAAGCATCCAGCAGGTCTCCCGTGATCTGTTCCCCTTTTGCCAGCTTTACGGTGCACTCCGCCGCCTCCTTGGCCAGATCGTTGATGGGCTTGAAGACGGTCATGGCCTGGGTTCCCTCCACGATTCTCTGGCAGGCCTCCAGATCCGCGTCCTGGCCAACCACCACCACATCCCCGGCAAGCTGTCTCTCGCTCAGGGACCGGATCACATAGCCGGCCAGCCCATCGTTTCCGCACATAACCGCATCGATCTGCTCCTCCGTCCCCGCAAAGGCATCCGCCACGGCCTGGGTGCCGTTCTCCGGAGTCCAGGATTTCACATGGCTCTTGTACACGATCTTCCAGGGCCCCTCGCCCAGCTCCGCCTCAAAGCCGTTCACCACGTCCATGCTGTTGGAGTCTGCCTCCGGGCCGCAGATCATGACTACATTTCCTCCATCCGGGAGATTTTCTTTGATGCTCTGGGCCATCAGGGCACCCACCATCTCGTTGTCCACCGTGATGTACAGATCCGTCTGCTCCCCCTGGATGAGCCTGTCGTAGGAGATGACCTGAATTCCCTTGTTTCGGGCGTCCTTGACCTCCTCTGACAGAGCGTAGCAGTCTGTCGCCACAACGACGATGGCGTCCATGTTCTCCTCCGTGAATTTGCGGATCTGTGCCTTCTGCTTCTCCACGTCCCCGTTGGCTGTCTGCACGTCCACTGTGGCTCCCAGCTTCCGGGCCGTGTCCACGAACACATCCCTGTCCCTCGTCCAGCGCTCCAGCACAAAGGTGTCAAAGGTGATGCCGATGCGGATCCCCTCGTCCGTCTCCTTTTCCATCTCCCCGGAGGGCTCCTGGGAGGTCTCCTGAGAGGTGTCCGCGCAGGCGGTCAGAAGGAGACCCGCCGCCGCGATCAGGGCGGCTGCAGCTGCAGCCAGTCTTTTTAGTTTCATCATATAGATACACCCCCTCGGTACTCTGTCGGCGTCATGCCTGTCCACTTTTTAAAAATGCGGCTGAAATAGTTGGGATCCTGGTAGCCCGCGTCATGGCAGATCTCCTTGATGCTCCTGTCGGTGGTCCCCAGCTGCTCCTTGGCGTAATCCATCCGCAGCTTTGTCGTGTACTCTATGTAGCCCGTCCCCTCGGACTCCTTAAAGAGCTTGCTCAGGTAGTAGGGGCTGATCCCCACCTCCCTGGCCATCTCCTCCAGGGACAGCTCCTTGTTAAAATGCTCCGCAATGTACTGCTTTGCCTGCTCCACCACGCTGTCTGTCTTTGTCTGCTGCTTCCGGGCAATGTGGCAGACGCTCTCGTCCAGCTTTTTCAAAAACCAGTGCCGCAGCTCCTGGTAAGAGTTAAAGGAGAGGAGGAGCTCCATATACCCCTCTCTGTCCTCAAACCGGTACTCGGAGAGGCCTCCCTGCATATAGGCAAGATGCTCCGCCCAGAGGACAAACTCCATAGCCTTCAGCCGGACCACGTTCTTCAGCTTCGGCTCGTAGCCCTGCATCCAGTCCATATACCGCTCGCCCAGGATTCGGGTGTTCTCCACATCCCCCTCCCGGACGGCCTCAAAGAGCTGCTTCTCAAGATCAACGGGATAGTCGTCGGCATAGCCGCAGCTCGTGGAGATATCCTTCGCGTGGATCACCTTTCCCACTGTCTGGTGCACGCTCTCCAGGGCCTCACGATAGGACTCCTCCATCTCCTTCCAGCTCTTCACCGTGCCGATACCGGCCTTGAACTTCAGCTCCGTCTGCTGCTCCAGCTTCCGCAGGAGAGCCCGGGTGTTCTCGATCTTCATGACCCGCTGGCTGTACTCCTCCTCCTCGCTCTGACACGGAATAAGCACGATCACCTTGTTGGCCATGAGGGCTCCCACGATTCCTCCGGTGGCCTCCTTTACTGTCTCCCGGAAGACCATGTAATGCTTCTGCAGCTTAATGCCCGAGCCCACCGTGTTGGTCAGCTCTCCTCTGTGCAGCTCATCACCGCACTCGATCACCATGACGTAGCCGTACTCCTCCTCCACGTTGAGGAGGTCCCGGTATCCGACGTACTCCTCCTTGCCGGTTCCCTCCATGAGAACGCTGTACACAAAACCGCTCTCGATCATGGGGACGACGGCCTCCAGCTTTTCCTTGATCCGCAGGTCGTTTCTGGCCTTCTCCCGGCGGTCCCGCACCTGCTTCATGGCCTTTCTCAGGGTGTCCGTCAGCGTATCCCGGTTGATGGGCTTGGTCAGATAGGACAGGACGCCCACGTCGATGGATTTCTGGGTATACTCAAACTTATCATAGGCAGTCAGCACGATAAAGACCACATGCTTGTCTTCCTTTCGTATCTCCTGCATGGCCTCCAGCCCATTGATACCCGGCATCTGGATATCCATCAGGATGATATCCGGGTGAAAGCTCTCAGCCAGCTCTATGGCCGTCCTTCCGTTTCGCGCGAACTCCAGCTCGCACTCATCACCGAAGGCCTTCTCGATCATAAACTGAAGAGATTGCCTGACAATTCCCTCATCGTCACAGATCAGTATTCTCGTCATCCTCTAGCTCCTCCCCTTTCTTCGGAATGTACAGCGTTACCGCCGTTCCCCCCTCTTCTCTTCTCCTGATCTCAAACACATGCTGTCTGCCATAGTAGCTGCGCAGCCGGTTGATCACATTGTCCAGGCCGATTCCCTCCGAGTCCCGGCCGCTCATGCTGTGGACGCTCTCTCCCCGCATGACCTTAGCCGCGGTCTCGGGCTCGATCCCCACTCCGTTGTCCGTGATCTCTATGCACACCTCGGCCTCATTCCCAAAGACAGACAGGTGG
This sequence comes from Clostridium sp. BSD2780061688st1 H5, assembly GCF_005845155.1. Taxonomy (NCBI): domain Bacteria; kingdom Bacillati; phylum Bacillota; class Clostridia; order Eubacteriales; family Clostridiaceae; genus Clostridium; species Clostridium sp. BSD2780061688st1 H5. The sequence goes on along the minus strand of NZ_SPGT01000007.1, from coordinate 87,288 downwards.
ATGACTCCCTCACCCTCCATCTCACGGATACCGTGGTTGACAGCATTTTCGATGATGGGCTGCAGGATCATGCTGGGCATGGAAATGTCCAGAAGCCTCTCATCGATCTGTCTGCTGTAGTGGATATCCCCCGCAAACCTTACGTTCAGGATGTAAATGTAGCTGTCCACAAGCTGCAGCTCCTCCCGCAGGGTCACGTCCTTCTCCATCTTCCGGACATTGTACCGGAAGAAATCCGCCATGTTCTGGATGAACATACAGGCCTTCTCTGCCCCCTCCATCATGGCCAGCTGGGCGCCGGCATTCAGACTGTTAAAAAGGAAATGGGGGTTGATCTGTGCCTGCAGGTACTTGAGCTGGGCCTCCTTCAGGTCGTTTTTCATCCGCAGCTCATTGGCCACAAGCTCATTCTCCCTCTCATAGTTTCTCTTTGTCTCTTCTATATAATTGCGGATGCTGCCGATCATCTTGTTGCAGGCCTTGGCCACGGCAGTCACCTCATCGCCGGTCTCCACAATAGGGAAATCCACATCCATATTTCCCTGGGCGATCTCAGTGGCCACGCCCGCCAGCTCGATCAGGGGCTTCGTAATGCTCCTGGTCATCATGATGATCCATCCCACCGCGATCGCCATGACTCCGAAGAGAACGCAGATGCTGAAGCCGGTGGTATAGCTTAAGATCACCCGCAGCGTAGAATAGTTCTTGGCGTTGCTCACAAACGTCGAGGTATTGACGCTGCTTATGTTGGCCTGGATATAGCCGTATATCTCCTCCGTCTCCTGGTAGGACTCGCGGACTCCCGCCGCGTCCCTTCCCCTCTTTCTGTCCACCGCCTCGTCCGCCACCTCCAGATAGGTCTGGGACAGGTAATAGATATTTTTCTCCGCCAGCTTCACCGGATCGCCGCTGACCTGATTGTTCAGTCCGTCCAGAAGCTCCTGATAGTCCTGGCTGTACCGGTAATAGTCCTCCAGGGAGTCCGAGCTCTTTGTGCTCAGATACTGATAGAGAGAATTCTGGATTTCCCCCACGTTCTCTGACAGGTCGTTAAACTGGATATTGCTGTTGTAGACCGTATCCATCTCCCGTATAGTCCTGTTCAGATTATAGTAGATAAAAATCACAATGACAAAAACCGTGACCGACACAATGAGGAATATCTCCACCAGCTTCACACGTATTGACTTTGACTGGGATCCCTCCATCTCTTACTCCCCGCTTTCTTCCTGGATATACTCTTCCACGTTTGCCTCATTGACCAGCTTCACAGACACCGGAAAGTACTCGCTTGTGTATCTCTGGGACAGATACTCCTCCATGGCCTGCATGCACAGCTCCCCTGCCTCCCTGGCATCCACCACAATGGTGGACTCGATGATGCCCTTCTGGATACCCTCCAGTATTTCCGGGGAGGAGTAGTAGCCGATGATCTTCACCTTCCCCACCAGGTTGTAATCCCTGACACACTGGTAGGCGCTGATGGTGTCCACCACATTCAGGCAGACAAGCACATCCGGGCGGCTCTCCTCGTCCAGCAGAAGGCTGCGCACCCGCTCCTCTGACAGGAACTCCCTGTCTTCCCCTGTCCGCACCGTGGACACGGATATAGCTCCGGAGGCACGGCCAACCGTCTCACTGATGCCGGTGTAGATAAAGCTGGGTGAGGTTTCCTCCTCGTTCACCGGCACGAGCACCGCGGCGCTCGCGCTGGTCCTGTCACTTCCCACCGCCTTCAGCACCTCCTGCCCGTACATCTCACCCAGAGTATAATCATTGGCCCCCACGTAGCTGACACGGCCGCTCTCCGGCATATCCTCCATCAGCGTGACGACGGGGATGCCCGCCTCCTCCGCCTGGCCGATCAACTCCTCTATATCCTCCGTGTCGTCCGTCTCCACAATGATCCCGTCCACTCTTGAGTCTATCGCCATGCGCATCAGCTCCGAGGCCGTGTAGTCCTCGTTCAGCAGAGCGCCGAAATTCTCCGCGTAGATGCCGGCACTGGCGCCGGTGCTTCTGGCCTCTTCATAGAGAGACTCCCAGAACACGTCCGATGTATCTCCGCTGACCATGGCCACATGGTAGGCATATCTCTGTCCATCGTCCGCGTCCCCCTTCTTCCCGTCTCTGTCCTGGTTCAGAAACACACTGAATCCGACCATGATACTCAGGGCAAGGAGGACCGTGGCTGCCATGACCACATACATCAGCCGGTTGTTATCTTTAAAATACTTCATTCCCTGTCAGTCCCCTTTTCGAAATCTGCTCGGCAGCACCCCATACTTCTCCCTGAACGCTCTGGAAAAGGACTTGCTGTTTGGGAAGCCGCACCGCACCGCGATCTCCCCTATGGAGAGATCCGTCCTCTCAAGCTGCTCCATGCCGTGCTCCAGGCGGATGCCGTCCAGGTAGGCCTTATAGTTTGTCTTGGCATACTTTCGGAACATCCTGGAGAGATAGGTGGGCGAGTAGCCAAAGGTTCTGGCCAGCGTCTCCAGGGACAGCTCCTTATTATAGTTCTTTTTCATATAATCCGTGATGGCGGACAGGCGGTTCAGCTTTTTCCCAATGCGCACCATCTCCGGATTGACCTCCATCTTCCGGTACTTTGTCACCAAGATGTAGATCAGCATGTAGAACTGGCTCTGTACCTTCAGCTCGTAGCCACATTCCCTGGCCCTGTAGGTCCGGTACATATCCTCGATGAGCTTCATCACCTCGTCGTCCTGGAGCCTGGAGCTGCGGGAAAAATAAATAAACCGCTCATCAGTGTAGTAATTTTCAAACGTAGAGAGCGGTATCTGCAGCACGATAGTCTGGTTTGCCCTTGGCGAAAATACAGAGTGTACCTCGTTGGAATTGACCAGCATAAACTCACCGGGCCTTAAGGGATATTCCTCCTCATTGATGAAGAACGTCAGCTCCCCCTCAAAGAGGGCGAATATCTCTATGGACCGATGCCAGTGCTTCTGCCTTATGTAGTTTCCGTCCTTCCCCTCGAACACAAAAAGCTTGAAGGGGATGTCCTCGTTGGGTCTTATGATCTCGTGGGAATATTCCATAAAAGCACCTCCGGCTGTTTCTGTGAGTCAGTCTATTCTCCTCCCAGGCGCCCTGCGACAAACCAGCCGGCCACAAATGCCACAATGCCCGCGGCAAGTGTGAGGATCGAGAACGTGCTCCAGTCGATCTTGATGAGGATCGCCAGGGGAGACGCCACGATCAGGCCGATGATGGCGTAGTACGCGTGGATCTCTGCCCGGGCAAAAATAAATTCTATGATCTTGGCGATCAGAAAAATTCCCAGCAGCACGCCGATGCCAAAGGGAATCAGTATGCCGCACCGCACCAGAAGCTCCGGCACGTCAAAGGCAAACAGGGCGTCCATAAACTGGTTGATGGTCCGAAGGATCGTATCGTAATAGCCCAGCAGCATCAGCATCATGGAGCCGCTCACACCCGGAATAACCATCGTGGCCGCGGCGATAATCCCCACCAGCAGCAGCTTGATCTCGTTGACCAGGGTAAAGCTCACATCCGCCGCCTTTCCCCCTGTCTCCCCCATGACAGCCATCAGGATGACAATGGCAAAGAACACGAGAAGCGGAATCATCCTGCTGACGGTCGGCCTGTGGCCCTTCACCTTCTGGAAGATAAAGGGAAGGCTGCCGGCGATGAGTCCGCAGAAGGCAAAGTTCGTCGGGATCGGATACACCTCCAGAAGAAACTCGAACACCCTGGACAGGATCACAATGGCAAGCGCCGCCCCTATCAGAATGGGAAGGATCAGCTTCATGCTCTTTCCAAATTCACTCTTCAGATGGGTGATGGCGTGGATCAGCCTGTCGTAAAGTCCCATGGCGACCATCATGGTTCCGCCGCTGACTCCCGGTATGATATTGGCCACTCCGACCACAACTCCCTGTAATATAAGTCTTAACATGTTTTATTCCCCTTTTGAAAGATATTGTTCCAGGAAGGCAAAGAGCTTTTCCATCTCCTCATCCGTTCCCACTGTGATGCGCATGTACTGGCGGATTTTCTCGCTATCCCACCAGCGTACGTAGATGCCCTCTCTCTTCAGCGCCTCAAAGAGCTCCCTCGCGTCGCAGTCCGGATGGGTAGCAAAGAGGAAGTTGGCGCTAGACCTTGTACAGGAAAAGCCAAGGCTTCCAAGCCTCTCCATGGCTCTCTCCCGCGTGGCTTTGATCTTCTCCACCGTCTCCTCAAAATAGGCCCGGTCCTTTACCGCCTCCGCCCCGCACACGAGGGAGGCACGGTTCAGAGTGTAGGAGTTGAATGAGTATTTCACATCGTTCAGATACCGGATCAGCTTCGGATTCGCAATGGCATATCCGATGCGCATGCCCGCCATGGACCGGGACTTGGAGAAGGTCTGGGTCACGATAAGATTGTCGTACCGGTCCACCAGCTCCACAGCCGACGGCCCCGCATAGTCTATGTAGGCCTCGTCCACAATGACGATCACATCCCGGTTGTGGCGAAGGATATCCTCCACAAGCTCCAGATCCTCGTAGAGGGCCGTGGGTGCGTTGGGGTTGGGAAAAATGACGCCCCCGTTCTCCCCGTAGTAGTCCTCCCGAACGATCCGAAACTGCTCATCCACCCTCTTGCACTCATACGGGATGCGGTACAGCTGGGCCCATACCTTGTAGAAGGAGTAGGTGATGTCCGGAAAAAGGATCGGTTTATCCGAGTTGAAAAAGGTGAGGAAGCACAGGGACAGGACATCGTCGGAGCCCACTCCCACGAACACCTGATCTCTTCCCACCTTGTAGAAATCCGCGATGGCGTCCACCAGCACGCTGCAGGCCGGATCCGGATACAGGCGGAAATCCGCCGTGTCAAGCTCCTTAAGAGCCCGCTCCACCCCCGGCGCCGGGGGGTAGGGATTTTCATTTGTATTCAGCTTGACCACCCTCTGCCGGGGCTGCTCACCCGGCACGTAGGGTTCCACTTTCCGTATATTTCGCTCAAATGCTTCCATGCGTTGTCCGTCCTCTCTAGAAATACTCTTTGGCCAGCTCCCTGAACCCCGGAAGCGAATTCACAATGGTCTCGTGGGACACGCAGTAGGCCAGCCGCACGTAGCCCGGGCAGGCAAAGGAGCTTCCCGGCACCATGAGGATGTGGTATTTCTTGGCCGCCGCGCAGAATTCCTTCTCATCCTCCACCGGAGATTTTACAAAGAGGTAGAAGGCCCCCTCCGGCTTGATGCACTCAAAGCCGCACTCCTTCAGGCCGCCGTAGAGAGTCTCCCGGTTCCTGTCGTAGAAGGAGATGTCTGTCTCCTCGTCGATGCACTTTGCCACCACCTTCTGCTGCAGAGTGGGGGCGTTCACAAATCCCAGGATGCGGGTGGCCACATTGGCGGCAGAGAGCACGGTCTCGCTGTCCGTCACCTCGTCCGGGATGACCAGGTAGCCGATCCGCTCTCCCGGCAGGGACAGGGACTTGCTGTAGGAATAGCCGACAATCGTGTTGGCGTAGTATTTCGTCAGATAGGGAACCTCCACTTTGTCGTACACCAGCTCACGGTAAGGCTCATCGGAGATGAGGTAAATATCTGTTCCGAACTCCTTCTGCTTTGCCTCCATGATGGCCGCCAGCCTTTTGATGGTATCCTCAGAGTACACGACACCGGTTGGGTTGTTGGGGGTGTTGACAATAACCGCCTTTGTCTTCGGGGTGATCTTTGTCTCGAACTCGTCCAGTTTGGGCTGGAAGGTGGCTGTGTCGGGAGATACTTCTACGAGAACTCCGTCATAGTTGTTCGTGTAGGAGCGGTACTCTCCAAAGTAGGGCGCAAAGGTAATGACCTCGTCCCCCGGGTTCAGCAATGTCTTCAGGATCACGTTGAGCCCCCCTGCTGCCCCAACGGTCATGATTATGTTTTTTCCCTCAAAGGAGGTTCCGAAACGCCGGTTCAAGGACTGGGCCACTGTCTCTCTCACGTCCGCGTAGCCGCTGTTGCTGTTGGTGTAGCCGTGGAGCACCACCGGGTCCTCCTCATCAAGAAGCTCGATAATCGCCTTCTTCACAGAGGCGGGAGCCGGCACATTGGGGTTGCCCAGGCTGAAATCATACACGTTCTCCGCACCATACAGCTCTGCCATCCTTGTGCCCTCCTCGAACATGGCGCGGATAGCCGAGCTGTTGGCCACCATTCCCTTCATCTTATCTGCGATCATTTCTTTTTCCTCCTTATCCTGCACAGGCAGCGTCCGCCTCCCCGGCGGCGCCGTCCCTATTTTTTTTCTGTCACAACGCCCTTTTCCACCATGAACACAGGCCGATAGGAGCGCTTTGCCTTGCGAAGCCCCTCGTCCCCCGTGTCTTCTTCACGGTTGACATACCTGTAATCCATGCACTCGTGCTCCACAAACTGCTGATTGATCATGGTGTAGGCGCCCTGCACATCCGGGAAGGCCTTCTCGATGTGCACCACAAAGGTGTCCGAACAGACCGGCTCCCCGATGGTGAATGCCACGATCCGGCCATCCACCCTGAGGATACCCCCTGTCAGCTCCAGCTCCCTGAAAAGCCGCAGGGAATTCAAAGTGACGCACATCTCGGAGTTCTTCTCCGGGTCGTCGTCACAGCCGTTCTGGTTCCTCCACTTCAGCGCCATCTGGAAGCACTCCTCCACATTGTCGCCTGACATGGTCTCATAGCTCCACCGCCCTTCGTAGAGAGACTTGAACTTGTTGATGTGGTTCCGCTTGCCGTGAAGCTTCTTGCCCGCCAGAGTGCACAGCTTCTCCGACTCGTACACATAGTCCGCAATGTCCTCGTTGTACTCAATCTGGAAGCGTCCCGGATACCAGCCCTCTATCTGGTCAAAGTGGTCCGGCGTCACATTGTACAGCCGGAAGGGCACGCCCCGCTCCTGGCTGTACTCATACAGCCTGTCCAGAGCTTTCCTTACGTTGCCCGCCTCTCCCGCCGGGTAGGCGAAGGCAAAGCTGTCCTCATCCTCGCTCTTGAAGACGAGGGTGTCCTCAATGATGGCAAAGGTCACATTGTAAAACCTTGCCCAGAGAAATACATTCACAAAGGTCCGCTCACAGCTGCGGCTGGTGTGATGCTTAAAATAATGGGAAATCACTTCCTTGTCCTCCAGCTGGGGCCTCTTAAAATCAAATTCCAACATACAATATCAGTCCTTATTCTCCTTAAACTCTGTCTATTCTTCGTTCATATTCGCCAGCTTGGCCGCCTGGTCCGCCGCGATCAGGCTGTCGATGATCTCGTCCAGATCCCCGTTCATCACACTGTCCAGCTTGTGGAGGGTAAGCTTGATCCGGTGGTCTGTCACTCGTCCCTGGGGGAAGTTGTAGGTCCGGATCTTCTCGGACCGGTCCCCTGTGCCGATCTGACTTCTGCGGGCCTCCGCCTGGGATGCCTGCTGCTTCTCCAGCTCCAGGTCATAGAGCTTGGATCTCAGGAGCCGGAAGGCCTTCTCCTTGTTCTGGAGCTGGGACTTCTCTGTCTGGCTGTAGATCACGATGCCTGTGGGGTAGTGGGTCAGACGGACAGCCGAGTCCGTGGTGTTGACGCACTGTCCGCCGTTTCCGGAGGCTCGCATGACGTCGATGCGGATATCCTTCTCATCGATGACCACGTCCACATCCTCCGCCTCGGGCATGATGGCCACGGTGATGGTGGATGTGTGAATGCGGCCGCCGCTCTCTGTCTCCGGCACCCTCTGCACACGGTGGACGCCGCTCTCGTACTTCAGCCTGGAGTAGGCCCCCTGGCCGGTGATCATAAAGACCACCTCCTTGAAGCCGCCGATGCCGTTCTCATTGACAGAGATCAGCTCTGTCTTCCACCTGCGGCTCTCCGCGTAGTGGACGTACATGCGGTAGATCTCGGCTGCGAAGAGAGCCGCCTCATCGCCGCCCGCTCCGGCGCGGATCTCCACGATAACGTTCTTGTCATCGTTGGGGTCCTTGGGGAGAAGGAGGATCTTCAGCTTCTGCTCCAGCTCCTCCACTCTGGCCTTGGACTCACTCAGCTCCTCCTTGGCCAGCTCCTTCATCTCCTCGTCTGTCTCTTCCTCCAGCATCACCAGGCTGTCCTCGATGGCCTGGTTGTTTGCCTTGTACTCTTTATATGCCTCCACAATAGGGGCCAGGTCATTCTGCTCCTTCATCAGCTTCCGGAAGCGGTCCTGATTGTCCGCCACGCCCGGCTCTGACAGCTCGTTCATGATTTCCTCATAGCGCACGAGCAGATCGTCCAATTTATCAAACATGTTCTCTCCTCCTACTATTCATTGCACTTTATTTATTGTACATGCCCATGACAACACGGTCAAGTCCGGCCAGATCCTTTTTCCCCTGGATGCAGGTAAATCCGGCCTCCGCAAGGAGCCGGGACACGTCCTTACTCTGGTCATGTCCGACCTCCAGGAGAACCCATCCGCCCCGCTTCAGATGCCGGCCCGCCTCATCGGCAATCCGGCGATAGAAGTAAAGGCCGTCCTCGTGGCCGTCCAGGGCGATGTAGGGGTCGTGCAGCCGCACTTCCTCCTGCAGCCCCTCTATGACGCCGCGCCTGATGTAGGGCGGGTTGGACACGATCATGTCGTAGGAGCCTTCGATCCTCTCAAAAAGGTCACTGTGTATCAGGCGTACCTGCGCCCCCAGCGCCCGGCAGTTCTCCCTCGCTGTGTCAAGGGCCTCCGCCGAGATGTCTGCCGCGTCAAAACAGCGATCCGGGAACACCTTCCCCTGCTTTTTTCCTATTAAATAGAGGCTGGCGGCGATGCACCCGGAACCGGTGCAAAGATCCAGTACCTCCATCTCCGGCTCCAGCTTCTCCAGAGCGCACTCCACCAACGTCTCCGTGTCCTGCCTTGGGATCAGCACGTGCTCATTGACACGGAAGGGATATCCCATGAATTCCTGCTGCCCGTTGATGTGCTGCAGAGGGATCCTGGCGGCCCGCTTCTCCACCGCCTCGTGGTAGGCCCGCACTTTCTCCTCCGGCAGCACCTGGAAGGGATCCATCATGTAGTCCTGGACAGTGATGCCGGCGGCATACTCCAGAAGAAGTCTGGCGTCCAGGTGCGCCTCCTCGATCCCGGCCTCAAACAGCTTTTCCGCCGCCTCCCTCACAAGGGCCCTAAGCTGCCCGGTCTGTGCCAAAGTTTTCTCTCTCATATTCCCTCCAGTCAAAGACAGCCTCCACCGCCTGGATGGCCACCTCGATCATACTGTCATCCGGCTCCTTTGTGGTCAGTCTCTGTATGCCAAGTCCCGGCATGCTGAGCAGATTAATGACCGGATTGTCTGAATTTCCCGCGGCCTTGAGCACCTCGTAGGAAATCCCCGCGATGACCGGCAGAAGGGCGATGCGCACGGCCCCCCGCATGACCGGGGACTCCACCTGGACGAGGAGCAGCAGGATGATGCTGATCAGCAGGACAAAGAAGAGAAAGCTGGTGCCGCATCTCTTGTGCTGCCTGGAGCTGATCCGCACGTTCTCCACCGTCAGGGGAAGGCCGTGCTCAATGCAGTTGATGCACTTGTGCTCCGCCCCGTGGTACATAAAGGTGCGCTGGATATCCTCCGTCCTGGAAATGAGGAGGATATAGACGATAAAGATACCGATGCGCACGAAGCCTTCGATCACGGTTCGCACATGATAGGAGGGGACAAGGGGCTCCAAAAGTCCGGACAGGAAATAGGGAAGCACCATGAAGATGCCCACCGCCAACACAACGGAGAAAGCCACAACGCCCCGCATGATCCACTTTTCCTGTCTCTCCTTTTGCTCCTCCTGGTCCTTTGTCAGCTCCTTTTTCTCTTCCTCCTCGTCCTCAAAAAAGCTGGCCGACCAGGTGAGGGTCTTCATCCCCAGCACAAGGGAATCTACAAAATTGAAAATCCCCCGGATAAAGGGAACCCTTGCCAGGGCGCCCACTCTGCCGGCGATCCCCGTGTAGCGGTCCCGGCTCACCTCGATCTGTCCGTCCGGCTTCCTCACCGCCACGGCATACTCCTCTCTGTGCTTCATCATGATCCCTTCCAGGACCGCCTGGCCGCCTATATTCGAAGATTTCATAGATGTCCTCCTTAATTCCTGCTATGAAAAAGGGTTGAGATCGTAAAATCTCAACCCTTTCACTGTCATCTTATTTGTCCAGGCCGTATTTCTTGTTGAACTTATCTACACGTCCGCGAGCCTGAGCGGCTTTCTGCTGTCCTGTGTAGAACGGATGGCACTTGGAGCAGATTTCTACGTGGATATCTTCTTTTGTAGAACCGGTCACAAATGTGTTTCCACAGTTGCATGTTACAGTTGCCTGATAGTAAGCTGGATGTATTCCTTCTTTCATTGCCTTTCACCTCTTCTTTATTCTCTCGCGCCAGAGCGCAATAATCTTATTCTTTTTCTAAACAGCTCTGTAATTGTATCACAAAACTTTACTCTTGTCTAGATTATTTTTGTCTTTTTTACAAGCTGCACAAGCTCCCTGTTGGACCGGGTGCGTGTGAACATGTTGAGGATATTGTCTACGGCCTCCTCCGCCCTCATGCCGTTGAGAGCACGGCGCATGGATGTGACGGCCTCCTGCTCTTCCCTTGAAAGAAGCAGATCCTCCCGCCTTGTGCCGGACTGGGGAATGTCGATAGCCGGGAACATACGCCTCTCAGACAGCTTTCTGTCCAGCACAAGCTCCATGTTTCCTGTTCCCTTGAACTCCTCGTAGATCACATCGTCCATCTTGCTTCCCGTGTCCACAAGGGCTGTGGCCAGGATCGTCAGGCTTCCGCCCTCCCGGATGTTTCTGGCCGCTCCGAAGAACCTCTTGGGCATGTGCAGGGCCGCCGGATCCAGACCTCCGGAGAGGGTGCGCCCTGAAGGCGGCACGATCAGGTTGTAGGCCCTGGCCAGCCTGGTGATGCTGTCCAGAAGGATCATCACGTCCTTGCCGTGCTCCACAAGCCTCTTGGCCCGCTCGATCACCATCTCGGACACCCTCTTGTGGTGATCCGGCAGCTCATCAAAGGTGGAGTAGATGACCTCCACGTTCTTTCCCGCGATGGTCTCCTTGATGTCTGTCACCTCCTCGGGGCGCTCGTCGATGAGGAGGATGAGCAGATGGATCTCCGGATTATTCCTCTTGACAGAGAGGGCCACCTCCTTGAGGAGGGTAGTCTTTCCTGCCTTCGGCGGGGACACGATCATACCTCTCTGCCCTTTTCCGATGGGGGAGAGCAGATCCATGATACGCATGGCTGTGCTGCTCATGCCGCTCTCAAGGGACAGCCGCTCGTTGGGGAAGATGGGGGTCAGATCCTCAAAGTTGGGCCTTCTGGCCGCCACGGCGGGATGGATATCATTGATCCTGGACAGGTACAGAAGAGCGCTGAATTTCTCCTGCTGTGTCTTGATCCTCGTGTTTCCCTCCAGGATATCCCCGGTCTTCAGATTAAATCTGCGGATCTGGGAGGGGGACACGTACACGTCGTTGTCCCCGGGCAGATAGTTCTCGCACCGGATGAAACCGTACCCGTCGGGCATGACCTCCAGGATGCCGTGGGCTGTAATGCCGCTGTCCAGGCGGTCTATGTCATGGATCTCCCGGTCTCCCGTGTTGGCGGACAGCTCTTTTACATTGTCCTCAGTCAGCTTCACCTGGTTCATATCAGAGTGGTTTGCGTTCACATTTTTCATATTTTTGCGATGCCCCTCCTGGCGGTGCTGATCAGACCTCTCATGCCTGTCCCCCCGCGAGGCGCTTCTGTTCTCCGCAGGTCTGTCGGCAGATTTCTCCTCCGCCTTCTCCGCTTTCTGTTTATCCTTTTCATCCTCCTCAAGCATACGCTCGATAAGCTCCGCCTTCTTCAGGCCGGAGATACCTTTCAGTCCTCTCGCTTTCGCAAGATCCTTCAGCGTGGCAAGGGAAAGAGACTCATATTTTTCTCGCATATAAACTAATCCTTTCTTTCACTGTTTGTTTATCTTTATGTTTTCGGGATTGTTAGTCTGACTTGACCGAACTGAAATATAGGCTTATTATACAATACCTTTCCCGATTTTTAAACCCCCAATTTTATAGAAATGTTTTTTATTGCGCCGCAAATAAATGAATGTTATGATTATAAGCGGTATAAAAAGACGAAAAGAAGAAGGTGGAATTCATATGACATTACAGGAAAAAGCCCTTGAAATGCACAGAGAATGGAACGGAAAGCTGGAGACGACGGCCAAGGCCCACGTCAGCTCCCGGGAGGATCTGTCCATCGCCTACACACCTGGCGTGGCGGAGCCCTGCAAAGTGATCGCAGAGAACAAGGAGGCGGCCTACACTTACACCATGAAGGCCAACACAGTGGCCGTGGTGTCTGACGGGAGCGCGGTCCTTGGTCTCGGAAACATTGGCGCCCTGGCAGCCATGCCCGTCATGGAGGGGAAGGCAGTCCTCTTCAAGGAGTTCGGCGGCGTCAACGCGGTGCCCATCTGCCTGGACACCCAGGACACGGAGGAGATCATCAAAACAGTGGTCAACATCGCCCCCGCCTTCGGCGGCATCAACCTGGAGGACATCAGTGCCCCCCGCTGCTTTGAGATCGAGTCCCGCTTAAAAGAGCTCCTTAATATCCCGGTGTTCCACGATGACCAGCACGGGACAGCTATCGTAGTGCTGGCAGGTATCATCAACGCCATGAAAGTGACGGGAAAGAAAAAGGAAGACGTGCAGGTGGTAGTGAACGGCGCCGGAAGCGCCGGCGTGGCCATCACCAAGCTGCTCCTCACCTACGGCTTCCCCCATGTGACCATGTGCGATATTAACGGCATCATCGGGGAGCACTCTGAAAATCTCAACTGGATGCAAAAGGAGATGGCCAAGGTCACCAACCTGGAAAAGAAGACCGGCACACTGGCAGACGCTCTCAAAGGAGCCGACATCTTCGTGGGCGTGTCCGCACCCGGCATCGTGACACAGGAGATGGTGGCGTCCATGAACAAGGACTCTATCCTCTTTGCCATGGCAAACCCGGTTCCGGAGATCATGCCGGATCTGGCCAAGGAGGCCGGCGCGAGAGTCGTGGGAACAGGCCGCTCTGACTTCCCCAATCAGGTCAACAACGTAGTCGCCTTCCCGGGCATCTTCAAGGGAGCTCTGGAGGGGCGGGCCACCCAGATCACGGAGGAGATGAAGCTGGCCGCCGCCCACGCCATCGCAGGCCTGGTGCCGGACGAGGAGCTGAGCGAGGACAACATCCTTCCGGAGGCCTTTGACCCCCGCGTGGCAGACGTGGTGAGCAGAGCCGTAAAGGAACTGATCTAGTGGAAAATCTGACGGAAGCTCTGGCGAGAAAGCCCGTATACTGGAGCGGCAGGCCCTACCACAGCCTGGACTACCACATCCGGCAGACCTTCGGGGAAAAGCTCTACAAGATCTCCCTGGACGCCGGTCTCACCTGCCCCAACCGGGACGGCACCCTGGGCGAGAGGGGCTGCATCTTCTGCAGCCAGGGTGGCTCCGGGGATTTCGCCTCGGACCGGCGCCTGTCCATCACGGAGCAGATCGAGTCCGGGAAGCAGCAGTCAGCCGGAAAATTTAAAGGAAGCGGCTACATCGCCTACTTCCAGGCCTACACCAACACCTACGGGCCTGTGTCCCGGCTGCGCCGCCTCTTCCTGGAGGCGGCCTCCCACCCGGATATCCGGGCCCTCTCCATCGCCACCAGGCCGGACTGCCTGGGACATAAGGTGCTGGAGCTCCTCAAAGAGGTAAACCAGATCAAGCCGGTGTGGGTGGAGCTTGGCCTGCAGACCATCCACGAGAGGACTGCCGCCTTCATCCGCAGAGGCTACACATTTCCCGTGTTTGAGCAGGCTGTCCGGGACCTGCGGGCCGCCGGGCTGGATGTGATCGTCCACGTGATCCTCTTTCTCCCGGGGGAGACGCAGGAAGATATGTACCAGACCATCCGTCAGCTGAACCGGATGGATATCCAGGGCATAAAGCTGCAGCTTCTGCATATTTTAAAAGGGACAGATCTGGCTGGCTTCTATGAGTCGCACCCCTTTTTCATCCCCTGCATGGAGGACTATTTCCGGGTGCTGGGGGGCTGCCTTGGCATGCTGCGCCCCGACATCGTCATCCACAGGCTCACGGGAGACGGTCCAAAGGAGCTTCTCATCGCACCCCTGTGGACCGGAAACAAGCGGTACGTGCTGAACCAGTTCCACGCCTATCTGAAACGCCAGCATATCTGGCAGGGAAGGAGTTATATACATGTCTGAACCATTTACACTATACAAGCTGATCATACTGTACATGCTGGACAAAGTGGATTTTCCGCTGACAAACGCCCAGATCTCCGGGTTTATCCTGGACAAGGGCTACACCACCTACTTCAAACTCCAGCAGGCTCTTTCCGAGCTGACTGAGTCCGGATTTATCCGGGAGGAGGCGACCCACAGCAGGACCTTCTACCATCTGACTGAGGACGGCGAGGAGACCATCCACTTCTTCCGGAACAAGATCTCCGATGCCATCCAGAAGGACATCAACGAATTCCTGAAGGAAAAGCACTATGAGCTGAAAAATGAAGTGTCCGTGAAGTCCGACTATTTCCCCGGCTCCGGCGCGGAATTCACGGTCCGCTGCCAGGTCATCGAGAACAACCAGCCTCTCATCGACCTGACCCTGACCGTCCCCTCTGAGGCGGAGGCGGAGACTATCTCCAACAACTGGAGTAAAAAAAACCAGGAGATCTATGCACTCATCATGCAAAATCTCCTGTAAAGCATCTGATTTATTCCGGGAAGCTGTTCTTTCAGCGGAAGCTTTTATTTCAGCTCCTGCGTGTGATACAGACGGGCGTACTGCCCGTCTTTTTTTATGAGCTCCTCGTGGGTGCCGCTCTCCTGGATCCTTCCGTCGTCGATCAGGATGATGCGGTCTGCGTCCCGCACAGTGGCCAGCCTGTGGGCGATGATGAGGGTTGTCCTGCCAGCCCTCAGCTCGTCAAAGCTCTTCTGTATATAGCTCTCCGTCACCGTGTCCAGGGCCGAGGTGGCCTCGTCCAGGATGAGGATCTTCGGGTCCTTCAGGAAAATGCGGGCGATGGCAATTCTCTGTTTCTGCCCGCCGGAGAGCATGGTCCCCCTCTCCCCGATGTAGGTGTCAAAGCCTCCTGGCATCTCCATGATATCCTCAAAGATCTCCGCCTTCTTCGCCGCCCGTACCACCTCCTCGTAGGAGGCGTCAGGCTTTCCGTAGCGGATGTTCTCGTACACCGTGTCCGCAAACATGAACACATCCTGCTGCACCATGCCGATGTTGTCCCTCAGGGATCTCTTCTTCACATCCCGGATGTCCATCCCGTCGATCCTGATGGAGCCGCCTGTCACATCGTAAAACCGTGGAATGAGCTGGCAGAGGGTGGTCTTCCCGCCGCCGGAGTGTCCCACCACGGCCACGGTCTGTCCCGGCTCGATGTGAAGATCCACGTCCGTCAGCACCTCCCCGTTTCCATTGTAGGAAAAGCTGACATGATCCATATCGATCCGCCCTTCCCTCACAGTCAGGTCCAAAGCCCCCTCCTTTTCCTTCACCGTCGGCTCTATGGCCATCAGCTCCTGGAAGCGCCGAAGCCCCGCCGTGCCGTTGGTGAAGATCTCCGCAAAGTTGGAGAGCTTCCGTACCGGGGTGATGAAGGTGCTGATGTAGAGATTAAAGGTGATCAGGTCCACATAGTTCATCCGCCCCTGCATGATCAGCCATCCGCCGAAGGTGATCACCGCCACGGGCATGATGCACATGAAAAACTCCAGGGAGGCGTTAAACCTTCCCATGGCCTTGTAGTAACCGCTCTTGGAGGATTTGAACATGTCGTTGGACTGATCGAACCGGGCCTGGTCCACCTCCTCGTTGGCAAAGGCCTTGGAGGTGCGGATGCCTGAGATGCAGGACTCTATGTCCGCGTTGATGGAGGCCATCTTCTGCTTCACCTGCAGGGAGGCGTCCGACATGCTTCTCTTACAGAGCATGACCACCACAAGGAAGACCGGAATGATCACCGCCACCACAAGGGCCAGCCGCCACTCGATGGAAAACATGACTCCCAGGGCTCCCACAATGGTGAGGACAGAGATCAGCAGGTCCTCCGGCCCGTGGTGAGCCAGCTCCGTGATCTCAAAGAGGTCTCCCGTCAGCCGGTTCATCAGCTTTCCCGTCCTGTTAGCGTCGTAAAATTCAAAGTCCAGATCCTGGAGGTGACGGAACAAATCCCTCCGGATGTCCGCCTCCACCCGGACGCCGAAGGTGTGTCCCCAGTAGGTCATGATGTAGTTGCAGCCGGACCGCAGCACATAGCTGACCGCCACAATGGCCATGACCGTGAAGAAGGTGCCGTACAGCTTATCCGGCAGCATCTCGTACATGGCGTGCCTGGACACCAGGGGAAAGGCGAGATCCACCGCCGCCACCAGGACGGCGCAGAACATATCCAGAAGGAAGATGCCTATGTGGGGCTTAAAATAGGAAAGCAGTGTTCGCAGCATCTCTACTGTCCCTCAAAAAGAGGTGTGGAAAAATACCTCTCCGCCGTGTCCGCCAGGATCGTCACCACCGTCTTTCCCTTTCCCAGCTTTCTTGCCATGCGCTTTGCCACGGCCACATTCGTCCCGCTGGAGATACCGCACATGAGTCCCTCCTTTGAGGCCAGCTCTCTGGCTGTCTCCAGGGCCTCCTCGTCTGTCACGATCTCAATGTGGCTGTATATCTTCTGGTTCAGGATGGCCGGGATGACACCGTCGCCGATGCCCATCTGGATGTGGGTGCCCACCTCTCCTCCTGAGAGGATGGCCGCGTGCTCCGGCTCCGCCGCCCAGATCTCCACGTCCGGGTTGGCCTCCTTCAGGGCCTCCCCCACGCCTGTGATAGTGCCCCCGGTTCCGATTCCGGAGCAGAACCCATCAATAGTGATACCTGCCTGCTCCAGGATCTCCCGACCCGTCTGCTCCTTCTGGGCCTGGCTGTTGGCCTCATTTTCAAACTGCTGGGGTACATACACGTCCGGATTCTCCGCCGCCATCTTCATGGCGGTCTCCAGACACTCATCAATACATTTTCCGATATTTCCTGCGTCGTGGATCAGCTTTACCTCCGCCCCGTAGTGCCTTACCAGCTTTCTCCTCTCCTCGCTCACCGAGTCGGGCATGATGATGATGGTCCTGTAGCCCTTGACCGCGCCGATGAGGGCAAGGCCAATGCCCTGGTTGCCGCTTGTGGGCTCCACGATGGTAGTCTTACCGGGCTGGATCAGCCCCTTTTTCTCCGCTGCCTCTATCATGTTAAGGGCGGTCCTCGTCTTGATGGAGCCGCCTGCGTTCATAGCCTCGAATTTCACGAGGATCTGGGCGTCCTCAGGTCCGGTCATATGGTTCAGCCGGATCAGAGGCGTGTTCCCGGTTGCCTCAAGTATATTCTCGTAAATCATTCCTTTATCTCCTCCGCACATTGTGATTAATATATCATATGACGCCGACCCCTATTTCGTCTCCGTCTTCTTCGGCCGGGCGATATTGAACGGGATATTGACTCCCAGGGGGTTCACGATCACCCCTTTGGCCTCAGGCGGCAGGAGCTCCGGGATCTTGGCGTACTCGATGACCGCCGTCCTGTACTTATTGTCCCTGTTGAACTTGCGCAGCTCGTCGGGATCGGTGAAGATGGGCAGGAACACAGACCCGTCCTTCTGCTTCATGACAAGGAGGCCCTTGTCCGGCTCCGCCGGCACGAGATACTTTCCTCTCTGCAGGTCAACCAGCAGCTCCTCCTGCATCTCTTTGAGCTCCTCTGTCATCTGCTGCTTCGGGTCCTTTCTCATCTGCTGCATAAAATAGAGGGCGGTGAGATGAAACTGGGGGTTTTCCACCCATTTCCTCCCATCGGGAAGGTTGTCCATATCCGGCCTCTTTACCAGCTCTCCCAGCTGCAGATGGATCTCATCCTCCAACCCCTTGTTCACCGCCATGGCGTTGACTCCCATGGTGAACAGGTTCGAGTAGAAGGACAAAAGATGCCTGTTCTCCAGCTTTGCGATGTTGACCGGGTCCTTCTGCGCCAGAAGGAGCTTCCCGCCCTTCTGGGCCTCCTCCTCCGTCTTGTAGAGAAGCACCTCGTCGTCAAAGGTCTCCGGATCGCAGAAGACAAAGGGCATCCTTGTGTGCATGGATATGATGACAAAAAGCTCCTTTGCGTTTCGCAGATGGGCCAGCGCCTTCTGCCTGTCCGGGCTGTTTTTTGTATTGTTCTCTTCTTTCATAGGGATATTCCTTTCTGCTGTTTCAGTACGTAATCCGCTATTTATCATACATCATTTAGAAAGGAAATTCAACCGGACGCAGGGTCTTCCGGCGGGCTCTTTTACAGGGCTTGGAGGCGGCTCCTCTAGCTGGCCGAGAAATCATACTGGCGGGGCAGCTTCGCCTCCCTGCCGGCCTCATCCCGGTGAAGAGACTGCCACAGCTTCCCGATGGAGTCCTCCCCCTCCCGGATATCCTCTAAAAGAAGGCCTCCCTTCTCCTCCAGAAGTCTTTCTGCCTCGCGGTCCTCCCCCAGCCTGTGGAGAGCGAAAATATAGATGAATTTCAGTCGGCCGTTCGCCTTCAGCTCTGCCTCCATCTCTCTGTAAAATGTCCGGATCTCCTCCGATGCGCCCATCATATGCAGCATCCGGAAGCCCTCCTTCATGTAGGGGAGCCGGTCCGCCCGCCGGGGCAGCCCTGCCGCCAGATGCATGCCCCGCAGGATCTCCTCCCGTGCTCTTATCTCCTCCCCCTCTCTCAGGCTGACGCAGGCCAGGGCGTGGTACGCCCAGGGATTTTCCTCAAGCTCCAGGGACCGCTCCAGCATAGTCCGGGCCCTCTCCCCCTGTTCGGCCTGAGCCAGCCAGACGCCGGCCTGGTAAAAGGCGTACCAGTTGTCCCGGTTACAGCCCTCAAGGGTGCTCTCCAGAAATCCGATACTGTCCCCGTCTATGAGGAATTCATCGGGCCGCTCTGTCACATCCGGCGCCTTGAGCTCCCCGGTCTCAAAGAACCGCTGCCAGCTCTGAAGCGGCCCCTCCGGCACCTGGAAGGCAAGATGCTCTGTCCACCTTCCCTGGTTTCTCATAGCGCCATAGCCGCTCCCTGCGCGAACCAGGCAGGCCGGGCTCTTGGCCATGGCCTTTGTGTCTGCCAGGAGCCGCTCCATCCGCTCCGGCTCCCCGGACTTATGTATGGCCGCTGTCAGGGCGGCGCTCCTTGCGGCGTGGGGAAGGTCCAGCACCTTCTTTTCCACACAGGCAGAGCCGTATCTCTCCAGCCACTCCCAGGCCGTGTGGGGCGCCATGGGAATACAGCCGTACTGGGTCTTTCCAAGCCCCGCCTGGATCTCGATATATCTGCCCGCCTTGTCTGTCAGGAACTCCTGCCACCTGTCCGAGCCCTCCCGGCTGCCCCAGGAGAAAAGCTTCCGGCTGCGCAGCCTTTTGGTGGACATCTGGAGAAGGCCAAAGCCCTCCCTGTCTACGTTGGCCACGTACTTGGGCGACTCCTGCGGGATGTCGAAAAAGTAGTCCACAGACCGGGGAATTTTCTTATAGTCCGTGATATCCACCCCGTTCACCACCGGGATATCCACCTTGAACACAGCGCCGTCCGCGTAGGTGAAGGCCTGCTTTGCGGGAACGATCACACGCCCGCCCTCGTACTCGGGAACCGCCATATTGCTCCACCAGTACATGGGAATGACCTGGCTGCTCTCATTGACGATCCGCATCCGGCAGTTCAGGAACCGATCCTTCTCCCCCAGCCAGAAATCCATCTGGTACGTCACTTTTCTTATCCTCTCATACTCGTACATGCGCAGCACGGGCTCCCCGCTCTCAAGAGCCGTCCGGGCCGCATACAGCGGCTCTGTGGTCAGGGGCGTGTGGCCGATAACGCCGATGTTCCACTCCACGCCTCCGCTGAACCAGGCGTTCCGCACTGCCAGGTTGCTGAACCGAAGGACATCGTTTGTGTAGAGAAGGTTGCGGCCCTTCTCCTTGTCCCACAGCTCCCACAGCCGTCCCCCGTACCCTGGAAGAAAGACCGCTCTCAGGAAGTCATTTTCCAGCACAGCGCTTTCTACGTCCCTCTCCTCAAGCTTTCGGGTGTAGCAGCTGTACTGTCTGTACGGGTAGGCGTTCTTCCGCCTGCCGTAGCCCTCATAGATCTCATCCTCCTCGCTCAGCCGGAAGACAAGGTCGTTCTGCAGGATCTTCTCCCCCAGAAGATCAGGAAGGCAGGACTCCTCTCCGAGTCCTGCCACTCTCATTTTCTTTGTCTCAAATCGCAGTTCCGGTCTCATAGAAATTTTCTCCTTTTGCCGTGTAGAATTTTAGATAGTTACATCTATAGTATCCTATCACGGCGGTCGGTGCAATCTGAATTCCTGCTCTCTTATTGTAATTTATTGTTCCTGTTACTGCGGCCCCTCCTCACCTTTCTTTGTCAGTATTTTCATGAACTCCTCGCCTGTTATGGTCTCCTTCTCATAGAGGTACTGCGCCAGCTCGTCCAGCTTCTTCTTGTTCTCGCGGATGATCCGGATGGCCTTCTCATGCTGCTGCTTCACCAGCTCTACAACCTTCTGATCTATCTCTGCCTGGGTCTGGGCAGAGCAGGCAAGGGAGGTATCCCCGCCCAGGTACTGATTTGTGCGGGTTTCCATGGCCACCATGTCAAATGTGTCGCTCATGCCGTACTGGGTGATCATGGCCCGGGCCAGCTTGGTGGCCTGCTCAATGTCGTTGGAGGCGCCTGTCGTTATGGAGTGGAACTCCACCTCCTCAGCTGCCCTTCCGCCTGTCAGAGTGGCGATCTTGTTCTCGATCTCCTCCTTGGTCATCAGGTAGTGATTGCCCTCCTCCACCTGCATGGTGTAGCCGAGAGCCCCGGACGTCCTTGGCACAATGGTGATCTTCTGCACCGGAGCCGACTGGGTCTGCATGGCAGCCACAAGGGCGTGACCGATCTCGTGGTAGGCCACGACCAGCTTCTCCTTGTCTGTCAGGATGGCGTTCTTCTTCTGGTAGCCTGCGATGACCACCTCGATGCTCTCCTCCAGATCCGCCTGGGTGGCAAACTTCCTGCCATCCCGGACCGCCCGGAGGGCCGCCTCATTGACAATGTTGGCCAGCTCTGCCCCCGAGGCGCCGGATGCCATGCGGGCAATCTTGTTGAAGTCCACATTGTCCGCCACCTTGATCTTTCTGGCGTGCACCTTTAAAATATCCTCCCTGCCCTTCAGATCCGGCAGCTCCACCGGCACTCTCCGGTCAAACCGTCCCGGCCGCAGGAGGGCGGGATCCAGGGATTCCGGACGGTTGGTGGCCGCCAGGATGATGACGCCTGTGTTCTCCTCAAATCCGTCCATCTCTGTAAGCAGCTGGTTCAGTGTCTGTTCTCTCTCGTCGTTTCCGCCCAGCTGGCCGTCCCTCTTCTTTCCGATGGCATCGATCTCATCGATGAAGACGATACAGGGCGCCTTCTCCTTTGCCTGACTGAACAGATCTCTCACCTTGGAGGCGCCCATGCCCACGAACATTTCCACGAACTCAGAGCCCGAAATGGAAAAGAAGGGCACGTTTGCCTCGCCTGCCACGGCCTTGGCCAGCATAGTCTTGCCGGTTCCCGGAGGGCCCACAAGGAGGATGCCCTTCGGCATGGAGGCTCCGATCTCTTTGTATTTGCCGGGGTCATGGAGATACTCCACGATCTCAGTCAGATTTTCCTTTGCCTCGTCCTCCCCTGCAACATCGGAGAATTTAATCCCCTCAGAGGACTTCACGTAAATCTTGGCATTGCTCTTTCCCATGCCAAACATCATGGAGTTGGGGCCTCCCCCCGCCCTCTTGGCCAGCTTCCTGGACATGTACTGTCCGATGGCGATGAAGATGATGATGGGGATCAGCCAGGAAAAGATGGCCGTCACGATGGGCGACGTCTGCTGGATCTCCTGTCCTGAAAAGGACACTCCGGCGTCATAGAGGCGCTGGGTCAGGCCTTCGTCCTGCACCATGGCAGTCCGATAAATATGCTCTTCATCTTTGTCTGTAAAAAGGATCGTATTCTCCTGCTCCTGTATCTCCGCTTTCCCTACTTTCCCTTCATTCGTCATATCGATAAACGTTCCGTAGTCCACGTCCTTGATCTCCCTCTCAGTGATAAAGGGCACGGCCAGGAAATTGAAAAGCAGGAGGGCGATGATCACGATCATATAGTAGTAGATCAGCGGTTTCTTCGGTGTCTTTACTTCTTTCATTATGCTTCCTCCTGTTCCTGTGTCTTTTGTTCCTCACAGCTCATCTGGGCATCGATGGCCGACAGGGCCGCCCGCATGGCGTGCCTCATGGCCTGAACGGCGAAATCCATACTGAACTCCGCGTACAGAGTGCTGGCCTCAGCCCTCCTCTCCGCACGGTCTTCTATATCGGACATATCGTCCGCCATCTCGTTCTTTAAAATATCGTCCGCTTTTTTCATATATTCGAGCTGGATGTCAGCCAGCCGCCTGGCAGAGCGGGAGCGGCACCCCTTCATGCCCTGCTTCAGGATGTACTCATTTTCCATACACTCCTGATCCATACGGCGGCACTCTTCTCTGATAGCCTCGTGTTCCATCTGCTGACACGTCACCAGATGAGCCTGGAATTTCTCATACTGCTTCTCCATCTCACAGAGCTTCGCCGAAAAAATCCCCTGCTGTACACTCATTTCTGTCAGCCTCCTTTCCGTATTTTACTTTACCAGAGCTGAAACCCTTTTTCCATTTTCAATCTTTTCCAGCTGACTAGACAGATCCCGGGATTTGTAAAGCTGGACAAGAACAGCTCCCCCATGCTATCATGGACGGGAAACAGCCCCTCACGGCAGCACGGGCCCGTGCAGGCTCACATACATAGGTTCACGACAGGAGGCAGGATTTTGGCTGAGAACGTAAAAGAAAAAATCGCGGAGACCTTTCTGGCCATGACCGCCAGAAAGAATTTTGACAAGATCACAATCAAAGACCTGGTACAGGAGTGCGGCATCTCCCGCCAGGCCTTCTACTATCATTTCCAGGATATACTGGAGGTTATTGAATGGATCATGCAAAGAAGCGCGGACGAACTCCTGCGGCGCAGCCTGCAGGCAGAAGACCCCAAGGCCGCCCTCCGCCTCTTCATTGATTTTTCCATGGAAAACAGAAGCTTCATCCACCACCTGCTCCGATCCCGGCAGCGGGAGCAGATGGAACATATCATCCACAAGAACTTCCACAGCTACCTGGAAAGCCTCTACAGACACACGGCACTGGACGCATCCTTAAGCTACCGGGATCTGACCATGGCCCTGGACTTTTTCACCTACGGGATCTCCGGCGTACTGATTGAGAGCTGCCGCAGCGGCCAGGCTGACCCGGAGGCGCTGACAGACCAGCTGTACAGACTGCTGACAGGGCAGATGGTACAGCTGCCCTCCTCTTAATCCGGTATACTCTCCTCCACGCACAGCGCCCCATACCCTACCTGGTTGTTGGGGTAAGCAGCAAAGCCCGGAAGCTGCCGGGCTCCTCTTCTCAAATAGGCCTTTATCTTTTCCCCGTAGAGATAAGGGTCGTTTTCTTTTATGATCCCCCACTCCATGAGGAGGGCTGCCCCGCCCGTCACAAAGGGGGTGGCAAAGGAGGTGCCGGTGACTGCCGTCACTGTGCCTCCCGGCGCCCGCGTCATAATCCCCACGCCGGGAGCCGCCAGATCCGGCTTGGTCCGGTAGCCCTCCCCCTCGCCCCCGCGCCCGGAAAAATCCGCATAGGTAAAGGTGAGGGCATCGTAGGCCCCCACCGTAATCACCCGGGAAGCGGTGGAGGGAATGGTGAAGGTGGCCTCCTCCGAGGGCAGGAGAAAGCCTGTGCCCGGGTTCAGGACAGCCTCTGACGGAAGCCACATCTGATACCGTCCGTCCACGATCCTTCCCGTCTCCAGCCGGATGGTCCACACCCCGGAGGCGATGTAGGTCTCCACCGGCAGAAGATCGATGAAGATCTCCTGCACCAGGCTGTAGGGGCTGGGCTCCCCATAGTAGACGAGGATCTCCGTGGGGCCGATCCGCATCCTCTGGGTGCCCCTTATCTCCTGGATGGGATCGCTGCGGACCCCGGAGGGGGTGATAAGTAGGATGCGCACCTGATCCGCGTAGGTCTTCCAGATCTGGATGCTCATGGCCGTCTGCCTGGGCTGCACCCCCAGCTCAATATCCTTTGTCTCATAGCTTGCAAGCCTCCCCGTGGTGTGGCCGGCTGCGTTCCCCTCATTGCCCGCCCCCACGCAGATGGAGGTACGGCCCAGGTTGGCCACATCGTCTATGTACCGCTCCAGAAGGGAGGAGCCGTCGTGGGCCCCGTACGTATTTCCAAAGCTGATGTTTATGGCCAGGGGCATCCGGTACTCCAGCGATTTTCTCACCGCATAGTCAATGCCCGCCATCAGCTCTGTGGTTCTGGGAAATCCCTCTGCCCGTGGCACGCCCAGCTTCACGATGAGAAGGCTGCTCCGGAAGGCCACTCCCCTGTACCTGCTCTCTCCTCCCCCGTTTCCCGCCGCGATAGCTGCCACGGAGGTGCCATGTCCTGAGGTGTCCACGCTGGGGACAATGCTCCTTTGCTCCGCCTCCCCGGGAGCCGCGATGGCCTCATCGATCTGTTCTCTTGTGTACTCCGTCCCCAGGGCATATCCAGGCGGCGGTCCCTCTCCCCGATCCGATCTGGGAACCGCGGACTGATCCCACAGCGCAAGGATCCTGGTACGGCCCTCCTCATCCCGGAAATCCGGCAGCATATAGTCAATCCCCGAGTCTATGACCGCCACCAGGACTCCCTGTCCGAAAAGGGAAAGGCGCCCGCCCTGCACTGTATCGATGCAGGACACGCGCCTCCCGTCAGCGGTCTGAAAAAACAGCCGCTTTGGCTTTTCAATATACTCCACCTCCGGCAGCGCCGCCAGGGCGGACAGCCGGGACTCCTTCACAGTGACGATGGCATACTCGTTCAGGAGCTCTGTCATCCGGACCGACAGGGCCTTTATATCATCCAGACTCCCGGAGTATTTCACGATCACGTCCCACTCCCTCTCGATGGGATCGTACCCCACATCCAGCTCCAGCGACTTTTCTCTCTCCTCCTGGGTAACATCCAGCGCAAGGTTCAAAAGATCCTCGATCTTCTGTCCCGCCATCTTCCCTCACTCCTTTGACAAGTTATTTTGCATGATATTCTACATGACCACGATCCCGCTGTCCGTGTAGGGAGCCAGGGAGAGGGGAATGAAAAAGCCCTTTTCATGCCGGCAGACCGGGCATACCTCGGGCGCTTTTGTTCCCCTGTGGATATGGCCGCAGTTCAGGCACATCCAGGCTCCCTCCTTCGCCAGCTCAAAGTAGGTGTTTGTCTCCATCAGCTCCCGTATTTTCCCGAACCGCTTGGCGTGGGTCTTCTCCACCTCGGCGATCTGGTAAAAAGCGGATGCCGCCTCCAGAAATCCCTCCTCCTTGGCCTGGTCGCCAAAGGCCTGGTACACGTCCTTATATTCCTCCGTCTCGTTGTGCTCCGCCGCCCGCAGAAGGTCTGTCAGGGAGTCGTAGGTATCCACCGGGAAGCCGCCGCAGATCTCTATCGTCTCCCCCTCGGCCTCCTTCAAGAGCTCATAGTAGCGCTGGGCGTGGGCTCTCTCCTGGTCCGCGGTGAAGAGAAAGATCTGCCCCACCGAGTACATGTGGTGCTCCATGGCCATCTCCGCCGCGATGGTATACCGGTTTCTGGCCTGGCTCTCCCCGGCAAACGCCTTCATCAGATTTTCCTTTGTCCTGCTCTTACAAAAATCAACTGCCATGATACATACTCCTTTACCTTTTTACATAGAGTATGTACCATGGCAGTGATTTTATACCTTGTATTCCACGTTTTCCCGGCTGTCACTTTGCCTATCTACTGGAAACCGATCAGCCTTCTGGCCACCATGTAGGCCAGAGAAGAGATCTTTCTTCCGGATCTTCCCGGCAGGTTCATGGTCTGTCCAAGGATGCCGTAGCGAATCTTCACATAGGTTCTGGCGTCCTTCTTCCGCAGGTACAGCCACAGATCCTTTTTCTTGTCCAGGTTCTCCTTCTCCTTGGAGCGGATGCACAGAATGGAAGAGACGGTCATCATGATGGCGAGATAGTTGATCATGTATTTTTTCAGCTTCTTGTTGGTGATCTCCCTCATCTGATACATGTCGATCATCTTCTTTGTGACAAAGATCTGCTGATCCAGTCTCTTGATCATAACCTTCTCGTTGACCGACTGATCCTCACGCCCGATATAGTAGCGGTAGAAATCCTCATCCATATAGTAGAGCTTCCGCACATGGGGCAGCGGATAATATACATAGATGTTATCCACATAAAAGGTGTGCTTGGGCAGCCTCAGCTGACACAGAAGCAGCAGCTCTGTCCGGTAGATCACCGAGTGCATAAGGATGTACTGATCCAGATGAAAATGCCCTATATCCGACCAGTGGAATATCTCGTCCTGGGGCAGTACGTTCCGGTAGTGGATACATTTTTTATTCTCCACTCCGACCTTCTCATACACATAGTTGGCGATGAGCATATCCACCTCCTCGCCCTCGTCCTCGAAGTTCCTGAGGACCTGAAGGATTCTGTGAAGGGATTCCTCATTCACCCAGTCGTCGCTGTCCACAACCTTAAAATATTTTCCTGTTGCGTTGGAAAGCCCGCAGTTTACTGCGTCTCCGTGTCCGCCGTTCTCCTTGTCGATCACTTTTACGATATCCGGATATTTCTCCGCATACTCATGTCCTATCTTTGATGTGTCATCGCTGGATCCGTCATTTACAATGATGATCTCCACGTCCTCCCCGCCCGGAAGGATGCTCTCGATCGCATGCGCCATATAATCCTGGGAATTATAGCACGGGATCGCAAACGAAATGTACTTCATATTTTTCTTCCTCCTGACTTTTATAGTATATAGTATTCCTCCGGTTTTTCCAACTTAAACTTTGCAAAATCTTCATCACACAATTGTAAAAAGGAGGGTTTTCCGGTATAGTTATGTGTAGAAGGCCGACGGGCCCCTTGCCCCTGCCTGGCAGGGCCCTGGCCGCTGAACAAAAGCTTGGAGGAGAGAACATGAAAAAAAATATCATTGTGGGACAGTCCGGAGGTCCCACGGCAGTCATCAACGGAAGTCTCTACGGTGTTGTGTCTGAGGGTATCAAAATGACAGACCACATCGACACGGTATACGGAATGATCAACGGAATAGAGGGATTTCTCCAGGGCCACTACATGGATCTGGGAGCCCTGGACACAACCAACGAGCTGGAGCTTGTGCGCACCACGCCGGGCGCTTACCTGGGCTCCTGCCGCTACAAGCTGCCGGAGGACCTGCACGACCCAGTGTACCCGGAGCTGTTCCGATGCTTTGAGGAGCTGAATATCGGCTACTTCTTTTATATAGGAGGAAACGACTCCATGGACACGGTGAGCAAGCTGTCCCGGTACGCCGGATTTATGAACAGTACCATCCGCTTCATCGGCGTTCCCAAGACCATTGACAACGACCTGGTGGAGACAGACCACACACCGGGATATGGAAGCGCCGCCAAGTACGTGGCCACCACCGTGCGGGAGATCGCCATCGACGCCTCCGTGTACGACAACAAGCAGTCTGTCACCATCGTGGAGATCATGGGCCGCCACGCCGGATGGCTCACAGCCGCCAGCATGCTGGCCAGGAAGTTTGAGGGGGACAACCCGGTGCTCATCTACCTGCCGGAGGTGGCCTTTGACCAGGATGCCTTCATCGAGAAGGTGCGCACCTCCCTGGAGACCACACCCAACCTGGTAGTCTGCATCTCCGAGGGCATCAACGACGGAAAGGGCACCTTTATCTGTGAGTACGCCAGCGAGGTGGGCACAGACACCTTCGGCCACAAGATGCTCACCGGCTCCGGAAAATATCTGGAGAACCTGGTAAAGGAGCGGCTGGGCGTCAAGGTTCGCTCCGTAGAGCTGAATGTCTGCCAGAGATGCTCCTGCTCACACCTGTCCCGGGTGGATCTGGACGAGGCTGTCAACGCGGGTGTCTACGCCGTACAGGCAGCCCTTGCAGGGGAGAGCGGGAAAATGATTACTTTCATAAGAAACAAAAGTGTACCCTATGAGCTCTCCTACAGCACCGCGGACGTCAACATCATCTGCAACAAGGAGAAATGCGTACCTCTGGAGTGGATCACAAACGATGGCTCCGACATCAGCGACGCCTTCATCGACTATGTCCGCCCCCTGACCCAGGGACACGTGGAGCTTCCCACAAAGAACGGCATCCCTCTTTTCGCCTACCGCAAGGCATAGAAAGGGACACGTACCGGACAGAGGGCAGCTCCGGATCCATAAGAAGCTATAGAAAAAGCAGGGCAGCGCAGCCCCATAGGCTACGCTGTCCTGCTTTTGTTCTGCTCTTGTCTCCGGTCCGAGACAGCCTTTGTCTCCATCAGCCTCTCGATGGTGCGCCGGATATCCTCCTTTGTCGTCTCAGGATGGATGGTGCACATGCGAAGAACCTTCCTCCCCCGCAGCTCTGTCGTAAATATCTGGGCAAAGCCGCTGTCGGTTATCTCCGCGGATATCTCCTGGTTCACGGCGTCCAGCTCCGCCTCAGACAGAGAGCCGTCCGCCCTGTAGCGGAAGTTCACGATCCCCAGCCAGGGGCCGGACAGGAGCTCCCATTCCGGCTCTTTTCTGATGATCCCCGCCGCCAGCTCTGCCAGCTCACAGCCGTGTTCCACCACACGTCCCAGCTCCTCTGTCCCCATAGTCTGGAGCGTAAGCCACAGCTTCAGTCCCCTGGCCGGCCTTGTCAGCTCCGGCCCCAGATCCCAGAATTCCACGCCTCCCTCCGAGGTCTCCGCGTCCTTTAAATACTCCGGATGAGCGGCAAAGCTGCGGACCAGATCATCCCTTCTTCTCACCAGAACCGCGCTGCACCCGTAGGTCTGCAGCATCCACTTGTGGGCATCCCAGCTTAAGCTGTCCGACAGCTGGATCCCGTCCAGCTCTTTTTTGTATGTTTCAGACAGGAGGGCTGACGCCCCGAAGGCCCCGTCCACATGCATCCACATATCATATTTCCGGCAGATACCCCCGATCGGCCTCAGAGGATCCACGCTCCCCGTATTCGTTGTCCCCGCAGAGGCGATGACCGCAAAGGGGATTTTCCCGTCCGCAAGATCCTTCCTGACCGAGGACTGCAGCGCGGCCATATCCATGCGGAAGCTCTCGTCCACGGGGAGGATCCGGATCTGCTCCCTGCAAAACCCGATCATGTGAAGCCCCTTGGACACAGAGGCATGGGTCTGCCCGGACAGGTAGACTACAGCCCTCCCCCGGTCCTCCCATGCCAGCTTTGCGTCTCTTGCCGCTGTCAGGGCAGTCAGATTGGCAATAGAGCCGCCGGACACGAAGAGTCCTCCGCTCCCCTCCGGATACCCGGCTTTTTCACACATCCATCGGATCAGCTTCTTCTCCACCAGATCTGCTACTGGTCCGTTGACCCGGCAGCTGGCGTGGGGATTGTAGGCGCTGGTCATCACATCCCCCATCCAGGAGAGGAGGGACATGGTGGACGGAACGCAGGAAAAGCTGCGTGGGTGCTGCCCCAGGAGTGTGCTGGAATAAATATCCTGCTCCATCTCCCGGAAAACCTCCTCCACAGAGCGCCCTCCGGCCGGGATAGCCTGCTTTTCTATGCGCGAAAGGCTGTCCTCGGCAGCTGGGCGGCAGACAGCCTCATTTTCTATGTGCTCATAAAAATCCACGGTTCTGGAAACAAACGCTCTCAACAGCTCTCCAATCTCCCGATTTTGTTCTCTCGTGTCTATACGCATATTTCTTGTACCTCCTTGACCGCTTCTGATTATCATGCTAACATGAATAAAAACCACTGTAAAATTCATAGTTTTTATAGAAACATTCAATAATTTTGAACATTCTTGTCAGAAAGCAGAAAGGCATTGTCATGGAAATACGCAATCTCATAACCTTCGTCCGCATTGCGGAGCTCCGGAATTTTTCAAAGACCGCGCAGGAGCTGGGCTACTCCCAGTCCGCTGTCACCATGCAGATCAAGCAGCTGGAGGCAGAGCTGCAGGCACAGCTCTTCGAGCGGATCGGAAAAAGAGCCAAGCTGACGCAGGCCGGCGAGCGGCTTCTCCCCCTGGCTCTTAATATACTGGACTCTGCCAGGAAAGCGGAGGACATCGCCAGGGAGCCGGAGCAGATCTCCGGAAAGCTGCGCATCGGCACCTGCGAGTCCTACGTGATCAGCGTTCTTCCCCCTGTTTTCATGGAGCTGGGAGAGCGCTGTCCCGGCGTGGAGATCAGCACCCACACTGCTCCCGTGCCTGATCTGGTCAACATGCTGCGCCAGAACGATATTGACATTTTATTCTTCCTGGACAAAAAGCTCTTCTTCCCGGAGTGGGTCAAGGTGCTGGAGCGGCCGGAGAAAATCTATTTCGTGGCCTCCTCCAGCTCCCCTCTGGCGGGTATGAAGCAAATTCCGGTCAGCCGTCTGATCCAGGAGCCTCTGTATCTGACCGAGAGGGGGATCAGCTACCGGTATGCCATGGAGCAGGCACTGGCCGCCCAGGGCTATGAGCTCCATCCCCGGCTGGAGGTGGGAAACACAGATGTGATCACCCGCTTTCTCCTGCAAAATAAAGGCATTTCTTTCCTCCCGGAATACGTGGTAAAGGAAGACGTACAGGCCGGCCGCCTCGCAGTGCTGGACACGGAATGTCCGGAGATCGTCATGTGGAGTCAGCTCATCTGTCACCGGAACAAGTACGTGACTCCCCAGATGAGGCTGTTCCTGGAGCTGATGAAAAAGCAGGCAGAGTGAAACCTCTGCCTGCCTTTTTATTATAAATAGATACTATGATGCCTACGGATTGTTCCGTGCTGCGCACTCTCACAATCCTACCCTGGCATCATACGTACTCCAGGATCCCCCGGATATCTCTCACCACAGCGTCCGTCCCTGCGGCCCTGTACTTTTCCTCTCCCTCTTTCAGGAGCTTTTCCTTCTCCTCCTCGGGGAGAGACTCATATTCCTCCCTGGACAGTCCCAGAAGGGAGCTCCCCTCCAGGATGCCGATGGTGAAGACACCGGCGTTCTTTCCCTCTTTGATGTCAGAGATGGTGTCTCCCGCCTTGATCACCCTGTCCACAGCGCTCACCTTCAGCTCCTCCATGTTCCTGAATATCATGTAGGGATAGGGACGGCCCATGCCGCCGGTGGAGTCGGGGCTGAACCAGCAGTCCGGCTCGTATCCCAGCTCCTTTGCCCTGGGAACCACAATGCCCATCATCACATCTGTGTAGCCTGTGGTGGACCCGATCCTGATCCCCTTGTCCCTCAAGGCCTGCACTGTCTCCAGCACATAGGGCTTGGGATCCGAGTACTGATCCAGTATCTTAAGAAGAGAGGGCTCGTAGCTCTCGTACATTTTGTCCGCATCCGCGTCCTGTGGCTCTCTTCCGTACAGCTCCTTCCAGGCCGCCTTGATCCTGGGCATCTCCAGCATAGTCCGGATGTGGGCCCACTTCAGCATGCCCATGGGCTCACGCACCTCCTCCATAGTGGGCTCCACGCCTGCATTTTTAAATACCTCTGTAAAGACCTTGACCGGGGCAAAGCACCCGTAATCCACAGTCGTGCCCGCCCAGTCAAAGATCACTGCCTCTATCTTGCTCATTTGCGTTCTCCTTCGCTTCCTCTGTTTTTTATTATTAGCTTGCTTTCTTTTTCTTCATCCGGGCAAAGAATTCCTCAAAGATGTCACACAGCTTCAGGATGTCCTCCTCGTAGATCTCCCCGATATTGCCGATACGGAAGGTGTCCGCGTCTGTCACCTTTCCGGGGTAGATAGCATAGCCTCGCTCCTTGATGAACTGGTACATCTCCTGGAAGGAAAAATTGTGGTGCTCCGGGTAGAAGAAGGTGGTGATGATGGGGCCCTGGTGCTCCTCCCCAATGTAGGCCTGTATGCCCATATCCTTCATCTTGCGGATCAGCAGGCGGTTATTGTCATAGTACCTCTTTGACCTGGCAGGGATGCCTCCCTCCTCCTTCAGCTCCTCGATCGCCTTCGCAAAGGCCAGCACGGTGTGCGTGGGGGAGGTAAATCTCCATTTTCCGTCCTTCTCCATTGTCTTCCACTGGTCATAGAGGTCAAGGGACAGGCTTCTGGCCTTTCCCGCGCTCTCCATCAGCTTCTGCCTGTTGCAGATGATAAAGGAAAATCCGGGCACTCCCTGAATACACTTGTTGGCACTGCTGATGATAAAGTCGATGCCCAGCTTTCCGACCTCAATGTCCACACCCCCGAAGCTGGACATGGCGTCCACAATCATGGTCTTTCCCGCTGCCTTCACCACCTCTGCCACAGAGGCAATGTCGTTGAGAATGCCGGAGGTTGTCTCTGAGTGCACCATAGCCACATGAGTAATAGAGGGATCATTCTTCAGCATCTCCTCCACTTTTCCGGCGGAGGGGATTTTGTCGTACTCCTCCTCGTAGAGGGCGTAGCTGATCCGGGCGTGCTTTGCGATATCCACCATTCTCTCCCCGTAGGCCCCGTTGGCCACGATCAGTAGCTTCTCATCGTCCCCCACCACGCTTGTGATAACGGACTCCACGCCAAAGCTGCCGCTGCCCTGCATCAGCACGACCGTATAGTCCTTCTCCGTCACATGAGCCAGTTCAAGGAGCTCCCTGCGGATTTTTTGTGTAATCTGCTTGTAGTCGTCATCCCATGTGCAGTGGTCTGCCAGCATCTCTCTTTTTACAGTGTCTGTTGTTGTAAGTGGGCCCGGTGTGAGCAGTTTGTAGTTTACCATTTTTTATTACCTCTCTTTATACATAGTTTTTTATTAATTCAATGCCATCGCACAGCCTGTCCGCGTTCTTTTGCGGGCGTGCCCTACGGCATGCATTTCTCCGAAAGCTCCTGATGCTTCTGAAGGAGCTGGGCTGTCAGCGGCTCCGGGAACTTCTTCGGATAGGCGGACTGGTTAGCCTCATCCGTCGTCTCCCCCTCATAGAGGGCGTTCGGATAGGTCTGCTGAAGCTCCTGCCGGCCGTTTTTGATGATGCACTCCGCCATCTCCATGGCAAGGGGATTTTCGTTCTCCCCCTTGTCCACAACGGCCACGGACTCGGTGAGGGAGAAATTCCCCTCCTTTGGATCCACATAGTCAACGGGCATACCCTCGTTCTTGTCCGCCACCGCCTGGTGTCTCAGGCCAAATCCAAGGGCCACCTCCCCGGAGCGCACCTTCTTGATGGGGCCGGAGCCGGAGTCCTCGATGTGAGGGCCTGCGTTCTCATAGATCCCGGACAGCACCTCCGCCGCTCCGTCCTCCCCGTACTCGCTGACAAGAGCCTGTATGAGGAGCCAGGCTGTGGAAGAGCTCTTGATGTCCGTGACGGAGATCTGGCCCTTATAGGCAGGCTCCGCCAGGTCGGCGATACTCTCCGGCACGGGAAGCCCCGCCTCTCTAAGTGCCTGCGTATTGTAGATAATTGTTCC
Organism: Clostridium sp. BSD2780061688st1 H5; assembly: GCF_005845155.1. Classification (NCBI taxonomy): domain Bacteria; kingdom Bacillati; phylum Bacillota; class Clostridia; order Eubacteriales; family Clostridiaceae; genus Clostridium; species Clostridium sp. BSD2780061688st1 H5. The sequence goes on along the minus strand of NZ_SPGT01000007.1, from coordinate 53,560 downwards.
CTCCTGGGAGGTAATAGGCCGGTAGAAGGAGGGCGTCTCCTCCAGCGTGGGGGCGTCAAATGTGATCTCCTGGAACATCTCGTTCTCCTCCTGGGCGCTGTCCAGGTAGAAGGAACTCATGGTCACAATGTCCGCCTCGATGTCTGTCCCCTCCGCCAGGAGCTTGCCTCCCAGCTCGGAGGTGCCAAAGGTCTGGAACATATATTTCCCCTGATAGCCGTTCTCATCCAGGGCATGTTTCATGGCTGCCACCGCCTCGTCGTCCGCGTTGGAGTAGATAACCACCTGGTCTGTGTGGTTGGAGCCATCCTTTCCGGATCCGGCCACCACATACCCGGTGCCCGCTACCAGTACAAGAGCCACACAGATGGCCGCCGCCCTGGCCAGCCTGCCGGCCGGCTTCCCCGGCCTGCTTGCCCTCTTTTTGGCACTCCTTGTGCAGGCCGCCACTGCCTGGAAGAGCAGCTTGGCCGCAATGTTCGTAAAGAGGATGCACAGGGACAGCACAAATATTTCATTGAATTTGGCAAAATGCTGCAGCTCCTTGATCTTTGTGGTGATGACCATGGTTCTGGCCCCGGCAATAAAGATGACCGCGCTGACTGTCACCATGGCGTTCACAAAGTAGTAGCTGAACACCTCCAGGATGGTGGGCAGGGCGTTGGGCGTCACGATGCGGAAGATGGTCTTCATCCAGTTGTCTCCCATGAGCAGGGCTGTCGTTTCCCAGGAGGCGTTCATCTTCTCCAGGGAATTCTTCATCATCAGATAGGGCGTGGAGAAATAGTGCACCACATTGCAGATGATGATGAGGGCAAATGTGTTCTGCAGGGATGTGCCCGAAAACATCAGAAGGAAGGCGATACCTATGACCATGCCGGGGATGGTGTTGGTCACAAGGGCGATGCTCTCAATCACTCCCTTGCATCCCGCCGAGATTTTGCTTCTGGCCGTCACAAGGGCAGCGCCGTAGGCCACAATGGAGCCGATCACCGCCGTCAGCGCCGCCACCAGCAGGGAGTTTCTGAACACGCTGGCCAGCACACTGTCACTGAACACATCCCGCACATGTGCCATGGTAAATGTCATCTGGTAGGGCCACTCGCTGACAAAGGGAACGATAAACACCACCGCAAAGATAATGACGATCATCAGCAGGACCACTCCGCAGCAGATACCGCAGGCAATATCTCTTCCTCTGTTCTTAAGGTTCTCCACAATAGAAATCTTGCTGTACCGCACATTGTACCGCTCCAGATAATGGAGGAGAAGGATGCTCACCACAGAGGGCACCAGCATGGCCATAGCCACCACAGCGCCGTTGTTAAAGTCAGGCAGGCTCCCCAGCATCTCATCGTACAGGACAGAGGCCACCACCTCGTACTGTCCTCCCACGGAGGCCGGGATACCAAAATCTGTAAATGACAGAAAGAAGCACTGTACAAAGGAGGCCGCCAGGGTGCCAAGAAGCGGACGGATGATGGTGATCCAGAAGGTCTTCATCCCTCCGTCTCCCATGATCCTGGACACCACCATAAATTTCTTGTCAATGTACCCCATAGTGTTATGGATCAGCAGGAAGGACACCGGCAGCGTGTAGATCACATAGCCAAGCAGCAGCCCTGTGAACCCGTAGATGTCAAAAAGCTGATGGCCCAGGAGCCGGGTGATGAGCCCCTGCTTCCCAAAGGAGTAGATGATGGCAAATCCGTAGGTGATGGTGGGCAGCAGCATGGGCAGCACCGCCCCGCCGTGGATCAGCTTTTTTAAGGGCTTCGGAAGGTTGGTGTAGTGCACCGTGTAGGCCAGCAAAAAGGCCAGAACCGTGGTGATGACGGCGCTCAGGCCGGCTGATTTAAAGCTGTTTCCCACAGATGTCCAGAAGCCGTTCTCCGTGAACACATCCACATAGTGAACCCAGAAGTCTCCCCCTGTACTCTGGAAGGATTTTAAGAGCAGCAGGATGATGGGCGCTGCCAGGAACCAGAGAAACAGGACTGCCACTGCGATGAAAATGATCTTGATCTCTATCTGAGATTTTATCAGTCTCTCAAGCTTTGTCTTCATCTGTCCGCCCTCTACGCTGTCGCTTCACACTGAAACAGGGTGAAGATATTGCTTCTCTTGATCTCAAGCTGGTTTAAGATAAATTCCCTGATAAACGGATTGCTGGGCCTGTTGATGATCTCCTCCGGCTTTCCGTACTGGGATATCTTTCCCTCATTTATAATAAGGACACGGTCAGACAGCGTCAGGGCCTCCTCCGGATCATGGGTCACGATGATGGTAGTCAGGTGATACTCCCTGGCGATGGTCTTGATCCTGTCCTTGATGGACTCCTTGATGACGCCGTCCAGGGCGCTTAAGGGCTCATCCAGAAGAAGGATCTTCGGCTTCATAACCATGGTCCGGGCCAGCGCCACTCTCTGCTTCTGTCCTCCGGAGAGCTGCTCGATCTTCTTGTCCAGATGCTCCTTCAGCCCCAGGAGCTCGATCAGGTCGTCCACTTCATCCTGGCTGGAGATGCCTGGCTTGTTTTTTAGTCCGTAGGTAATATTCTGATAGGCATTCAGATTGGGGAACAGGGCGTAGTCCTGGAACACGATGTTAAATCCTCTCTGCTCCATGGGAACGTTTGTCATATCCTCCCCATTGTAGATAATTTTGCCTCCGTCCACCTCCGTGATGCCCAGGATCAGGTTCAGCAGTGTAGTCTTCCCGCTTCCGGAGGGCCCTAATATGGAAATGATCTCTCCGTCCTGCACATCCAGGCTGATGTCGTTCAGTATTGTCTTTCCACCAAATGACTTCTTGATATTTTTCAGTTCCAGCATAATATTGAAACTCCTTTCTTCTCCCGCGGCACCCGTTCTTCCCGTGCCGGTGTCCTCTTGTTTCGTTCCTGTCACGCCCATATTATAGGAGCTTCATTTTTCTATCTTCAATCAAATCGGGGTGAACTCTTTGTAAAGGGAATGTAAAACAGAAAAAGAGGTTTGTAGATTTTCTACAAAACCTCTTCATCCTGGCTGTAGGCCCTCCGGGCCACGATCTCGTTTGTCTTTTTCAGCTTTTTTGAAAGGACCGGATAGTTCCGGTTCAGCACCCCCGCATAGAGCATGTCCACCAGCGCCAGCTGGGAAATGCGGGAAAAAATCGTATCTCCATAGAAGAACTGCCTGTGGCTGGCGCAAAGCAGGATGTCCGCGTACTTTGCAATGAGGGCGTTCTCAAAATTGGTCAGCACCAGCGTCCTGGCCCCCGCCCTCTTTGCCGTCTGCATCATCTCCACCGTGTTCCTGGAATACCCGGAGTAGGAGACTCCAATGGCCAGGTCCTTCTTCGTCAGATTGCCCGCGCTCACGTTCTGCAGGTAGGAGTCTGTGTAGGTCCTGCAGTTCAGTCCCAGGTAGGTGAGCTTGGTGAGCAGGTCGTTGACCGTGCAAAGGGAGTTCTCCACCCCGTAGATCACGATATTGTCCGCCCCCAGGATGGCGTCCACCGCCCTCTCAAATTCCTTTTTCCGTATGCTCTTTAAGGTCTCCTCCAGCATCTGGATGGAGGTAGTGATGATCTTCCCGGGTATCTCCTCCAGCCTGTCCTTGCCGGAAAGCCGGAATCCGTAGAGGCCGATCTCCTCCTCCTTCTCCTCTGCCCGCTCCCGCATCTCGTCCTGGAGCATGGCGTACTTGAAATCCTTAAAGCTCTTGTATCCTACAGCCTTCACAAAGCGCACCACTGTGGGCTGGCTTACCTCTGCCTCACGCGCCAGCTCCTCGATAAGGAGCTCTCCCGCCTTTCCCTGGTAGGAAAAAATGTAGTCGGCCACCTTGCGCTCTGACGGCCGCAGAGCCGCATAGATGTTCTGTATCTTCTGTTTTACCATATTTCCTGTTATCCTCTCTGTAGAAACTCTACGATTTTTGTTCATTTTGAACTTTTGCCGGATGCCGTCCCTCCGACCGCTTTTTGTTATCATTTTTTCACTTTGGGGATTGTACCGAAAAAAATACAATCAGCACAGCTTGCTCCCGTTTGCCACCAGCTTGAACTTGCATCCCAGCCGCTCCGCCGCCCGCCTGCACATGATCATCCGCTGCAGGAAGATCTCAAAGTAATCCATCACCGTGCACATAGTGTCGTCCAGCTCAATCTCCATGCGGATCACTCTCTTGTCTTTATCTATAGTGAGAGTGGACGACAATGCCGCATAGTTGACCCTGTCGTGAATGTCAAAATTCGCGGGAACCGGGTTCTGCACCCGGTTCCTCCGCACATCCGTCTTGTCCGCCAGGATCAGGGCCGCCGACACCTCGTCCACAGCCGCCCCTGTGTCCTCATCGTGATGGCCGATGGCCGTCATCACAGTCATAGCGTCCGACAGCTCTGCTCCCCTCTCCTTCAGGATCTGGTAGGCCAGCACTGCCCCACTGTGGGGATGGTCATGCCGGTTCACGCTGTTGCCGATATCGTGCATGTACCCCGCAATACGGCCCAGCTCGATCTTGTGCTTCCCGTAGCCCAGCTCCTTTAAGATTTTCCCCGCCGTGTCCGCCACCTTGGCGGCGTGCTTCCTGGAATGCTCCGTGTATCCCAGCTCATTGAGTATCTCGTTTCCCTGCTCGATCAGGAGACCTATCTCCTCATCACTCCTGATCTGTTTAAATGTGACTGACAAACTCTTCTCCTCCAATATCTCTATGTATCTTACAGCCATCTGTCTCAGACTATATAACTCATATGGGTTACAGCCTCCGGATGGCGTCCATGGCCAGCGCGGATCTCTCGCACTCCTCCGCTGTCATGGTCACCTGCCAGCATAGGGGGCTGCCCTTCATATGCTCTGAGGCGTAGCTGAGGCCGTTGGTCCTCTCGTCCAGAAAAGGCCGGTCTATCTGATCCGGGTCCCCCAGAAGGATAATCTTTGTGTCCTTTCCCGCCCTGGTGATGATGCCCTTGATCTGGTTGGGCGTCATGTTCTGGGCCTCATCTATAATAAGGTAGGTCTTGATGATGGACCGGCCCCGGATATAATTCATGGCCTCTGTCTGGATCAGTCCTCTGGCAAAGATTTCCTCAATCTTTCCCCTCAGCTCGTCCTCATCCGCGTACCGCTCCTCCTCGTTGGAGTCGATCAGCTGCTCCAGGTTGTCGATAATGGGCCTCATCAGCGGAGAAATCTTCTCCTGCTCGTCCCCCGGCAGAAAGCCGATGTCCGAGTCGAACTGGGCGTTAGGCCTGCACACCAGTATCCGCCTGTACTCGCCTGTGGGATTGTTCAGCACCTTCTCAAGCCCCACTGCCAGTGAGTAAAAGGTCTTGCTTGTGCCTGCCATGCCCTTGACGATGACAAGGGGCGCCGTCTTCGCCGGCTGCATGAGAGCCTCCTGGAGAAAATACTGCCCTGCGTTTCTCGGTCGGATACCGTAGGGCGCGCTCTTTTTGTACTCCAGCTTCCGGATGACTCCTTTTTCCACCCTTCCCAGGTGGGTCTTCTTCACGGACTGATCCGCCCGCAGTATGACAAACTGATTTTCTGTGAGCTCCGGCGCAAACCGGTTGCCCTCACTGTCCGTCACGTACACGCACTGGGCCGGGATGCCTTTTTTCTTAAAATCCTTGAAAATCTCCTCAGGCACGTACACCTCGGTCCTGCCCTTGTACTGGTTTTCGTTGTCAAACACCTGCTCTGTCGTAAAGTCCTCGGCAGATATCCCCAGGATCTGCGCCTTGATGCGAAGTAGGATGTCCTTGGTCACGAGAGTCACCTGCTCCTCGTGGGTGTTCTTAAGGCCCAGGCACACCTTCAGGATCCGGTTGTCCATGACCTCCTCGGACAGCTCCGGCGGCAGCTTCACATCCACATAGTTTCTCTCCACCCGGCAGCTTCCTCCGCCGGGAAGCGGTACGCCGGTGAGCAGATCTCCCCTGTGGCGGAGCTGCTCCAGGAACCGGATAGCCCGCCTGGCGCTTGCGCCCCTCTCCCCTTCCGCTTTTTTCAGATGGTCAAGCTCCTCCAGCACAGCCATGGGAAGCACCACCTGGTTGTCCTCAAAGCACTCGGCCGCGTAGGGTGCCTGGATCAGGACATTCGTATCAAGCACATAAATCTTTACCATAGAGTATCCCCTTTCCGGATTATATTTTACCTACAGTATATCGTTCTTTCCTTTTCTCAAAATCAAGATCCTGTAAAATCTACGTAAAATTTCCTTCGTTCATAATTTGTTCATTTATCATTTAAAAAAGTTTCATTTCTTGAACACCATTTCTTCACAGCTCTGTCTTATACTAAAACTATCAAATAAATCAAGACGCTTCGTAGTAGAAATACTATTGGAATAAACTTTTTCATAATACATGCCGGGGACTGAGAAATCGGTCACCCGGCATCCTCCCGTTTTACGGGGTTTTTCAGGTATATCTGTATTTTCACACATTTTAGAGATTTTTTCTTGAAGGCCTTCCCCAAACCTTTTATAATAAGTAAGTTGACAAATGTAAAATTTAGGAGAAATGTGTGTAAAAAATGAGAAATTTGTCTGTTTTTGTAAAAGCCTTCTTCCGCATCCTGTTCACAATCCTGGCTGTGCTGCTGGCTGTCCTTGCCACTGTCATCACCTGCAGCCTGCGGTGGATGTTCGATACCTGGAGCAACCTGACCATGGACGAGCTCATCTACCATCTGACATCCCCACTGGATGGAACCAACGATGCCATGATCAGGGAGTACATTGATACATGTATTGTGCCGGCTGTCATCGTTCTTCTTTTCCTCCTCGTGCTTTTTGCCGCTTTCCGGAAAAAGAAGCGCTACTATATTGTCATGGCAGGGGCTATCGTCCTGTCCGTATCAGTGGGCGCTCTGTCGGTGAGAGGCGCCTGGCAGGATCTGGATGTGGGAAACTATGTGGCGGACAGGGGAACCTACTCCACCTTTATCGACGACAATTATGTGAGTCCGTCGGATGTGGAGCTGACCTTCCCTCAGGAGAAGAGAAACCTGATCTACATCTTCCTTGAGTCCATGGAGACCACCTACGCTGACACACAAAGCGGCGGCGCCTTTGATCGCAATGTGATCCCTGAGCTGACACAGATTGCCCAGGAAAATGAAGACTTTTCCGGAGAGACCGCTGACCTGAACGGCGGATACTCCATGCCCGGCACTACCTGGACCATCGGCGCCATGTTTGCCCAGACCTCCGGCCTGCCACTGAGCGTCTCCATCGACGGGAACAGCATGGATACCCAGACCAGCTTCTTTGCCGGGGCCGTGACTCTTGGCGACATCCTGGAAAGCCAGGGCTATTCCCAGACTCTCCTCATCGGCTCAGACGCAGCCTTCGGAGGGCGGGAGCTCTACTTCACCGAGCACGGGAATTACGAGATGATGGATTATAAATACGCGGTGCAAAACGGCCTCATCCCGGAGGACTACCATGTATGGTGGGGCTATGAAGATGAGAAGCTCTTTGAGTTCGCCAGGCAGAAGGTGACCGAGCTGGCCGCCCAGCCGGAGCCCTTTAACCTCACCATGCTGACAGTGGACACACACTTTGAGGACGGGTATGTGTGCGAGCGCTGCCCGCAGCTCTACGGTGATGACCAGTATTCCAATGTCATGCGCTGCTCCAGCCGGCAGGTCTCCGCCTTCGTACAGTGGCTCCAGCAGCAGGATTTTTACGAGAACACCACCATCATCCTCTGCGGAGACCATCCTACCATGGACAGCGACTACTGCGAGGATATTGACAGCGGCTACACCCGGAAGACCTACACCGCCTACATCAATGCCGCGGCCCAGAAGGAGACGGAGACAAGGCGGGATTTCACCACCTTTGATCAGTTTCCCACCACTCTGGCCGCCCTGGGCGTGCAGATTGAGGGCAACCGCCTGGGGCTGGGTACCAACCTTTTCTCCTCCGAGCCCACGCTGACTGAGAGATTTGGGCGGGAAACAGAGGAGAGGGAGCTGAAGAAAAATTCTCAGCTCATCGAGAAGCTGGCAGATATCGACTATGACTCCGAGTCTCTGAAAGTGCGAGAGGGGCGTGTTCCCACAGGCACTGTCTACGCGGATCCCTATCTGCGGGACATCGGAGGAATTCCTGTCACGGTGACAGACCTGGCCAATCTGCCGGACGAGGTGCAGAGCGTGCAGATCGCGGTCTGGACCAATGAGGACCAGAGCGACCTGCAGTGGATACAGCTGGGGGCCCGGGAAGACGGAAGCTTTGGCGCTAACATCAATGTGGCCAACTACGGCTTCAAGCTGGGTGTCTACTATATAGACGCCTACATTGTGGACAGCACCGGCACTCCCTATATGATCGGCCAGGCCACAGGCTATGTAGATTAAAACCATACAGATGAAAGCAGCAATTTATAACGGCGCTGCCCTTTACGGGGTCAGCGCCACTTTTATCACCCCGTCCTCTTTTCTTTCAAACAGCCGGTACATTTCCATGGCGTCCGCCAGGGGTGCTCTGTGGGTGATCAGACACTCTCCCTTCAGCCTTCCCTGCGCTGTCAGCTCCAGTATTTCCCTGCAGCTGCAGGCATCCACACCCCCTGTCTTGAAGATCAGATTTTTCCCGTACATTTCCGGGAGAGGCAGAATCTGGTTCTCCTCGTACATGGCTGCAACAACCACCACCGCGTTAGGCCTCGCCGCCTGCCAGGCAAGCTGAAAGCTGTCCTTTCCTCCAGCCGCCTCGATGACCACATCGGCCCCCCTGCCCTGTGTCCGCTCTCTCAGCGCATCCGGCACAGAGACATTGGCAGGGTTCAGAAAATCGTCCGCCAGTCCGTGTCTCCTCGCAAAAGCCAGCCTGCTCTCATCTATATCCGCCGCCACGATCCTGGCAGGACTGTAGAGGGCCGCACACATCATGGCACACATGCCTGCCGGCCCTGCCCCCAGCACAAGGACTGTGTCTCTCTTTTTGATCTCCCCGATCTTTGCCGCCCAGTACCCGGTGGACAGAAGGTCCCCTGTAAAGAGCGCCTGCTCGTCTGTCACCTGGTCCGGTATAGGCGTCAGGGCCTGGTCCGCAAAGGGAATGCGCACGTACTCAGCCTGGCCCCCGTCTATGCGGCAGCCCAGCGCCCATCCGCCGTTCTTGTCCTCACAGTTGTTGACAAATCCTCTTTTGCAGAAAAAGCATTCCCCGCAGAAGGTCTCCACATTCACCGCCACCCGCTGTCCGGGGCGCACATTTTTCACCCTCCTCCCTGTCTCCTCCACAACGCCCACAAACTCATGCCCCAGGATAATCCCCGGCACGGCCCTGGGAACTGCTCCGTTTCTTATATGAAGATCGCTGGTGCAGATGGTAGTCAGCGTCACCCGAAGGATGGCGTCCGTGTCCTCCTCTATGTGCGGCATGGGCCGCTCTTCCATGCCTATCTCACCTTTTCCTCTATATACAACTGCCTGCATGCTTCTCCCTCCCTGTCTGTTTTAGTCCATTCTATCACACTCCCTTCCTTTTTGCGATACGCCTGTACAGGGCAAAGCCCGGCAGGAGAAGGACAAGAAAGATAAGCAGGAGGACAGCCACCGTCACGGCAGGCATCGCACCGCTCTCTTCTTCCCTTCCTTCCACAGCAGCCCCTGTCCCGTCCTCATGCTGCTTAAAGCCATCCTTCTCCAGTCCCAGGGATTGCCTGACAGGGGACAGCAGCCGGCCCGCCAGCGACTGCCTTGGCACCACCTGGAACACCACAGAATCCTTTTTCTCATTTCCAGCCTTATCCACAGCGGTCACGCGGATACTGTGAACCTGATACTCCTCAAATGTGCAGGTGTATTCATCTGTGCCCGGCGCCAGGCTCTGCCTTTCACCATTGACCCGGATCTCCTTTATCCAGTCCGCGCTGTTTCCCAGGCGGACCGTGCAGGTCCTGCGCTCCTCGTAGGCCACGCCGTTTTCCACCCCTTCAAATACGATCTTTGGGGGCGTGTGGTCGATGACAAACTCCGCCGCTGCCCGGGAGCGGTTGCCCGCCGCGTCCACTGCCTCGGCCTCCAGAATACGCCTGCCTTCCTTTTTCACCGTCTGTCCCGGAAGATAGGGAACGCCGTCCAGTGTCAGCCTGTAGGTGTAGCTGGTAAAATCCGTGAATATCTCGGATACAGGCCTGTCCCAGCAAAATTCCTTCACCCAGGTTCCATCTATCTCATCCACATAGGCGATCACCGGGTTCTGCTTGTCCACAATGACCTGGGTCTCTGTCTCCGATTGGAACCCGGCCCTGTCCACAGCCCTGATCCGCATCCGGTAAATGCCGTCCTGGCTGAAAATCTGGCTCAGCTTGCTGCTGCCATTTTCATCCCTCCATTCCCCCTCCTCAAGCACAGTACTGGCCCCCTCCGGGGAAATCCAGATAGTGTGCACGCTGCAGGAGGCCAGCCCGTTGTCATCGGATGCCTCGAAAAGAGCCTGGACGTCCCTGCTGGTGATCATATAGTCCTGCACTCCTCTGATCTCCACAGCAGGAGGGGCATCATCCACATACACCTGGCTCTCCCGATAGGTCCGGTTGCCGGCCTGGTCAACAGCAGCAACCGCCACAGGGATTCCCTGTCCTCCTCTGGATGCCTGGCGGACAGAGAAGGCTCCCTCACTCTTTTCTGTTCTTTCCTGTTGCTGTCCATTTATATAGCATACAATGTATTTTATTCCGCTTCCATCACTGCTTTCTCTTGTTTTGTATCTTACATTAGCCTGATACTGATGCCAGTCCTCTCCTCCTTCCACCCACATATCCAGGGCAGGCGGACAGGTATCTATTTTAAATAAGAACTCCTTCTCATAGAGAATCCGGAGTTCTTCCCCCGGCGGCGTGTACTCGATCCAGACCCGAAGATGGTTCTCCCCCTCCCCGAAGGCCTCCGGCTCCACAACCGCCTGCCCGTCCGGCTGGCTGATGCGGCCCCCGGCCGAGACTCCCGAGGCGTTTTCCAGGCTGTAGACAGTCTCCCCTGTCTCTCCCTGGTGCAGGATCGTCACCTGCGGCTTTACTGTATAGTACTGATCCTCCCCGTCCGGCTCCCCATATGTAATCTCATACGGAACAGGCGGATCCTCCTTCTGGCCATCACCGTCCTCCCCCTTCTGGGGCTGGTCTGTCTGCTCCTCTCCCGGGTTTTCGCCTCCCTCTCCTGATTGCTCTGTATCCCCCTTCGGCTGCTCATGCTGTTCCTCACCTTCATCTCCGCTGTCTGTCTCCTCCCTCTCCTCGTATGTTTGCTTCCCGTCCTCGTATGTTTCCTGACTTTCCTCATACGTTTCCTGTCTGTCCTCCTGGGCAAATGTCTCCTGCTGCCCGTACAGAGCAGCCAGAAGAAGAACCAGCAGAAGGAACTGAGCTGCTATTTTCCTACCCATACTTCCTCACCCTCCACTTTGATCTCATACTCTTCCTGCAGCTTCTTAAACTCCGGCTCATCCGCTATCTTTGGAACCTCACGGAGAAATTTCTGTATCGTCTGGGCGCAGACCTGCCTGTCTGTCTCCGGCGAGGCGCACTGCATACGGATATACTGAACGCGAAGGAGCACAGAGTCTGTCAGCTCCTCCAGCCCTCTCTGGCAGTATTCCCAAGCAGCCTCCATGTCCCCGCTTTCCCCGCAGAGAGAGATCAGACTGCTGTATATCTGCTCCCGTATCCCTTCCTCCTCTTCCAGCTCCAGTATGTACCCGTACTGCTCTGCCGACTTTTCCGGCTTCCCCGCCGCCTCAAAGGCCCCGGCCAGCATCCACCTGGCCTCCTTTTCCTTCTCGTGGTCTCTGTCCGCCTCCGTCCAGTCCCGGAGGGCAAAAAGCTGCTCCCCCAGCCGAATGATCTCCTCCTTGGCCTCGTCCTTTTCCAGGAGCCCGTATCCCCGCAGGATGGACAGATAGTATCTGTAGTCCGCCCTGTCCGGCATATTTTCCTGCAGCTCCTTCAGAAGCGTTTCCAACTCCTCCGCATCCATGTAATCCGCATCCAGCATGCAGGCGGAGAGCTCGGCGTAACCGGCTGCCAGAAAATTGTCCTGGCCCGCCTCCCGGAACAGCTGCCGGCTCTCCCGGTAGACCTCAAGCTCCAGAAAATAGAGCATGGCCATATCAAATTTCAGCTGATCCGCTGTCTGAGCGGCCTCCTCCGTCTCTCCTTCTGTCTTTGCTTTTGTGCTATTCCTGGGGCTCTCACCTGCACCGCCCTCTGAACTCTCCTGCGGGCTCTTGGAATTTTCCTGCACACTTTTATCTGCGGGATCCTTTGCTGTGATGACCATGACTGCTGTAAAGGAAACTGCCGCGGCGGCAATGACCATAGCTTTTCTTGTCTTTTTTGTCTCCTGTCTGTCTTTTGGAAATTGTTCTGATATTTCTCGAACCGAATGATATTGTTTTCTGGATCTGCCTCTCTTCTCCTGACCAGGAGTCTGACTGAGGCATCTGAAAATGATTTTTTGCAGCTTTCGCTTTGTCCCCCCCTGAATGGGCGGGTCTGTCTCTACCGCTGCCAGCATATACTGGAAGGTCCGGCCGATCCCGTATATGTCGTCCGCCAGGCTTTCCCGCTGGCAGTACTGGTTGTCCGGCATCAGGAAGCTCTCCCTTACGCTCCTTCTCGTCAGCTTCTTTCTGAGCTCCTGCTGCCCTGCGGCGGACAGGTCGAGAAGATGGATCCTCCCATCCTCCCCCGCGATCATGCTGTAGGGATTTACGTACTGATAACAGGGGTTTCCCCTGCACCGGTGAAATTTCTCCAGCTCCTCAAGGATCTGCCGCATCCATGCAAGAAGCTGCTCTCTGGGCAGGCTGGGCCGGTATTTCAGACAGGATGCCAGCAGTACGCCCGGCATGCAGTCTGAACTGACATAGCACCGCCCCTGGTTTTCCACAAGTTTCAGGATGTCATATTCTGTCTGCTGCTCCATATGCACACCTCCAGTCTGTACTGTACTCTGCATTGAAAAGGAATAGACTCGGCGAAGTGCCGAAGAATGAAAAAAGCGACCGCTTTTTGAAGCTTATACAGATAGTAGCACAGACCAGAGGAAAATGCAAGATAAAATTATGTGAATTTTTTATTGCTGCTCCTCCTGGAGCCGGCGCATATGCCCCATCTCTCTCCCCACGAGGATAACTGCTGTCACAAAGGCAATGGAGTCTGCCGCAGGCCCCGCAAACATGATGCCGTCCAGGCCGAGGAAGACCGGGAGGATCAAAAGCAGCGGTATCAGGAAGAAGACCTGTCTTGTCATGGACAGGAGCAGTCCCTTCACCGGCTTGCCGATAGCGGCAAAGAAATTGGATGAGATAAGCTGCACGCCGTTTGCGATGACCATAAAGAGGAAAATTCTCATGAAACGTACCGCAAAGGTAAAATACAGCTCATCCCCTGTCCCGAACAGAGAGATAATCTGCCTGGGGAAAAACTGGAACAGAATAAATCCCACCGCAGAGATTGCCAGGTTGACACAGATCGCCAGCTTGTAGGTGCTGCGCACCCGGTCATATTTTCTCGCCCCGTAGTTGAAGCCGATGATGGGCTGGCTTCCCTGGGAAATCCCTATGATGAACGCCAGCAGAATGGCGTTTGTCTTCATGACGATCCCGCAGGCGGCCAGGGGGATGTCCGTCCCGTAGGGAGAGGAGGCCCCGTAATAGGTCAGAGAATTGTTCAGGACAATCTGCACAAACGTGATGGCCACCTGGTTCAGGCTGTTGCTCATGCCCAGGGAGGCGGTACTCAGACATTCCCGGGGGACGAGGCGGATGTCCTCCCTCTTCAGTTCAATGTTTTTAAATTTCCAGATATAACGCACAGCGGCCACAAAGGAGCAGACCTGTCCGATGACCGTAGCCCAGGCAGCGCCCGCCACGCCCCAGTGAAAGATGAAGATGAACACCGGGTCCAGGATGGTGTTGACCACAGCGCCTATGAGCATGCTTGTCATAGAGTATTTGGGGCTGCCATCCGCCCTGGCCAGGTTGCTCATGCCGTTGGTCACGATGAGGAAGGGCATGCCCACCGCCGTGATCCTTGTGTAGTCGATAGCATAGGGAAGTACATCCGCTGTAGCCCCGAAGGCCATCAGAAGAGGATGAAGAAATACTTCGATCAGCACCGCATAAATGACTCCAAAGGCCACCATCATGCTGATGCCGTTTCCCACCACCAGCCGCGCCTTGTCCTTCTCCCCCGCTCCCAGATGGAGGGAAAAGCGCGAGGCACTGCCGATGCCGATGAGAAGGGCGATGGCAAGACAGATGGTGGTGAGTGGATAGGCCACGTTGGTGGCCGCGTTTCCCAGGTAGCCCACTCCCTGTCCGATAAAAATCTGGTCCACGATATTGTAGAGGGAGCTCACCACCATGGCGATGATACTGGGGATGGCAAAGCCGCGCAAAAGCTCCGGTATGCTCTTGTATCCCAGCGGATTTTCCTGTGTTTGTACAGCTGTGTTCATTTCCATATTTTCTCCTGCTTGTTCTTTCTTATTTTCTCCATATGATCTTTCTATTTTCCTGGCAGCATTTCGCCGTCAACAGAGGGCCTCCATGGAAATGACCGCCGCAGCTTTCATAAGCCCGGCTTCTCTCTCATCGTGGGTCACAAAGAGAACCGTCCTCCCCTGACATTTCCTGGCTGTGTAGGCGATGACCTTCTGCCGGGTCTCCTCGTCCAGCCCTTTGAAGGGCTCGTCCAGGAACAGGATGTCACCGGGGGCCAGCAGCGCCCGCAGCAGGGCGACTCTGCGCTTCATGCCGCCGGACAGCTCGTGGACAGGCTGTCCCGCGCAGCCCTCCAGATCCACCTCCCTCATCTCTTCTTGTATCTGCGCTTTCGTTCTGTCCGGGCATGTGAGGCGGATGTTGGCCATGACGCTTAAGTTCTCGCACAGCCTGTCCTCCTGGAAGACAGCGCTCTTTTTCATGGCAGCCATCTCCCTGGATCCGCCGAAATCTTCGTCCGCCTGTTCAAGTCCCATGAGGATCCGGAGGAGAGTCGTCTTGCCACAGCCAGACCTGCCCATGATGCAGGTGGTTCTCCCCTCCTCTATGTGAAGAGAGAAATGCTCCAGCACCCTGTGTTCCCCGTATGTTTTATTTATATCTGTGATGTCAGGCATGATTTTTCCTCTCTTTCTCTTTACCGCCTTGGCCGCCAGCCGTCCGCATACCTTATCCCATCCGCTCCATACAACGGACAAGATATTCCACACCCCTTAAAAATCCCTTCTCAAAGAGGACACTGATACAGATGATGACCAGCGTCCAGGCAAAGAGCTTCGGCGTATCCAGATAAATCTTCGCATTGTAGAGATTTTCTCCTATGGAATTCTGAGGGATGCCGATGACCTCCGCCGCCACGCCGGCCTTCCAGCACAATCCCAGAGCCAGGGAGCAGCCGGTCCGGAAATAGGGGAGGACCTGGGAGACGTAAATGCTCCGCAGCCTTCTGCCAAAGGGGATGTCAAAGACCTGCGCCATCTCCAGGAGCTTCCCGTCCATCTGGCTGATGCCGTCCAGCACGTTCGTGTAGATCACCGGAAATACCATGAGAAATGAGATCAGCACAGACAGGTTCCGGGACGACACCCAGATGAGGACGAGGATGACAAAGGACGCCACCGGGATGGATTTGATGGTCACCACAAAGGGAAGGAGGAATTCCTTAAGCCGCGCCGAAGCGGCCGAGAGACCCGCAAGCGCCACTCCCAGGATCACAGCCAGCAGAAATCCTCCCACGATCCGGAGCATGGATGAGGCAATAGAGAGCCAGAACTGTGCCGTGGCAGCCAGCTGAAAGAGGGTAAAGACAACAGTGACAGGAGATACGAGAAGTATCTCCTGTCCGATCCACATACTCACTGCCTGCCATATGAGCAGCCATACAAGTACCGCCCACAGCTTTATCTTATTCCTGGGTGTAGTAGAAATCATCATCTGGCAGCTGTCCTCCTATAGCCTCCGGGTTCTGCTCGTTTAATACGGCAAGATATCCGGACAGCTTCTCCTGCATCTCATCCCCTGTGATGCAGACGATGTTGCACGCGGGGATCGCCTTCTTTGCCACCTCCGCAGGAACGATATCATAGTTTCCGACAAGCTGGGCCGCCTCGTCCACATTTTCATTGACAAATTCAACGGATGACTTATATCTCTCCATAAAATCGGACACAGCCTCCGGATGCTCCTTGGCAAACTCTGTCCTCACGATCACCACGCCAGTGAGGAGGGCGCTTGGATTTTCCGCATTCTCCTGGATCTTATCCCACTCTTCTGTCAGATCCAGGGCTACCCGCAGGTCCGGGTTCTGGGCCTGGGCTGTAGTCACAAAGGGCTGGGGCAGCATGGCAATGCCGGACGGATCCTGGGCCAGAGCCGCCACGCACTCAGAGTGCTCGCTCTTCCACTCGATGGTCACATCCGACGCCGGGTCAATGCCGTTCTCCTGCAGGATATAGTTGAGGGCATACTCCGGTGTGGCTCCCTTGCCGCTTGCGTAGATCGTCTTTCCCCTCAGGTCAGCCACGGACTGAACCGTATCCCCGTTTTCCACAATGTAGAGGACACCCAGCGTGTTGATGGCAAGGACCTGTACGCCGCCCTCCAGTTTATTGTAGAGGACAGAGGACACATTAGCGGGCACTGCCGCGATGTCTGTCTCTCCCTGGGAGATGGACGGCGTCACCTCGTCGATGGAAGCCGCGATGGTAAACTGATAATTTTCGCTGTCAATCTTTCCGTTGTCAGCATCGTCCATCATCTGGACCATCCCCATAGCTGTAGGGCCCTTGAGGGCTGTCACGTTCACATCCACAGGCTCGCTCTCCGTCTCCTGAGCCCCGCTCTGTGACTCACTCTGGGTCTGCTCCTCACTGCTGCTGTCAGCCGCGCTGCTGCCGCAGCCGGCCAGCATGGAAGCGGTCATGGCAAAGGCCAGCAGGATGGCGCTGATCTTCTTCATTCTCTTTTTCATAATTTATATTCCTCCTTTTGTCGTTCAATGATGTCCAGGGAATATTATAACGCGGCAAAACCAAGGTGTAAAGGCAGGCCGGACTGTTTTTCTATGTCTTCAGTTCCGGTGAACCTTCCCCTTTTCCGTACAAAAATCCCGCAGATACATTCATCAGCATCTGCGGGATCTCCATAACAGATATTCACATGGTATAAAAGAAATTTTTTCGTTTACAGAGTTTACAAATTATAAGGCCGGAACAGATGTCTCGGAATTCCGTCTACCATAACAGGAGACACATCTCCCTGGATGAGGGGCCGCACATAGGCCACAAACTCATCTGTCACACCTGTGCCCTCCTCATTGACCCACTCTCTTGGCACCAGCTTCTCGTCGTTGGCGATCTTGTGCACGTCCTTCACCTCTGTGCCGCACTGGTACGGATCATCGGACAGTCTCTGGAGAACCACCATCTTTCCGGAATCTCCCTCATCCGCCGCCTTCACGGCCGCACCGCCCACCTGGTAGGCTTCCAGGATATCCACTCTGGATGCCGCATGGGATGCGGATCTCTGGAGGCTGCTCAGCTCGATAGCCCTGGTCTTACATCCGATCTCCCCGGCAATAAAGCTGGCAAGATAGGACGCTGTCCCGGACAGCTGCTTATGTCCAAAGGCATCCACAAAGTCAATGCTGCTTCCCAGCTCGCACACATAGGTGCCATCGGCCGTCCGAATTCCCTCTGACACTGCCACTACGACAGAGGGCTTCTTGGACAGGAGCTCCTTTACCTTGTCGCTGAAGGCGTGCAGGTCAAAGGGAAGCTCCGGCAGGTAGATCAGATCCGGGCCCTCGCAGTCCTCGCCCTTTGCCAATGCAGCCGCTCCGGTCAGCCATCCCGCATTCCTTCCCATGATCTCCACAATGCTCACAAGTCCCTTGCTGTACTCCAGGCAGAAGCTGTCGCGGATGATTTCTTTTACAGAGGTTCCGATATATTTCGCGGCGCTCCCATAGCCGGGGGTGTGGTCCGTCAGAGCCAGATCATTGTCAATGGTCTTTGGGCAGCCGATAAAGCGGGTCGGATGTCCGGTCACAATGGCATAATCGGAAAGCTTTTTGATGGTGTCCATGGAGTCGTTTCCGCCGATGTAGATAAAGGCCTCTATGTCCAGCTTGTCAAGGATGCCGAATATTTTTTCATATACCCCCCTGTCCTCGTGGATCTCCGGCAGCTTAAAGCGGCAGGATCCAAGAAACGCAGCGGGAGTCCTCTTCAGAAGCTCCGCGTCCAGCTCTGTGGTGATATACTCAGACAGATCGAGATACCTTTCCTGCAAAAGCCCCTGTATGCCGTGAAGCATGCCGTACACTTTATTCGCCCCGCGGTCCTTTGCTGTGCGGTACACACCGGCAAGGCTGGAATTGATGGCGGCTGTGGGACCGCCAGACTGACCTACGATTACATTTCGTTTCATGTTATGCTACCTCCGTCCTTTTTGCCTGCCCACGGCGCATCCTTTCCGCCACGAAAACCCGGACATAATATGTGGCCGCTGTCAGGCTCTTAATATATCTATTTTAGTATATTTATCCATATATGTCCATAAAAATAAGGTTTTTTTGTTTATTTTTACAATTCTTCATCCTTCGCCCAGTGGTAGGAGTAGCGGACCGCCTTGTTCCAGCCCCTTATTTTCTTCACTCTCTCCTCCTCCGGGATTTGGGGTGTAAAAATCTGATCACTGGCCCAATTCCGCAGCACTTCCTCCTTATTTTTCCAGTATCCGACAGCAAGACCGGCCAGGTAGGCAGCTCCCATGGCTGTGGTCTCCACGCATTTCGGCCGGTTCACAGGCGCGTTGCTGATGTCCGCCTGGGACTGCATCAGAAAATCGTTGGCGCTGGCTCCTCCGTCCACCTTCAGGGAGCTCAGGGTCAGCCCTGCGTCCGCCTCCATGGCTCTGAGCACGTCATTGACCTGGTAGGCCAGTGACTCCAAGGTAGCCCGGATGATGTGGTATTTGTTCACTCCGCGGGTGATGCCCACGATGGTTCCTCTCGCATAGGGATCCCAGTGGGGCGCGCCCAGGCCGGTGAAGGCAGGCACCACGTAGCAGCCGTTTGTGTCCGGCACTTTGTTTGCCATGTACTCGGAATCCTCGGAGGAGTCAATCAGGCGCATTTCATCCCGGAGCCATTGAATGGCGGCTCCCGCCACGAAAATGGATCCCTCCAGGGCATAGCTTACCTTTCCGTCCAGACCCCAGGCAATGGTGGTGAGAAGGCCGTTGTCGGAGAAAACCGGCTTCTCACCCGTATTCATGAGAAGAAAACAGCCTGTGCCGTAGGTATTCTTTGCCTCCCCGGGCTGAAAGCAGGTCTGCCCGAAGAGAGCTGACTGCTGATCTCCCGCCGCCCCGCTGATGGGGATGCTGCCGCCGAAGTAGGAGGGATCGCTCTCCCCGTAAATGCAGCTGGAGGGCTTCACCTCCGGCAGCATGGAGGCCGGAATGTCCAGAAGCTTCAGTATATCCTCGTCCCACTGAAGGGTGTTGATGTTAAAAAGCATAGTCCGGGAAGCGTTGGAGTAGTCCGTCACATGGACCTTTCCCTTTGTCAGCTTCCAGATCAGCCACGTCTCCACCGTCCCGAAGAGCAGCTCACCCTTCTTCGCCCTCTCTCTGGCCCCCTCCACATGGTCCAGGATCCACTTGATCTTGGTTGCTGAAAAGTAGGCGTCTATCTTGAGTCCTGTCTTCTGCCTTATCATATCCTCCAGCCCGTCCGCCATCAGCTTATCGCAGAAGCCCGCTGTCCTTCGGCACTGCCAAACGATGGCGTGACAGATGGGCTCCCCTGTCTTCTTATCCCATACGATGACTGTCTCCCGCTGGTTGGTGATCCCGATCGCCGCAATATCCGCCGCCTCGGCCCCGATCTTGGTCATGGCCTCCACCGCCACTCCAAGCTGGGTGGACCAGATTTCATCCGCGTCATGCTCCACCCAGCCCGGCTTCGGAAAATACTGAGTGAACTCCTTTTGCGCCACACTGCGTATATTTCCCCGGCGGTCAAATAAAATGCAACGGTTGCTGGTGGTACCGGCGTCCAGCGCCATCACAAACTGTTTCATAATTGTCCTCCTTTATTCTATGGAATTATCTGCCTGCTTTCTGGCCAGATATCGGCGGGTATAGGGGCACACGGCAAAGCATTTGCCGCACAGATCTGCCTCTATTCCGGTCCGCCGGCGCATGATCTCCACCTGCTTGCGGTAACAGGCCTCTCTGTCAAACAGCTCTTTTCTCTCCATACCGGCTCGCCACAGCGTCCCCTTCAGAGCCTGAGCCGGACAGCTGTCCACGCAGACCCGGCAGTCCCCGCACCGGGAGACAGTGACCGGCCTGGCACAGGGAAGAGGCGCGTCTGTGAGAAGGGAGGACAGGCGGATGGCGGAGCCGTACTGCTCTGTCACCAGAATACAGCTCTTTCCAATCCATCCAAGCCCGGCCCTTGTGGCCACTGTCTTGTGGGGAAGGGGCGTTCTCCACTCCTCGTCCTGGCTGACCCTGTCCGTAGTCTGGGCCCAGGCCTGGAACCCCTTTCCCCTCAGGAAAGCCTCCCCGGCGAGCACGATCTCATTGAGCTTCCGGTTCATGGCATGGTAAGTCTCATAATATTCCTTCGTGGGGCCCTCCAGAAGCTGCCGGATGATTGGATCCGGGACCGGCAGGGCCACGGCAACGCCCACTGAATACGCCTGTCCTCTCAGATCGCCGCAGCCTGCCAGAGCCGCCCCTGCGCTCTCCAGCAGGCCCTTAAGCTCCTCCCATAGCAGTCTCCCGTAACCGGCACCTGCTTTCTCCGGCGTAAGCTCCTCTCTCCTGTCTCTGTCCCCGCACATCTTCTCGCTCATCCTTTTTATCCCTCTCTTTGCATCTGTTTTCTCACATCAGGACCTTAAAGCTTTTTTCTTCCTCTTCTACAGGGATATCCTTCCCGTCGACCCAGTCAATCTCAATAAAGCTGTCGTGGTTCAGTCCCTGCAGAAGCTTGTCCACGAGCTGGGGGCGCCCCTGGATCTCCAGCGTCACTGTGCCGTCCATCTCGTTTCTCACCCATCCTGTCAGCCCCATGGATTTTGCCAGGTATTTTGCCTTGTAGCGGAAGCCTACGCCCTGCACCCTCCCGCGAAAATTCAATCTCCTTCTGACTTCAGCCATGTCTTCCTCCTGTCACTTGTTTTTGTATATTGTTATTATTGTAAATCCTTTTCCCTGGACTGACAAGTGGTTTGGCAGCGCAAGGCAGAGCAAAACAGCTTGCAGCTCCTTATATCCGCATCATTTCCGACATGACACAGGCCCCGGCCGCCCCGCAGGAGAGCACCTCCTCCACCTGGCCCTGGCCTGTATGGATACCGCCGATGGCCCAGACAGGCGCCGGCGACAGTCTGCAGATTTCTTTTAGATAGGAAAGCCCCCGGGGCGGCAGCCCCTTCTTGCAGTCTGTGCTGTAAATATGTCCGGCCGTCAGACAGGTAGCTCCCAGACGCAGAGCCTCCCCCGCCTCAGCCGCGGAGTGAACGGAAGTGCCCACATGCACAAAGGACTCCAGAAGTCCCTGCTCTCTGTAGGCGCGCAGCAAAGGCAGAGGCAGATGGATGGCCTTCACCCCTGCTCTCAGCGCGGCTTCCGGGTAGGTGTGGTAAACGCAGGGCACCTGATAGGCTCTGCACACTTCCAGCACCTGTCCAGCCAGGAGGGTGTAGTCCCTCTCCGCCAGATCCTTCTCCCGCAGGATCACAGCCGCCGGGTGCAGCCTGCACACCCGCTCGATCTGCTCAAGGAAGGGCCTGGCGGCCAGGTGGCGGTTTGTCACAGCCGCCACCCGGGACATAATATTTTCTCCGCCCTCTTCCCTGTGTGTCCTACACATAGATGTACTCCGCCATCACAGGCTGCAGATGATTGGCCTCCAGTGCGTGGTAAACCTCGTCCACAGAGCGGCCGTCTGAAATCTCGAACTGCTCGTCTCCCTTGTCCGCCACTTCCTCGCCGTGCTCCCCTATGCCGGTGCTGACTCCCGCGGAGATCTTGGTGGCAGCGATCTGCACCAGGTTGTCCCGCACTCTGGCGCACTCCCGGCTGGAGATGGTGATGCTGGCAAAGGGCATGAAGAGCCGGTAGGCGCACACCACCTGGAGGAGCTGGGCTTCGTGGACGTCCATGGGATTGATCCTGTCATTGTTGATGATAGGCCGAAGCCTGGGGCAGGAAAAGGCAATCTCCCCGTGGGGATATTTCTTCTGCAGCAGCCAGGCGTGCATGCCTGTGGCGAACGCGTCCTTTCGGAAATCATCCAGTCCTAAGAGCGCCGCAAATCCCACGCCCCTCATGCCGCCCATGAGAGCTCTCTGCTGCGCATTGAACCGGTAGGGGAAAATCCTCTTGTGCCCGGCCAGATGGAGAGTCTCGTACTTATCTGAATTGTAGGTCTCCTGGAAGACCGTCACATAGTCCGCCCCGCATTTTTGCAGATAGGCGTACTCGTCTGAGTTCATGGGGTAGACCTCCAGGCCGATGACCCGGAAATATTTCCTGGCAATCTGACAGGCCCTTCCGATGTACTCCACCGTGGACTTCTTTCTGCTCTCCCCTGTCAGGATCAGGATCTCCTGAAGTCCGGTCTTTGCGATGGCCGCAAACTCCCGCTCGATCTCCGCCTCGTCAAGCTGCGCCCTCTTGATACGGTTGTGGCAGTTAAAGCCGCAGTAAATACAGTAATTTTCACAGTAGTTTGCAATGTAGGCCGGGGTGAACATGGCGACGGAATTGCCGAAATGCTTCCTCGTCTCCGCCTGGGCTGCCTGGGCTATCTCCTCAAGGAGCGGCATGGCCGCCGGGGAGAGGAGGGCCTTGAAATCCTCCAGGGACCGGTTGTCCCTTGCCAGTGCCCTTCGCACGTCAGCCTCCGTGTAGCTGTCATAGTCGTATCCTTTCACCTCGGAGATGACCTTGTCCATCACCTCCGAGCCAATGTCCTCCATGTCCGGCAGGTAGGTCATATGGTCGATCCGGTTCTTCCTCTGGTGCTCCCGGATCTCATCGCTTAAAATGCTTTCATTTACATGGTTTTCTGCGCTCATTTTCGCAAGCCTCCTTCTGCGTCCAATGTTAATCTCTCAGATACCCGGTAAGGGGTGACGAAGCGCTTCCTCCTTTTGCACGGACGCTTCCCATCCCCGCGAGGTAAGCGGCGCGGCCCGCCTCCACGGCCAGCTTCATGGCTCCGGCCATGGCCGCAATGTCTCCCGATGTGGCGATGGCAGTGTTGGCCATAACGGCGGCAGCCCCCATCTCCATGGCCTCGCATGCCTGGGAGGGCTTCCCGATCCCGGCGTCCACAATGATGGGAAGATCGATCTCATCGATAAGGATCTGGATAAATTCCTTGGTGCACAGTCCCTTGTTGGACCCGATGGGCGCCCCCAGAGGCATGATGCAGGCAGCACCCGCGTCCGCCATGTCCCTTGCCATATTCAGATCCGGATACATGTAGGGCATCACGGTAAACCCTTCCTTTGCCAGGATTTCCGTGGCTTTGACCGTCTCGTAGTTGTCCGGGAGGAGGTATTTGCTGTCCCGCATGATCTCGATCTTGATAAGATCGCTTCCGCAGACCTCCCTGGCCAGCCGTGCGATGCGCACCGCCTCCTGGGCATTTCTGGCTCCCGACGTGTTGGGCAGGATAGAGACGCCCTCCGGTATGTAATCCAGGATGTTGGCAAGTCCTCCCTCGTTTGCCCGCCGCAGGGCCATCGTGACGATCTGAGCCCCCGCGTGCTCCACTGCCGCCTGGATCAACTCCAGGGAATACTTGCCTGACCCCAGGATGAACCTGGAGGTAAATGTATGGTCTCCCAGCTTCCACGTATCCTTTTTGATTTCTGTATTTGTCTCCATTTTTTCTCCTTTCTGCCGCCGGAACAGGCGGCGCCTTTCTCTTCAGTTCTGTCTTCTTTTCTTCTGTTTCTCCTACTATAGTCTGCCAGGGGCGTGATCTACCTCTCTCCCAGTATAAGCCGCAGCACCATATTGGCCTGGTGCGCCGCGCAGAGAGCCACCCTGGGAGCCATAAGGCCCCGCCCTGCCTCCGCCTCGGTCTTTTCATCCCCGCACAGATAAAAATGGGAGGTGACCCGTCTTGTGCGAATCTCATTGCTGTCCCCATATCCGGCCATACCGCTGGCGGCCACCAGATATTTCTCCGGGAAATGCTCCAGCACCTCCCCCGCAAGCATGGCCTTATTCTCCGCAATATCAAAGGCCTCGCAGATATAGGCGTCATCCCGCAGCAGCTCTGCCGCGTTTTCCTCTGTCACACGCAGGCAGTCGGTCCGCAGCTCAAGCCACGGATTGATACGCAGCAGATTTTCCCGGAGGGCCTCGGTCTTGTACATGCCCACCTGGTCTGCAAAATACTGCTGCCTGTTCAGGTTGGTCACATCCACCCGGTCAAAATCAATGAGATGGAGATGCCCCACTCCGATTCTGGCCAGGCTGACCGCTATGTTGGATCCCAGACCCCCAAGTCCAGCCACGGCCACCCGGGCCGCGCGGATCCGGGCCTGAACCTCCTCCGTGTGACGGTCAATGAGCGCCTGAGAGATCTCCTCCTCTGTGATCCTGATGTCCCTCATCTTCTCTAGCCTCCTCCCACAAAGCTCACGACCTCCAGTGTATCTCCGTCATCGATAAGACAGCTCTCATGCTCTCTTTTTGGTACGATGGCTCCGTTTTTTTCCACGGCCACCCGGTCCGACCGGTAGCCCTTCTCTTCCAGAAATGCGCTGACAGAAAGAGAAGACGAAAATATCTCTTCCTGCCCGTTTATGCGCGCTGTGATCATAAAGCTCTCCTCCTTTCTCCCTAAGCAGGCCGCTGCGCCGGAACCGAAGCGGGATATTGCTCCGAGATTCCCCGGGCTATTCCCGGCTATTTCCAGGATATTCCCCGAGATTTCCCAAGAAAAAAGGTTCACGAAAGAATACACCCGCGGTGGTGCACCCCTTCGTGAACCGTCTTAATCCATTTCCTGTTCACTCACATAGTCCTGCTGTATTTTGTTGTCTGTAAATCTCCTGACCTTTCTGCCAGACAAAGCGGGGCAGGTCCGCCCCTTTTTGCCGAAAGGATTTCTCTATAGAATAAGAAAAGGGAAATGGCATCATGCCATTTCCCGCAGTCTCTCATCTTTCTCCCTACGTTGGCATTATCCAAATCAGGTTCCCGGGTCGAAGTTCACAACTTCCTCTCAGCCTGTCTACAAGCTCCCCATATGCAATTTACATGTTCCAATATACTCATTTTCCCGTGAAAAGTCAATAGCCTTTCTTCCTCTACTCGGCTTCTATGGCCTCGTAGCCCTCAGGGATAGTAATGCCCAGCTCCTCGCAGATCGTGGGATTGTACTTTTTCGTCACCTGGGCTGCTGTCTCTACGTCCATGGTGGAGACGTCAGCGCCCTCCTCCAGGATCTTGTAGGCCATCTCGCCCGTCTGGTATCCCAGGTCGTAGTAGCTGATGGAGAGCGTGGCCACGCCGCAGCCGCTGCAGATGCCCTCCTCCCCCGCGATCACCGGAACCTTGGCAGGAAGACAGATGTTATTGATGATCTGGGTATTGGACGCCATAGTGTTGTCCGTGGGGATGTAGATGGCATCACAGTCCTCCACCGCATTTTGAGTCACAGACTGAATCTCGTTGGAGTCTGCCGCTGTGTACTCCTTGTAGGAAATGCCGTCCGCCTCCAGCTCTGCCTCAAAAAGCTCTGCCTGGTACTTGGAGTTGGACTCTGCGGAGCAGTAAAGGATCCCCACTGTCTTCGCCTCCGGCACAAGCTCCAGGAGCATGTCCTCCTGCTCCTCGATAGGCGCCAGGTCGCTGGTTCCTGAAATATTCACTCCCGTGGCTCCTGTCCAGTCATCGATGCCCAGCGCACTGCCGTAATCAGTAACGGAAGTTCCCAGGATCGGGATGTCTGACGTCGCCTGGGCTGCTGTCTGGAGAGGCAGGGTAGCGTTGGCAAGAATTAAATCTACATCAGAAGAAACAAAATTATTAACGATGGTGGAGCACATAGTCTGCTCTCCCTGTGCGTTCTGCACGTCAAACTCTACATTGTCCTCGCCAAACAGCTCCCGGCAGGCATCCTGAAACCCTTCCGTGGCCGCATCCAGAGCCGCATGCTCCATCTGCTGGCAGATTCCTATAGTATATGTACCGCTTCCGCCTGCGTCATCTCCGCTGCTTCCAGAGCTGTCTCCTGAGCTGCTTCCGCAGGCTGCAAGTGCGGCTGTCATGACTGCTGTCAGTAAGATCGCTGTTACCTTTTTTAACTTCATGTCCTTTTCCTCCTGTCGCTTTATCGCTTAAAACTTCTACACTTTATAGTGCTAAAGTATTTATGAAATAAATTATACAGAGATACGCAGAAAAGTCAAGCCCTTTTTTATTTTCTTTTCACACGTCCTCTGTATACCCCTTTGCTCCACATGGCAGCGCCGCAAGCTGCACCTCAGCCACAAACCAGTCTTCCTCCATACGGGCGGCGATATCTCCCTCCATCCTGCGGGCCAGCTCTCTGGCAATGGAGAGGCCCAGCCCCGTGGAGGTCCGGCTCCTTGCCTCATCTGCCTTGTAGAACCTGTCAAACACATGCTCTGTATCAATCTTGTCCGGACAGGACACCTGGTTGGCAAAGGTCATGACAGCCCTGTCCCCCTGCCTCTTGAGCGCAATGCGGATCTTCTTCTCGCCGTGGTCCATCCCGTTCTTAATGAGAT
This sequence comes from Clostridium sp. BSD2780061688st1 H5, assembly GCF_005845155.1. Classification (NCBI taxonomy): domain Bacteria; kingdom Bacillati; phylum Bacillota; class Clostridia; order Eubacteriales; family Clostridiaceae; genus Clostridium; species Clostridium sp. BSD2780061688st1 H5. Next base: position 26,739 of record NZ_SPGT01000007.1, on the reverse strand, counting down.
TCTGGATGACCCGCCTGAGGGCACGGGGGTCTGCCTCCACACAGATTTCCTCCTCAGGAATGGAAAACTCCGGTCTGATCCCAAGCGCCAGCCATTCCTCGTAGTAGGAAAACAGCGTCTCCTTCAGGATCCGGTTCAGCCGGCAGGCTGTCCTCTCTATTTCATAGCGCCCGCCCTGGAGTTTCGTGTAAGTGAACAGCTCCTCCAGCATCTCCTTCAGACTGCCGATCCTCTCCTGGATGATGCGGATATACCGTTCCTGCTCCTCCGGGTCTCTGGTCTCCCGGAGGAGCTGAAAATACCCGTCCAGGGAGGTGAGAGGCGTGCGGATATCGTGGGACAGGTCCGTGTAGATGCGGGCAATCTCTCCCTCCTTTTCCATGTACTCTCTATGTTCACTTTTCATCTCCAGCAATAGTTCATTGAGCTCTTCTGCCAGCTCGCCCACCCCGCCGGCCCGGATCTGGGTCGTGATGAGCATATTGCTGTCGTGCTCCCGCAGGAACGCAATCTGGCGGCAGATGTCTTTCATCTGCCGCTGGTATTTCCACAGCACTGCCGCCAGGATCACGATACCTGTTATAAGGATAATAGTCAGCATCCTGTCTCTCTCCTTCTGTAAATGCTCCTCCTGTTGACTTCTCCTGTCCCCTACACATCCCTCTTCTGGAACACAAGAGCCCCCAGGCCTGCCGACAGGACAAGGAACAGGGCCGCTGTCAGCAGCGCTCCTGTCACGTCTGACGCGGAGGGCGCCAGGGGGAGCATGGCAATCTTTCCCGTGATGGTGTGGGAGATAATGTCAACATCTCCAGCCCCCATCCTGCGCAGCAGTGTCTCCGCCCCGCCGTACAGGATGATAGCCAGGTTCTGGCAGAGCAGCACCCCCAGCACCATGCTCAGCACGCTGCTCCGTATGATCACTGTAAGGGCACACAGGACCACCATAAAGGTACAGTGCAGCGCTGTCTGCGCTCCCAGATAAGGGAGGAACTCGCCCGGGTCACCCCAGGCCAAAGCTCCAAAAAGCAAGGCATCAGAAATCGCCTCAATGGCCACGAAAAAGAGGATGGTAAACACTGTGTACACCATCACAGCCACCGCCTTGGCCGCCACAAGGGCCGCCCGGCTCCTCACCTGTCCCGCTGTGTTCTTCACATAGCCGCTGCTCATGTCCGCCCCGGAAAACAAAATCGTGAATATAGCAATAAAAAGAGCTATAAATCGCCCCTGTATATTTGCCGCAAACAGGTCAAACACAGTCACCTGCTCTCCAGGTGTGGTGGGGAGAGTGACAGTCATACCCAGATTGGGCGTCTCCTCCCCGCTCTCATCCGGCGAGGAGGGACTCACCTGCACCATATCCACCGATGCCTCGGCCGCCTTCCTTGTGTCTGCCCGATACTCATCCCGGCTCATGATATTAGTAAAAAGCACGCACCCCGTCAGCACGATGAGGATCACATAGGCGCTCCTTGTGTGGAGCATCCGGTATGTTTCCATTTTTATCATATTAAGCATTTGCCCCGCCTCCTGTCAGTTTTAAGAAATAGGTCTCCAGCTCCTCGTTTGTGACAGAGATGCCCCGCACAGGGATTCCTGCCTTTGCGAAGGCCATGTTGAGCGCCGCGCTCTCCTCCAGCCTCTCAAAAATATAGATGTGCTCCCTGTCTGCCACCTGGTATCGTTTTATTCCCAGGCGGTCCATCACCGGAACAGCCCGCTCCGGGTCATCCAGTGTGACCTCCAGCCTCTCGCTGCATTTTTCCATCAGCTCTTCGTTCGTCAACTCCTGGAGAAGAGTCCCGTTGTGGATGATCCCGTAGTCTGTGGCTATCTTGGAGAGCTCCTCCAGGATATGGCTGGAAATGAGGATCGTCATATTCCTTTCCCTGTTCAGCTTCAGCACCGTATCCCGCACCTCCGCGATCCCCTGTGGGTCCAGGCCGTTGATGGGCTCGTCGAGGACCAGCAGGTCCGGCTCTCCCACCAGGGCCAGGGCGATGCCCAGCCTCTGCTTCATGCCCAGGGAGTACCTCTTCACCGGCTTCTTGCCCACGCCCCCAAGGCCCACGATATCCAGAAGCTCCTCCTCGTATCCCCTCTTGTACACGCCAAGGAGCATGCTCTTCATTTTCAGGTTGTCTCTGGCAGACATGCTTCCATAGAGGCCCGGCCCCTCGATAAGGCAGCCCACCCTGGAGCGTATCCGGCTCAGCTCGCGGCCCCTGCACCCGAACAGCTCGATCTCTCCCGCCGTGGGGGAGGCCAGACCGCTGATCATCTGCAGGGTAGTGGTCTTGCCCGCTCCGTTCCTGCCGATAAAACCGTATATCGCCCCCTTCTTTATATGCATGCTCACCTGGTCTACTGCCCTGTGCCTGCCGTACTGTTTTGTCAATGCTCTTGTCTGCAGCAGCAGCTCACTCATATGTCTCACTCCTTTTCTCTCGATCTGTCTTACATTCTAAGGACCTTTCCTTAATCCTTCGCAAATAAAATCTAAAGAAAAGGTAAAGCTTACCGGGGCATACGGTAGCCGATACCCCATATAGTCTCAATGTACTCCTCCTGCGTCTCCTTCTTTATCTTCCTGCGGATATTGCTGATGTGCACATCCAGCGTCTTGGTCTCCCCCATGTAGGGCTCCTCCCAGGCGTACTCAAAGATCTCCTCCTTGCTGTAGACCCGCCCCGGGTGGGACAGGAGGAGTTCCAGGATGGCAAACTCCTGGCGTGTAAACCGGGGCAGCTCTCTTCCCCTCACAAAGACCTTAAAGGTCTCCTTGTCCAGGGTCATCTTCCTGTGGCTCAGAGTGTCCCCGGCAGCCTCGGCTGTCCCCCGCCTGCGCAGCTGCACCTCGATCCTTGCCAGCACCTCCCGTATCTCAAAGGGCTTTGTCACATAGTCGTCCGCCCCGCTCTTTAAGAGGTCCACCTTGTCGTCCAGCCGGTCCTTCGCAGTCAGCACAATGACCGGGATATCCCTCTTTCTGCGTATCTCCTCCAGCACCCTCTCCCCGGACATGCCCGGCAGCATCAGGTCCAGGAGGACCAGGTCAAAGGGCTCCATGTCCAGGCGCAAAAGCGCCTCAGTGCCGGAGTAGGCCTGGCTGCAGGTGTAACTGCCCTTCTCCAGGGCCTCCCTTAAAAGATTGTTGATATTTGTGTCATCGTCTATGATCAGTATGTGGTCCACCTTGCCCTGTCTCTCCTTTTCTTCCTGTTCCTCTTAGGAAGGAGATACCCAGTTTTTCCATCTCCTCCCTAAGCTTTCCGTACCGGCTTCTGCTGACCGGGACGGATGTCCCTCCCTCTAACTTCGCCTCGTAAGTCTGACCGAAACGGCTGGCGCCTACTGCCCGTATATTGGCAAGGGGCACCAGGAAGGACTGATGGCAGCGAAAGAAATGGTAGTCTAGGAAGATCCGCTCCAGCTCCTCCAGCGTGTGGGAGGTCTGCCAGGTCCCTCCGTCCTTCCTGTGGATCTGCACCTTCCGTTTCTCTTTGCATATGTAGAGGATCTGATCTGGCTCCAGGAACAGATAGTCTGCCCCGCTCCTGACAGCAATCTTCTCTTTTCTCGGCACACCTGCCTTTTTCCGCACCTTCTCAAAGGTCCGCTCCATCCGCCGGATATCCACTGGCTTAGTGAGGAAATCCACCGGCTCATACTCGTAGCTCTCCAAGGCAAAATCCGCGTGCCCGGTGAGGAATACATAGGGCAGACCCGGATGCCTATCTTCAATGTAAGCCGCCAGGGAAAAGCCGTCCCCGCCAGGCATTTCTATATCCAGAAAGGCCAGCCGGACCGGCTCCGTATCCAGAATCTGCCTGGCCGCCTTGGCGTCCTCGGCAAAGAGGATCTGGGACGGCTTTGCAAAATGCTCTAAGGCGGCGATGGAGTCCTGCGCCGCCACAGGCTGGTCGTCCACCAGAAGTATCTTTCCCTCAAACATCACGATGCCTCCTTCACAAGTCTAAGCGGGATCTTTGCCACGAAATGGATGACCTGGCCCTCCATGCGGGAGTACACCACGCCCCCGTACCTGGCCGCCAGGGCCTGGATGGAGGCGATGCCGATGCCCTCGTGCCCGCTCTTGGAGGAGGCGCCTGCCTGGTAGGATGCCATGGGGTCCCCCTGCCGCGTCTTGTTGGCCACATTGATGATGCAGAACTCGCCCCTTTTTAGGATCGTCAGATGGATGCCAAAGGATCGGTCCGGCAGCCGCTCCGTCTCGTCCAGGGCATTCTGCAGAAGGTTGCCGATGATCTTGTTTGTCTCATAGACATTGGTGGCGATCTGGGACAGGTCGTTCTCCACCGTGATCTCCAGGCGGATGCCCTCCTGCTGGGCCCGGCTCTGGAAGGAGAGGATGAGGGCGCTGACCGCGGCGTCTTTTAGCGGCAGCAACCGGTTCATGGCCACCGAATCCTGCAAAAGCTCCTCCAGATACTTCTCGCAGGCCTCGTAGTCCTTCCTGAGGAGCAGGCCGTGGAGAGTCTGCACATGGAAATTGTAGTCGTGCCTCTGGGAGCGGACCACGCTCATGTAGGTCTGCATGTCATCCCGGTACTGTTTCTCCGTGCGCAGGGACTCCCTCTCCCTGCTGGCTGCCACCACCAGGCAGAAAAGCCGCAGGCCTCCGAAGAAGGCGAAAAGGGCGAGGGCTGCCGTGGGCAGAGAGCATTTTCCCAGGACGGGGAGCGATAGGCACAGGCCAAAGGCTGCAAAGAGCAGCGCACGCCTCCCCGGCCTGTCCCCATCCTGCGTCCCCTCCTTACAGAAGTACTGCTGCCATCCCTCCTCCGGGAACTCCCGGGACAAATAAGCCAGGCCTGCGCAGACACCCAGGACGGACATCAGCGCCAGCATCGTCCGGAAGAAAGGGGAGAGGTAAGAAATCCCAAGGAGCGCTCCCGACACCACCCGCAGCATGCCAAAGCAGCCGCAGGCGAGAGACACGGCTGCCAGGATATCGACCAGGGATTTCTCCTGCTCCGCCCCATGGCGCAGCAGCACCGCCATGTAGGAGACCAGAAAGAGAAGGCAGGCCCCGCTGCCCAGACGGATCCCTGCGTCCAGGCACCAGGCCAGCCCGCAGACAGCTCCGCCTATAAAAGAAAGTACCAGGCTGCGCCGTACTCTCTCCCTCTCCCAGCGCAGAGCCGCAAAGCATGACACGGCTCCGCCCAGTCCAAGAAGTGCGTAATCGGCAAACAGCATGGTACCTCCTCCTTCTTCTGTGATCGTTTCCTCAAATATGTTTTAGTATAGCATCCCCTCTGCTACTTTTCAATCTTTTCATCGTGGTAGAGGAGCTCTGCCAACTCCCTGTGGATCCGCTCTGTGTCCATGCCCCCCACGGACTGGTGGACCACCTGCCCGTTGTGGAAATAGCGGAAGGCCGGGATGCCCATGATCTTGTATCTCCTGGCCAGTTTCCGGTACACAGACGTGTTCACCTGGATGAAGCGGATGAACGCCATATCGTCCGCCACCTCCCGGTAGTAGGGAGCCGTGCCGACGCAGGCCCCGCAGTTGTCCCCGTAGAAATCCACCATCACGTACTCTGCGCCTTGTACCAGCTGGTCAAAATTTTCCTCTGTCGCTTCTATCACTGCCATCTTCTTACACCTCCAGATATGTATTGGCCTCTCTCATCAGCATATGGAATGTGTGCTCCTGGAGCTTCACACTCTTAAATATCTCAAAATCCGCCTGTTTCTTAAGCTCCTCCACATCTTCCTTTCTCTCTGCCGCCATCTGCCGGACCATCTCTTCCATGTCCTCCTCTGTGACAGAAAAGCCATCCTTCTCACAGAAATAGCAGTAGATGACATTGGGAAGGTAGTATTTCTCCTGCTCCTGTTCCATGACCTTCATAGTCTCCTCCTCTGTGAGGGATGTGCCGTCCGGCTGTTTCTTCGGGTCCACACCTGCCGCCTCCAGGGCGTCGTAGCGGGTCTTGGCCTGGTGATGGCACCAGGCCGCCTTCTCTGCCTCGTCCACATCGAAGGTGCTCTCCCTTAGGATCGCCTCCAGCCAGAACTGGCAGATGCGGATGCTGGCCTTGTCCCGGTACGCCTGGTCGTGCTTTTCGTGGTACCAGCGCCGGTAGTCCTCCACGGTCTCCACGCCTGGCAGTCCCAAAAGGCCCACCAGCGTATCGCCCACTGTGAGGGTGCGCTTCTCCACTACCTTTTCCACCTTGAGCACAAGGGTCCTTGCTTTCAGCTGGCAGGAGAAGGTCTCCCCTTGTCTTTTGCCCAGCACAGCCTGCTCTGCCTCCTGGGCCCCCGGCAGGCTGCGGCCTGGATAGAGGAGCACCGTGCGCCCCTCCCAGTTTCCTTTTTCATCCTTCAGACAGGTGCACTGCACGCTGTGCCCGTCCTTCACAGGCCCCTCCATCTGCTGTTCGCTGGAGTGGTCCCTGGCCAGGGCCTCAAGCTCTTCGTCGATCTGGCTCTCCGGGAAACGCCATTTCTTTAACTCCTCCGGCACCGCAAGCTGCCGGTAGTCATAACACTGTGTCAACTTTGATCTCATCTTGTATCCTTTCCTTTCTGCTGTTCGCCTTCCGTCTGTCTATATTATTTCCCCGCCTCTGCCGCCTGGTGGGCAAAGGTCCGGTAGTAGTCGTTTGTCCGCAGCAGCTCCTCTGGCGTGCCGCAGGCCTCAATCTGGCCGTCGCACAGGACGATCACCTGGTCCGCGAACACAGTGGCGGAATAGTTGTGGGCGATGAGGATGGTGGTGCGGCCCTTCATCAGGTTGCTTAGGGCTTCTGTCACCGTCTTTTCGCTCTTCACATCCAGGTTGCTGGTAGCCTCGTCAAGGAGCAGGTAATCCGGGTTGCGCATCATGGCCCTGGCGATGGCAATGCACTGCTGCTGGCCGCCGGAGAAGTTGGAGCCTCCCGGCCCCACCTGGGCGTCAAACTGTCCCGGCGTGTCCATGACAAAGTCATAGACATTGGCCATCTTCGCCACGTGGATGAGTTCTTCTTCCGTCACCTTCCGCTCCACGCCGTAGAGGATATTGTCCCGCACAGTGCCAGATAGGAGAGGCTTATCCTGAGACACGATGGCAAAGCTCTTGCGCCAGGCGGACAGCTTAAAGTCCCTGACATCCCGGTCCCCAAAGAGGATAGTCCCCTCTGTGGGATCGTACATCCGCTCCAGCAGCTTAAAGAGGGTCGTCTTGCCGGCGCCGTTGGTCCCTACGATGGCCGTGACCTTCCCCTTTGGTATGGAGCAGCTTAGATCCCGCAGCACTTTGGCGCTCTGGTAGGAGAAGTCCACGTGGTCCAGGACAATGTCCTCGTCCGCCACGTCCATCTCGCAGCCCTCCTCCTTCTCGTCAGGCACATCTAAGACCTGCCCGATCTTCTTCATGATACCCGCGTTCTGGGAGAAAGTCCCCACGCTGGTGCACAAGGTAGCAAGCCGGGTCACCGCCAGGCCGCACAGGGTGTAGAAACCGATCAGCTTGCCCACGGTCAGGTCGCCGGAGGCGATCATGCGGCTTCCAAGCACAAAGGAGATGACGATGTTGAGGCATCCCATGACCTCCATGCCGGCAAGCTGGATCATGGATGTGTAGCTTAGGAGGATGTCCGCCTTGCACTGTCTTCCAAAAAGTCCCCTTGCCTTTTTCTGCTCCTCTCCCTCCGTGCAGAAGGATTTCATAAGGCGGATGCTGCGCACGTGCTCTGCCAGGTACCCCATGACAGAGGCCAGCCTTGTCCTGGCGGCAGCTCCCGCCGTGTAGGTCAGCCTTCCGTAGAGCCAGGTGATAAACACCATGACCGGGATCACCAGCAGACTGGCAAGGGCCATCTGGAACTGGAAACTGAACAGCTTCTGGTAGGCCACAATGCCTGCGTACACAGCAGTGAAAATGTCGATCAGCAGCTGGAAATAGTTTCCCGCACTCTCCGCGTCCGTAGTCACACGGGTCACCAGCTCGTTCACATTGTCTGAGTCATAATAGCTGGTGGGCAGGCGCATCATCTTGTTCCACATCCGCAGCCTCACCGCCAGGTTGATCTTCTGCAGGAGCAGTCCGGTCAGGTAGGTAAAAGCGATGGTGATGCCCCCTGTAATGAGCTGGAACTCGATATAGCGGATCAGCTCGTCTGTCTTGATGGAGTTCTGGGTCCCGTCGATGATGGAGGCCGTGATCGTGATGGCCTCCACCTTCACATGGGACTTGATCATGGAGATGACAAGCACCAGGAGGATGAGGAACCAGGGCAGCCGGATGCCCTTAAATATCTTTGTGTAGTCTTTGATCTGTCTTAGCATTGCGCCGCCTCCTTCTCTGCCTGACAGGCTGCGATCAGCTCCATGAAAGCCCCGCACTTCCCATACAGGTCATTGTAGCTCCCGCACCCGGCCAGTACGCCTCTGTCCAGGACAATGATCTGGTCCACCCGCCTGATAAGAGACAGGTCGTGAGTGACGATGATCTTCGTCTGATCTGGAAATGTATCAAAGATCGTATCCTGTACCATCCTGGCCGCCGCAGCGTCCAGAGCTGAGGTGGGCTCATCAAACAGGAGCACGTCTGCGCCCCGCATGAACTCCCTGGTGAGCACCAGCTTTTGCCTCTGTCCGCCGGACATAGAAGTGCCGCCTGGGGCCACCGGCGTGTCAAGGCCTGCGTCCCATTTCTCCAGGATTTCCGCAAAGCCCGTCTTGCGGGCTGCCTCCCAGATCTCCTCATCCGGCACCTCCCGGTGGAGCCCGTAGGTGAGAGCCTCCCGCACGGTGCCGCTGAAGACATCCGCCCCCTGCTGCACATAGCCCATACGCCCCCGCAGCGCCTGAAGCGGGATGTCCGCCACCGGCACTCCGCCTAAGGACACGGTCCCTTCCTGGGGCTCATAGAAGTGCTCCAGCAGACTCAGGGAGGTGGTCTTGCCGCTGCCGCACAGGCCGATAACTGCCGCGGAGCTGCCCTCCGGGATAGTGAAGGACACGTCCCTTAGGGCCTCCTTGTCCCCGTAGGAGAAGGAGACATGGTCAAAACGCACCTCGGTGCCAGCGCTTTTTCCTTCCCCCTGCCCTTCTTTTTCTTCCTCCTCAGGGGCGCGCAAAAGCTCCGCCGTGCGGGCCATGGCTCCCTGCACGCTTTTAAGCTTCATCCAATAGTCGATCAGATTGCTGAAGGAAGTGGAGAGCGTGCCGGAAAACATATAGAAAGCCACCCACTGCTGGATGTCAATGTCCCCTCTTTTCAGGAGCACTACGCCGAACACCATGACCACCATCACCTGGGCCATGCCAAGGAGGGTGGTGAGGGCTGTGATCACACAGTTCAGCTTATTGACCTTCATGTTGGCGTCAAAAAGCCCGTAAGAGGTCTTCTCCCCGTTTTTCAGCTCCCGTTCTTCGTTGGTGTAAGTCTTGATGAGCATCAGGTTGCGCACCCTCTCCGCCAGGTACGCGGTCAGGCTGCCGATCTCCTTAAACACGCCGAACTGGGTCCTGTACTGCCATCTTCCCACAAAGACTGCGTAAATAAGCTTCAGAGGAAGGAGGAGAAAGACCGACACCATCAGCCACACATTGTAGGAGGAGATGGTCTGCAGGGCTGCCGCCACATAGTAGATCGTGGGGAGAAAGCCCACCAGGAACTCCACCAGATACTCTGTCGCCGTCGTAGCGTCGTTTGTCATAGTGCTCATCAGATCCGAAGGATTGTGTCCGTCATAGTAATCCATGCGGATGCGGAGCATCTTCTTCCAAATCACCCTCCTTATATTCCTGGCCGCCACATGCCTGGCGGGCGAGCGCAGGGCCACATCCCCGCAGAGCACCAGGGTGAACAGCACATAGAACCAGACCGCGTCCACCAGAGCCTGGCTGTCCGTGCTGCCGCTCATCAGGCCTGCTGTCACCGTGGGAAGGTCCAGCATGACCCTGTTGTACAGGAAATTGCACAGGAAGGCAATGATGATCCAGTGCCACGGCAGGCGCATCTTCCGGATCACATGGAAGAAATCCTTCCAGTTTCCCCCGCCCTTGTGTCCCTCTTTTTTAACTTTACTCACTGTCGTATCTCCTTTCAGATCCCGTATATGAAAAGACGGCAGACAGAACATTCTTTTTTCTGCCCGCCGTCCGGAAGGTGCCTAATAATCTGTCAGTCCGTAAGAATTCTTCATCATCTCCGCATAGTCCTCCACTGTGTCACCGGACATAGCCCCCTGGGATGACAGGGTAATGATGGTCGCCTGGAGTGTGTCGCCGTCCATCACCGAGTAGAGTACATTGCCCTCCTGCGTCACCTGCTGCCCCTGGGAGGTGTAGAACTGGGCCAGCGCCTGGGCGGACGCCTCGTCCGGCGTCACGTAGTAGTCGTATTCCGCCGCGCCCTCCCCGTCCTTGGCGTAGATGATCTGGTATACATTCGTAGCGGTATAGCCAAAGTTCTTCATATCTGACAGAAGCTTGCAGCTCTCATCCCCCTTCAGCACAAAGCGCTGGTCAAAGTCCAGATCCTGGGGGTCTGTGTAAGTATAGGTGTCCGTCATGGCAAGGCTGAAATCCTTGTCCACCGTTGTCTCCTGCCCCGCGTCTCCCGCGTCAGAGCTCCCTTTGTCTTTGCCGGCGCCGCAGGCTGTGGCCGCCAGGCCAAGGGTGAGACAGAGCAGGACTGTGATCAGTTTCTTCTTCATCTTGTTTCCTCTCCTTCCTTATATTCCTCAAGCTGTTCTATCTGCTTCATCCATCCTGTGTATCCCTGCAAGGAGGCCTCAAAGGCCGGCTGTCCGGCCGGCAGGGCGCTGATGCGCTCCGCCAGCTTTTCCGGCTTCATCCTCTGGCAGAAGATATGATCTCCCGCCACGATACACCGGTACTGGGCCACCGCCTGGCCATCCTTCGCGTAAAGGATCTCGTACACCTGAGTCACTGCTATCTGGCCCTGGCCTGCCGCCTGGGCCGCCAGAGCGCTCCGGGCGTCTCCCCAATACACAAGCCGCGTGTCAAAATCAAGATCCTGGGGATCTGCAAAACAGACACCCTCCCCCACAGTAAGCTCCTGGGGACCTGCCGGGCTGCCAGCTCTCAGACGGTCCGCCGCGTCGTCAAAGTCCGCATCGTTCCACTGTGCCGTGCTGCCGACCGTCAGTGCTGTCCCGCCGGACTCTCCGGCCATCCCGCCGTCTGCCGCCGTCTCACTTCCGGCCCCGGACGCCGCTCCTTCATCTCCTGTCCCGTCAGTCCCTGCCGGCATACTGCCTGCCGTGGAGGGATCAAATGTCCCTGCCTGTGATAAGCTGTCTTCTGCCTGCCCTGCTTCGCTCCGGCCATCTGCCTGCTGACCATCTGCCGCCTGAGCCGCATTTCCGGCTGCTGCCGGGTCAAATCCCTCCTGCTGCCCGGTCTCGCCTGCGACGGTCCCTGCGTCTGCCGGGTCAAAGGCCTCCGCCTCCCTGGCGGTCCGGGCTACGCTCTCTGCCGACAGATCCGCCTCCGGGTCCAGCACGCCCGTCACGGGGATCACCGGCGTGGGCTCCGTCTCCGCCCACTGCGCGGCTCCCGTATCCAGCAGTCCCTCCGCCTCGTAGAGCAGGCGGTTCATATCTGCCTGAGGCAGGCAGATGCAGGTAAGCGCTTTTCCGTCTGCCGTCACCTCGGTCATGCCCAGCTTCATCAAAAATCCTTCTATGTAGGCCCGGGGCGTTGCCTCTGCGATCTGTCCGTACTGTGCATACATATCAATCGTGTCCTGCAGATCCGTCCCGATCACCAGCACCGCATCTGTCCCCGGCATTGCCACCGCATACAGGCCCGCGTCCACGAACTGCCCTGCCAGAACTCCGGCTTCCTCTGCACTCGGCATGACGTAAATCTTGATTTCGTAAAGCGCACGGCTGTCCTGTTCGTAGATGACCTCATAGAATGCATTGGCTCCCTGCTGAGCCGCAAATCCGTTTGTCTCATCTCCATACAGTACATATCGTCTGTCATACTCTGGACCCGGCAGCACCTGCGCCTCATCGTACGTGTAGCTGTCGCTCACTTTCACGCTGAACGCCTCATCCGGCGTGGTGCCTGTCAGTCCGCCAGATGGCTCCTCCGGCTCCTCTGCCGGGTTGGGATTGCGGAAATACTGATAGCCCTCATTCTTGTAAAGAGCCGCCATATATGCCTCCGGGGTCGCCTCGTCCGCATAGCCCATCTGCACGTACATCTCCATCATGCTCTCGATCATGGCAAGATCCATATCGATGCAGGCCACTCTGCCTGTGACTTCGACTTCTCCCATGCCGCCGTACATGCTCTCGATCTGGGCCGCGTCATCTGCACTGGCCGCATCGTAGCACCGGTACACGGCCGCCAGTTTTCCGTCTTTCAAGTAATAGATCTCATAGACCCCTTTAACCTGACTTCCGATCTGGCCTGCTGCCGAGACCGCCCCGCTGTCCTCTCCGCCGTAGAGCACATACCTTGTATCATACTCCAGTCCTTTTGGATCTTCAAAGGTATATTTGTCTGTGATCTCCACAGGGAAGGAATTGTCCGCCGTCGCCAGAGCTTCCTCCAGCTTGTCGGTAAGCTGCTCATCCGTCACGGCCACGCTCGTCTCCCCGGAGGGATCTGGTGTATCCGGGTCGTCCGGTTTATCTGGCTGGTCAGGTTCTTCCGGGCCTGACGGGGTGTCCCCTCCCGGCGTATTTCCTCCCGGCGTATTACCACCCGGTGTAGTTCCCCCTGGCGTGGAGCCGCCCGGCGTACTTCCGCCGCCTCCACCGCCACTGCCGCCGCTGCCGTTTCCGGAGGATGCAGGCGGCTGGTACTCGCTCATGCCGCCAAAGTAGAACTGCATGCCAAGGTAAGCTGCCGGAGTCTCGGACTTGATAACGCCCTGATCGTAATATGTCCGGATCGAAGTCTGCACGTAGTCTCCTGATGAGTACACATACACGACATCCCCCCAGCGTCCGGCGCTCTGTCCGCCTCCATTATATACTCCCGCATAGGCCGAAGCCATCCTCTGTGCCTCCGCCTCGCTACTCATGACGTAACAGACATATTCGCCTGCCGCCTGGCCCCCCTTCGCATAGAGGACCACATACGCTTCTTTGCAGCTATACCCCTGCGCATTCGCTCTTTTGGCCGGGATGCAGTCGGAGCCTCCATGGAGCACGTACCTGGTGTCAAAGCTGAGCCCGGACGGATCCGAGAACGTACAAAGATCACTCATCTTGATGGGGTAGCTGTTGCTGGCGCTGGTGCCTCCCACCTGTGCGCCCCCGTTGTCCACATAGCCTGTCTGCTGTACAGCTCCGTCTGTTCCGGAGGCCCCGCCGGCTCCCGACGCGCCGTCGGCTCCGTCTTTATCCTGATTTCCTGCGCTCCCGGCGTCCACGTCATCTCCCTTGATCTTGTCCGCCAGGTCGGCCAGGGGCGAGTCCTCCAGGAGCTCTTCTATCCCGCCGTTCTTAGAGATCAGGTAAGCGCCTGTCCCTACTCCGCAGGCCAGGGCGGCCAGTGCCACGCCTGCAATGACCTTTGTCCTGGTCTTCATTTTCTTCTTCTGCCCTGCCGGCTTCTTCTCCTGTCCTTCCTGTACCTGGACCTTTTCCTCTTTTTCCACTTCTGCCACTCTCCTTAGACAACTGTATCCTCTGTGCTGCACATATTCTTTCTGAAATAATTTTAACAATCTTAACACGTCTCCATTTTTCCGCACAATACGACATGTCTATTCGGATGTTTTTGTTGTCTGTTCGGCAGTTTTACAGGTCCCTTCTGCAGGATAAGGCCCCGTCTGCCGCCTCCAGGATCTCCTGGCCGCCTACGATGCACGAGCCTCCTTTTTCACAGATCTCATCCAGGATACGGCTGACCTTCTCTAAATCCTCTTTGGTCGTACAAAGGATCTGCCTGCGGTCCCTTTGGCGCATCTGCCCTGTCACCTGCTCCATGTAATCTTCCGCTGCCTGCATCCCTTTCTGCCTTGCTGTAAGAAGAGGCTCTGTGGCCGCGATGGTGCTGATGATATAGGAGGTCAGCTCCTGCCCGCTGGCGCACAGTTCCCGAAGGGAGGCCCCGGCCTTGTCAAAGACGGCCAGGGAGGCGGCGGCAGAAGGATCTCGGAAACTGGTAAAGGCCACGTCCCCGCCAGGCGTGATGGCAAGCCGGGTGCCGTAGGCTCCCCCTTTGACCCGGACGGTGTTCCACAGATACCCGTAGGACAGGATGCGGGCTGCCACTGCCATAGCTCCGCTGTACCTGGCCCCGCACTGGGCCAGATGTCCTCCCTTGCCGGCAAAGCCCACCGCGGCCGGGACAAGGATACCTTCTTTCCTCGCCGGCTTTTCCCAAGACCAGGAGACCGCCTCTTTCGGGGCCCGTCCCTCTGGCAGGAAGGAGGCCAGACCGGGAAGCTCCTCTCTTGGCATCTGTCCTGTGACAGAAAGGACGGCGCGCCTTCTCACGAAGAGCCGTCTGCACAGTTCTTTCAGCCTGCCTGCCAGCTCCGCGCCTCTCTCCTCAAACTGGCTGTCCATCTCCCGCAGCCAGTCCAGCATACTGACGCCCCGCAGCGCCTCCCTGGCCCCGCCTTTCGCCGAGCACCCGGCGGCGATGCGCAGGGAGGCATAGCTGTCACCGTGCATGAGGACGTGCTGTTCCAGCGACAGCTTGAGCTGGCGCAGACGGCCTCTTAGGTAGGCAAGATCACCAAAATCCGTGTCCAGCAGCACTTCCCTTGTCAGTTCCTTTGCCTCCTCCAGCTTTTCCTCCAGGGCTGACACATGGACGGCAAAGCAGGGCTTACACGTTGCCGTCTCCCCTCTTGGCGCGAACACCTCCACACTGGTCTGAAAACGCCCCAGCTCTCCTTCCAGAGACGCCGCAAGCTCCAGGACGGAAAAACGCGCCGTCCTGGTCTGCCCCAGCAGGGTCTGCAGGAAGGAAAGAAGGTGCAGCTCCTCCTCTGTCAGGTCCCCGGCCAGGAAGTACCAGACAAGATGGGCGATGCCTTCTGTCTCCAGAGGATGACAAAGGACCTTGACCCCCGCCTCCTCTGTCACCTGCTGGGGGATGTCCGGCGTCTCTTCCTCTATATCCGCAAGGGACAGCACCGGAAGCGCGGCCAGGTCCTGGGGGCGGTCCGGCCTATTCTGGAAGGCCCTAAGGGCTGCCAGCTTCTGGATGACCTGCTCCCTCTCCTGGCTGCTCCAGCTCTCTTTTATCCTGCGGAAACGCTCTGCCTCCTCCTTTCTCTTCCTCTCTCCCAGCTCCCTGGAGGGGAAAAGCACCACCTGGGCACAGTGTGGGTTCTCCAGGAAATTCTCCCGGATAAACTGCTCAAAATATCCGTCTTCTATTCCTTCCCGCAGGCGCAAGAAGGCGTCCCCCAGGCAGAGATTCTGGGCCGGATCCCCTCCGTAGAGGCAGCTCTCCAGCATTTTCATGCAGTTGAAAAGCCCCTGGGGAAAGCCTCCTGTCTCCTTCTCCCGATAGCGGAACTCCATCCGGCTGATGACCGCCTCCAGCCTTCTGTGGTCCAGCCCCTGGGCGGCCAGCTGCTCCAGCACTGTGCGCACGGTATCCCAGATCTCCTGCTCCTTCTCTTTGGCGGCATGTCTTACCACCAGGACGGCAAAGGGCTGCTGGACGCCGTCCACCTTGGAAAATTCCACATTCTCAGCCAGCCCTCTCTCCAGCAGCGCCTTCTTAAGAGGCGCCTCGTCAGAGCCGCAGAGCATCTCGCATAAGGTCTGGCAGGCTAAGTCCTTTGCCGGCTCATCAAACCGCCCGTAGACCCATCCCTTTGCCAGGATCGTCTTCCTTTCCACGTCCTCCTCCCCGGCCTCATAGGGAATACGTACCTCCCCTGGGTGTACCGGGCTCTGGAAGGGGATCGGATGATCCTTTTGCTGGGGTCCAAAGCCGGACAGCACCTGCCCGATCTTCTCCAGCACCGGCCCGATCTCCATCTCCCCGTCCAAGAGGAACCATGCGCCTGACGGGTGATAGTATTCCCGGTACTGCGCCTTGTACTCCTCGTAGGTGAGCGCCGGGATGCAGGCAGGGTCCCCGCCGGACTGGAACTGGTAGCAGTTGTCCGGGAAGAGGGCCCGGTTCAAGGCGCTGTCGATCAGCGTGTCCGGCGACGCGTACATCCCCTTCATCTCGTTGTACACCACGCCGTTGCAAGAAAGCTCTCCCTCCTGGCTGTCCAGCTCGTAGTGCCAGCCCTCCTGGCGGAAGGTCTCCTCCTTCTCCAGGCAGAGCGGATGCAGCACAGCGTCCAGGTACACGTCCACCAGATTGAGGAAATCCTTCTGGTTGCGGCTGCTTACCGGATACATGGTCTTGTCCGGGAAGGTAAAGGCGTTCATAAAGGTCTGCAGGGAGCTTTTGATCATCTCCACAAAGGGCTTGCTCACCGGGTATTTCCGGGATCCGCACAAAAGCGAGTGCTCCAATATGTGGAAGACGCCTGTGTCGTCCGACGGCAGCGTCTTGAACGCCGCTGCAAATGTCTTGTTCTCCTCCCTGCGCTCCAGCCACAAAAGCCGGGCGCCGTTTTTCGCAAAGTGCATCTGCCAGAGAACAGCCCCTATCTGCGGCAGCTCTCTCCTTGTATCTATGACAAAGCCGTGGGCCGCAGCCGCCTGCTCTGTCTTCTGTCTTTTCAGGTCCATCCTTTTTTCTCCTTACTGTGTCATTACTTTTGCAATCTTTATCCTATTGTCCAGATGCCGGGAGCATCTGTCTGCAAAGATAACTGATTTCCAAAAAAGGGGGGCGATATGTCTCCTTGCAGCGCTTGAGTCCCGGCACCTATCTGCATAAAGTAAAAGAAAAATGGACAGCCGTCAATGCAGACTGTCCATTTGGCATCTCTCTTTGTCTATCCGGCAGTTTTCCCGCCTGGTCTATCCCGCTTCCACAGCGCCGGGATCAAAAGAGTGGATCACTCCAGCCCCATCTCCTCCAAAAAGCACTCCACGCTGCCGGCTTTTGCCGCTGCTTTGTGCCATTTGCTGAGAGTCGGCAGATCCTGTTCTTTCATGATCTGCTCCCTGACCTTTTCCGGCACAGGGCCGAGCTCTTCCAGAAGCTCTAGCACATCCTCTGCTTTTCCCTCTGCCTTGCTGACTCTCCGGGTCTCCTGCACATCGTATGCCTCAAAATTTTCAAATAGCATATGAAACTCCCTCCGCTCAATACGATCGGTGAATTCCTCCACCTCTCCTTTTGGAACATTCAGCCGCAGCAAAAGGACAGAAATGATCTTCCCGATCAGTTTTAAGACAGTCTCAGGCGCTTTCTGGCTGATATCCTCAAAGTATTCCTCCGGGATATCTTTGAGAGTCTGGAAATCCGCTGCGCTCCGCAGCTTGTCCACCAGCATGATCAGCGACAGCTCATTTCTCTTGTCCAGCAGTTCCTGGTTCGAGTATCCCGACAGGCGCACCACCATATAGCGAAATGACGGGATATATTCTCCAAGCACATCACCCAGATACACTCTCTCCTTAAAATCAGCGGATGCCGTCCATCCACCGGGGCCATCATAAAAGACTACCGGGAGAATAGGTGGATAGCGGAAATCTTTCAGCTTTGTCGCACCTTTCCTCTTCGCCTCCTGCTCCTGGGCGTAATCCGTCCAGATCTGGACAGAATAGCGCAGTGTCCGGAACGACATGTCGTAGTCCACCTTTGACTGATGCTCGATCATGGCGATCACATACACTTCCTCCATACCGGGAACATCTTTTATCCGGATTTTCTTTACAGAGTCAGAGTCTCTGTTCTCCTGCCATATCCACAGAAATCTTTCCGAGATGTCCTCAATATCCTCCGGCTCCACATTTCTTAGTATCCCCACGTCTACATAGTCCTGCAGGAACTGTGCACACAGGACATGGTCGTCAAAGATCAGCTTTGCACTGCTGTCTTTTGGCTTCATGTTCCGTATTCTGTTGTTTGCGTCCCCCATTGCTCCTCCTTTCACAGCTTCTCCTGACAGGCAGGATTGCCGGGAGCACATTCCGGGACATATCTACAGTGCCATTGTATCAACATAACTCAGGAAAAACAAGACAGTTTTTATCCCCTGTATCTCCCGCCTTCTGCCAACTGCCAGGGAGCGTTTCTCTTTTTAATTGGTTGACCTGGTTTCTTTTGGATTTCTGAAAGATGTTTCTGACAGTCAGATACGATCAGATCTCATACAGAATGCTTTTCCAGGCCGGAATGGCCCGAAAGGATTACATATAGTATATGGCAAGCCGCCCGGAATTGCAAGCGCTCTTTTCCCCCTTCCAAAAAATATTCCCCGCCGGCCCCTGCCTGTGTTATAATTCATGCGTATGTAAATGCAGGCAGAAGGCGCGGCGGCGCTTTCGGACTTTCATTTTAATAAAGAAAAAACGGGAAAGAAGGCATGTACCTATGAGAGCATCAGACGACAAGAAGATCACAGTCCTGGGGCTGGGCGGCGTAGGCGGCTACGTGGGAGCCCTGCTGGCGGACGCCTACCCCCACGTCACCTTTGTGGCCAGGGGAGAACGGGGAAAATCTATTCGGGAGAACGGCCTTGTCCTCCACAGCGACTACCGGGGAGAGCGCACCGTGCGCCCGGAGAGAGTAGTGGAGACAGCAGAGGGCCTGGAGATACAGGACTACATTTTCATCTGCGTCAAGAATTATTCCCTGGAGGAGGCCTGCCGCTCCCTCACAGGCTGCGTGTCTGAGGATACGGTCATCGTCCCTGTCATGAACGGCGCAGACCCCGGTGACCGGGTGCGGGAGTACCTGCCAAAAGGCACGGTCGTCGACTCTCTCATCTACATCGTGGCTTTTGCAAACGCCGACTTCTCCATCACCCAGCAGGACAAATTTGCCAACCTCTACGTGGGCATCCAGGATGCCAGCGCTCCCTGCTGGCAAAAATGCTGTGATGTGACAGACCTGCTGAACATCGCCGGCGTGGACTGCACCGCCTCCCGGGATATCCAGGCTGAGATCTGGAAAAAATACATACTGAACTGCGCCTACAATGTAGAGACAGCTCTCTACGACAACTCCATCGGGCAGCTCCGGGAGGACCCCAAGAAGGCCGCCATCTATGAAGCTCTCGTGGACGAGGCATGGCGGGTGGCTCTGGCAAAGGGCATCCACGTGACGCAGGCAGACCGGGACGCCATCATCTACCGCTTCTACTACAAGCTGCAGTACGATGCCACCAGCTCTCTCCAGCGGGACGTAGGCGCCGGGCGTCCTACAGAGCTTGAGACCTTCAGCGGCTATATCGTCCGGGAGGCCCGGCGCCTTGGAGTAGATGCTCCGGTATCTGCGGACATGTACAGGAAACTGAAAGAAAAATGCCGGGTCTGACCCCGCGTGACTACCGAAGGAGGAACATACAATGACACGATTATTAAGCTACCTGCGGCCCCATCCCATCATCACGGTCATGGCCCCTCTCTTTAAGATGCTGGAGGCCACCTTCGAGCTCTTTGTCCCCCTGGTAGTGGCGCAGATGATCGACGTGGGAATTGCCGGGAACAATACTCCCTATCTCTGGAGAATGGGCGCACTCCTCATTCTCCTTGGCATCGTGGGCTTCTCCTTTTCACTGACCGCCCAGTACTTTGCGGCCAAATCTGCCGTCAGTGCCGGCATGGCCATGCGCAGCGACCTGTTTGCCCACATCGGCACCTTCTCCTACCAGGAGATCGACACCATCGGCACTTCCACCCTCATCAACCGGATGACCAACGACGTGAACCAGGTGCAGAACGGAGTCAATATGTTTCTCCGCCTGTTCCTGCGCTCCCCCTTTGTGGTGCTGGGCGCCATGATCATGGCCTTCACAGTGGATGTCAGGGCAGCCCTTCCCTTTGCCGTCACCATTCCTGTGCTCCTGGTGGTGGTCTTTGCCATCCTTCTTACCAGCATGCCCCTCTACCATAAGGTCCAGAAGCAGCTTGACAGAGTGCTCCTCGCGACCAGGGAAAACCTTCTTGGCATCCGGGTGGTCCGGGCCTTCGCCAGGCAGGAGGAGGAGAAGGAGCGGTTCAGCCGGGAGGCGGACGGGCTGTACAGAAAGCAGATCTTCGTGGGAAAAATCTCAGCCCTCTTAAATCCCCTCACCTACGTCATCATCAATCTGGGGATCATCGCGGTCCTCTGGTTCGGAGGGCGCCAGGTGGATGCGGGAGACCTGACCCAGGGACAGGTCATCGCCCTCATCAACTACATGTCCCAGATTCTGACAGAGCTGGTGAAGCTGGCCAACCTGATCATCCTCCTCTCAAGGGCTCTGGCAAGCCTTGCCCGGGTAGACGCCATCTTCGACGTGGAGCCCTCCATCCCAGACGAGGGGGTGGTTCCCTCTGTCCCGGACGGGGAGAAAGCATCCTCTGTCCCGGGCCAGGGAACCTGCCAGCCTGCTGTCTCCTTTGAAAATGTAGGCTTCACCTACGCCGGTTCCAGGGAGGAGACTCTCCACGGCATCAGCTTCTCCGCCATGCCTGGCGAGACCGTCGGCATCATCGGGGGGACAGGCTCAGGGAAATCCACCTTGGCGAACCTGATTCCCCGGTTCTATGACTGCACCTCCGGCACGATCCGCCTTTTCGGACAGGACGTGCGGTCTCTTAAGCCCTCCGCCATCCGGAAGCGGGTAGGCATCGTGCCCCAGAAGGCCACAGTCTTCTCCGGCACGCTCAGGAAAAACATGCAGTGGGGCAAGCGGGACGCCACGGACGAAGAGATCTACCGGGCGCTGGACATCGCCCAGGCCAGGGAGTTCGTGGACAGCAAGAAGAAGGGCCTGGATCTGATGATCCAGCAGGGCGGCAGCAACCTGTCCGGCGGACAGAAGCAGCGGCTCACCATCGCCCGCGCCCTGGCGGGGCAGCCTGATATCCTCATCCTGGACGACAGCGCCTCAGCCCTTGATTTCGCCACAGACGCAAGGCTCAGGAAGGCTATCAGGGAGAATACCGGAAATATGACCGTGTTCATCATTTCCCAGCGGGTGTCCGCCATCCGCAGCGCGGACCACATCCTTGTCCTGGACGACGGACGTCCCGTCGGGTACGGCACCCACGAGGAGCTTCTCTCCTCCAACCACGTTTACCAGGAGATCTGCGCATCCCAGTCTGCCGGAAAGGAGGCATCTGCAAATGCATAAAGAAAAAACAGAAAAAAAAGTGGACAGCCAGAAGACGCTGAAACGGATCCTCCTCTATATCCGGCCCTACACAGCTCTCGTCATCCTCTCCCTCCTTCTCTCAGCTCTGACCGTGGGGCTGACACTCTACATCCCCATCCTGACCGGGCGGGGCGTGGACTACATCGTGGGAGAAGGACAGGTGGATTTCAA
Organism: Clostridium sp. BSD2780061688st1 H5; assembly: GCF_005845155.1. Lineage (NCBI taxonomy): Bacteria > Bacillati > Bacillota > Clostridia > Eubacteriales > Clostridiaceae > Clostridium > Clostridium sp. BSD2780061688st1 H5. The sequence goes on along the minus strand of NZ_SPGT01000007.1, from coordinate 5,367 downwards.
AGGGCTCATGGCCGTGATCACGGGGATTCTCATCTCCATCGCCATTACCGCGGCAGCCCAGTGGATCATGAACCACATCAACAACAAGATCACCTACCGTATAGTCCGGGATCTTCGGATCCAAGCCTTTGGCCATCTCCAGGAGCTGCCCCTGTCCTATGTGGACCGGCACTCCTCGGGAGACCTGTTAAGCCGTGTCATCACGGATATCGACCAGTTCTCCGACGGACTGCTCCTGGGCTTCACCCAGCTCTTTACAGGGGTGGCCACCATTGTGGGAACCATCATCTTCATGCTGGGCATCAACCCCTGGATCACCCTGATCGTGGTGATTTTAAGCCCCATGTCCTTCCTGGTAGCCAATTTCATCTCCAGGAAGTCCTTCACCATGTTCAAAAAACAGTCCGAGACCCGGGGGGAGCTGACAGGCTTTACAAACGAGATGCTGGGCGGCATCAAGGTGGTCCAGGCCTTCGGCTATCAGGACGAGGCAAATGAGGAGTTTGACGAGATCAACAGAAGGCTCTCCGAGTACTCTCTGAAGGCCACCTTCTTCTCCTCCATCACCAACCCCGCCACCCGCTTCATGTACTCGGCTATCTACGCGGGCGTGGCCATTGCAGGGTGCTTTTCTGTCATAGGCGGCATGCTGACCGTGGGACAGCTCTCCAGCTTCCTGAGCTACACAAACCAGTACACAAAGCCCTTCAATGACATCACCAGCGTGCTGACCGAGTTCCAGAACTCCATCGCCTCCGCCGCCCGGGTGTTTGAGCTCATAGACGAGCCGTCTGCACCGGCTGAGCCTGCGGACGCCATTGTCCTTACCGAGCCGGAGGGGCGCATTCTCCTGCAGGATGTGGACTTCTCCTACATGCCCCAGGTGCCTCTCATCCAGGGGCTGAACCTGTCCGTAGAGCCGGGGCAGCGGATTGCTATCGTGGGGCCCACAGGCTGCGGAAAGACCACTCTCATCAACCTGCTCATGCGGTTCTACGATGTGCAGAAGGGCTCCATCCAGGTGGACGGCCACGACATACGCCAGATCACCCGCCACTCCCTGCGCACCAGCTACGGTATGGTCCTCCAGGAGACCTGGCTGAAATCCGCCTCCATCCGGGACAACATCGCCTACGGCCGGCCTGACGCCACAGAGGAGGAGATCATTGAGGCAGCCAAAAAGGCGCACGCCCACAGCTTTATCATGCGTATGCCGGAGGGGTATGACACCATCATCTCCGAGGGCGGCGGCAACCTGTCCCAGGGACAGAAGCAGCTCCTGTGCATCGCCAGGATCATGCTCTGCCTGCCCCCCATGCTGATCCTGGACGAGGCCACCTCCTCCATCGACACCATGACGGAGATCCGCATCCAGCGGGCCTTTGAGACGCTGATGAAGGGGCGCACCAGCTTTGTGGTAGCACACCGCCTCTCCACCATCCAGACGGCAGACGTGATCCTTGTCATGAACCAGGGGCACATCATCGAGCAGGGGACGCACCAGGAGCTTCTGGCAAAGAAGGGCTTCTACGCGGACCTGTACTACAGCCAGTTTGCGGCGGACAGCTAGGCCTTCCCCTTTTCTTTCGACGGCCTGCCAAGTTTTTTCATTTTTTTCTTGACAGGCCTGCCAAAGTATAATATAATAATTTTTGCTGTGAGAGATACGCAGCAATGTGGGCATAGCTCAGCTGGATAGAGCGTCTGGCTACGGACCAGAAGGTCGGGGGTTCGAATCCTCTTGCCCACGCTTTGGAGACGGGTTCCGGGATGGAGCCCGTTTTTTTGTTCCTGTCGGATGCTTTTCATCAGAAAACCTTCATTTTCATTTCACATTTATTTAATATCGCAGTCACATTTTCATCACATTTTCCCGGTATAGTAATAATCGAACAAAGGAATGAAACCTTTATTCAATTTTCTTTTTCATAATTTCCCCCTCCGGCCAGAGTGTTTTCACTCTGGTCTTTTTATGCCCTTTTGTTTGACTTGCCCTCTTCCCCTGGTATACAATAGAATGAATTGACACGAGAGTCATTCTACATCAAATGAAAAGGACTGAAGAAAATGACAAAAAAAATAGCCGTTATCAACGACCTCTCCGGATTTGGGCGATGCTCTCTCACAGCCGCTATTTCCGTCATCTCTGTCATGGGAGTGCAGCCCTGTCCCCTGCCCACAGCCATCTTAAGCGGGCAGACCGGATATCCCCACTACTACTTTGACAGCTATACAGACAAGATGCCTCTCATCCGCTCCGAGTGGGAAAAGATGGGGGTCCGCTTCGACGGCATCTGCACCGGCTTTCTGGCAGATGAAAGACAGGTGAAGCAGATCCAGATGTTCCTGGACAGTTTCCTGAATGAAGACACCTTTCTCCTGGTGGATCCGGTCCTGGGCGGGGACGGAAAGCCCCACGGCCTCTTCACGGAAGGGCTCCTGAAGAAAATGCAGGAGCTGTGCAAAAGGGCGGACATCATCACCCCAAACCTGACTGAGCTGTGCCTCCTCACAGGAGCCGACTATGAGGAGCTGGGATCCATCAAAAATATCTCTCTCCTCATGGAGGTAATCAGTGAGCTGGCCCGCTCTCTCCTCCACGAGAGGCTCCGGGAGGTGCTCGTCACTGGCATCCGCTACACGGACGGGGACGGCGTCCCCATGATGGGCAACCTGACCGTGACCGCTGGCGGTCACACCCTGCTCCCCTTCCCCCTCATCGGGGGCAGCTACTCCGGCACCGGGGACCTCTTTGCCGCCTGCATCGCGGCTGGCATGGCAAGAGGGGACTCTGTGGAGGACACGGTCCGGCTGGCCGGGAAATTCATCAGCCTGGCCATGGCTGACTCCATAAAAGAACAGGTACCTCGCAATGACGGCGTCAATTACGAAAAGTACCTGTCCATGCTGGCTCCTAGCGGAACCCTCTATAACGGTTCAGACACGCATAGATCTCCTGCTTCCTCGTCATAGCGAGGGAGGAGGGGATATAGGAGCCCTTCACCAGGCAGGAAAGTCCCCTGCCTTCTATCTCTCTCCAGATTTTCTCCGCCAGCTCCTCCAGGCTGGCGTTCTTTTTTGTCTCCATCTCCTCGATGACATTTTTCAGCACATAGCTGAGCGTAGTGGTCTGCTCGCTGTCCGTGATCTGCTCCACATACTTGAGCTCCACCGTGTCCTTTCCGATGGAGAAGCTGTCCTTTCCATACTGCTTTACCTTGATCTGGCCGTGCTTTTTGTCGATCTTTCCAAGGCGGGGATGGCGGGACATGACACCCCATCTGGCGATACCCTCGGACTCCTTCCTGTGGGCTGTCACAAAATCCATCTCCTCTTTATTCCGGCTGCATATATCCTTCACCTGATCCGTGATGTCGTATGCCCGGTAGGTGTCCATCTGGATGATCTTGTCCGCGATGTAGAAGTAGGCTCCCGAGCTGCCCGCCACAAGGATGACAGAGATATCCTTCTCCTCGTAGAGCTTCCTGGCCTGCTCGATAAAGGGGGTGATGGGCTCCTGCTCTCTGGCGATGACGGACTGCATGAGGGCGTCCCGCACCATAAAGTTTGTGGCCGAGGTGTCCTCGTCGATGAGGAGCACGCCTGCTCCCGCCTCCACAGCCTCCACCACATTGGCCGCCTGGGAGGTGGAACCGCTGGCATCCTCTGTGGAGAAGTCCACCGTGTCCTTCCCGTTGGGGAGATGGTTGATAAAAGGCGAGATGTCCACATGGGCCACCGCCCTTCCGTCCTCCGCCCGGATCTTCATAGCCGTGTCGTCTGTGATGACGTACTCTCTTCCGTCCCCCCTGATATGGTTGTACACGCCCAGCTCCAGCGCCTTCAGGAGAGTGGATTTGCCGTGATAGCCGCCGCCCACAATGAGGGTGATGCCTTTTGGCACCGCCATCCCCTTCAGCGCACCCTTATGGGGAAGGGAAAGCTCCACCTCCATGCTCTTCGGGCTCTCAAACACCACCGCCCCTTTCATGGGCTTGTCTGAGACGCCGCTCTGCCGGGGCAGGACAGAGCCGTTGGCCACAAAGGCGGCCAGGCCTCTCTTTCTTAGCTCCTCCCGGATAAAGGTCTGGTCCTCCGCCAGGTCCGCCACCTCCCGGAGCACCTTCGGATTGAGATTTTTGTAATACAGGGCTCTCTTCACACATTGGGGCACGTAGTCAAACAGGATCTTCTTCAGCTCCGGAGCGTTGATGGTCCGGCCGTTTGCGGGAAATCCCACCTCAAAGCGCACCAGGATCCGCTTTCCGTTCATCTCCAGGGCTGTCCGCTCCAGCACCTCCTGGCCGCAGCGGCTGATGCTGATAAGACCGCTCTTGCCGGAGCCCTTCGCCTGGAACATGTACTCGCCGATCTGCCGGGAGAACTCCCTTGTAAGATGATCCTGCAGGGCAATCCTCTTGTCCTTTCTGTCAAAAAGCGCCTCCGGGAAGGCCGCCGTCTTCTGGGACACCTCCACGCTCACCTTGGAGGGCGCCGCAAAGGGATCTCCCTGCACGTGGTCGATGTGGAGGATAAAGCCGGGGAACTGCCAGCTCCCGGCCAGGCTCTTGTATGCCGGATAGCTTTTCCTGTGTATGCTCATAAGCTGCTGTTCCAGCTGCACTGATGTGTTCATATTCTGTCTTTGCTCCTTTTCGTCTATTCCTATTTCTGTTCCCGGAATACAAAGGTTCCGGTCTTCTCATCCATGGCGTCCACAATGGCCAGGGACTCAAGCTGATATCCCAGATTTCTTATAATGCTGCCTCCTGCCTGGAAGCCTTTCTCGATGACAATTCCAATTCCCTCCACGGTGGCACCCGCCGCCTGGACGATTTGGATCAGTCCCTGGAGAGCACAGCCGTTGGCCAGGAAATCATCGATGATCAGCACGTGATCCTCCTCACTCAGGAATTTCTGGGACACGATGACCTGGTTCTTGCAGCGGTGGGTAAAGGACTCTACCTCCGCCACGTACATCTCTCCCTCCAGGTTGATGCTCTGGGTCTTCTTGGCGAACACCACCGGCACCTTGAAGTGCTGGGCCGCCACGCAGGCGATGCCTATGCCGGAGGCCTCAATGGTGAGGATCTTGTTGATGGGCTTGCCCTCAAATCTCCTCTTGAACTCCGCCCCGATCTGGTCAAACAGCTCAATGTCCATCTGATGATTTAAAAAGCTGTCCACCTTCAGCACGTTCCCTTCTGTAATAATTCCATCCTTTACAATGCGTTCCTCTAAAAAATTCATACCAAATTCCTCTTTTGTTTTTGATTTTACTATCTATTATAGCAATTTGGTGATATGTCAAGAGGTGATAAAAAAAGATTTCAATGAAAACAGATAAAAAAGGGTACAACAAATAGG
>NZ_SPGT01000071.1:0-1050 GCF_005845155.1 Clostridium sp. BSD2780061688st1 H5 | reverse complement strand
ATGGTTAAGCCCCGGGAGGCCGATGGTACTGCACTGGAGACGGTGTGGGAGAGCAGGTGGCCGCCAGCACTAAAAAAGAAAAGAGAGTCCGGAAGGACGGGAGAAAGTGGCGGAAAGCCCTTTTGGAAACGGGCTTATAGCTCAGCCGGTTAGAGCGCACGCCTGATAAGCGTGAGGTCGGTGGTTCGAGTCCACTTAAGCCCATTGGCTAACGCCTTCGATTAAGGAGGAAAGGCCCACTTAAGCCCATCCGGGGGATTAGCTCAGTTGGGAGAGCGCCTGCCTTGCAAGCAGGAGGTCACGAGTTCGAATCTCGTATTCTCCATTGGATGAAAAGGAAACATCCTGCTCATCCGAATGTACCTTGAAAACCGCATATAAGAAATTGATGAAAATATCAAGACATCCGAGGCATCATCAGAGATGATGATGACACACTTTGAAGAAAACAAAGTAAAAAAATTGACCTGAACCAACGCATGTAACGCTATACATGTGTGGAAGGAGTCCCGTTCCCGCGGGAGGCCTTCAAGTTGGTTATGCATGAAAGAGCGCAGGGTGGATGCCTTGGCACTAAGAGCCGATGAAAGACGTGATAAGCTGCGAAAAGCTTCGGGGAGGAGCAAATATCCATTGATCCGGAGATTTCTGAATGGGGAAACCCACATGAGCAAACCTCATGTATCCATACGCCAATCCATAACGTATGGAGGGGAACCCGGTGAACTGAAACATCTAAGTAGCCGGAGGAAGAGAAAGAAACATCGATTCCGGAAGTAGCGGCGAGCGAAACCGGAAGAGCCCAAACCGGGGTGCGTGCACCCCGGGGTTCGGACCGCGGAATTGATCTTGTGAGCCTAGCAGAATGGTTTTGGGAAAGCCAGCCAGAGAGGGTGAAAGCCCCGTAAGCGAAAGGTGAGCGAGCATGGCGGTATCCAGAGTAGGTCGAGACACGTGGAACCTTGACTGAATACGCGGGGACCACCCCGTAAGGCTAAATACTCCTTAGTGACCGATAGCGCATAGTACTGTGAAGGAAAGGTGAAAAGG
>NZ_SPGT01000006.1:0-156384 GCF_005845155.1 Clostridium sp. BSD2780061688st1 H5 | reverse complement strand
CCGGTATATCGTAGGTTTTACTATCCACCCTAATCCTACAGACACAACAACGATGATCCCCCATTTGCAGCATCTAAAGGAGAAACTGGGTAGGTTCCCGGAAAACATCGTGGCAGATGCAGGATACGGGAGTGAAGAGAATTACGAATATTTAGAAGAAAAACAACTGGGCAATTATGTGAAATATAATAAGTTTCATTGGGAAAAGAGACGAAAGAACCGAGAGAACCCCTATTTACCGGAACATTTACCCTACAATAAAGAGAGGGATTGTTTCCTATGCCGGAATGGAAAACATCTGGAGCATGTAGGGGACCGAAAATATGTAACAGACGCTGGATATGAAACCCGTAGAGATTATTACCGGTGTGAAGACTGCGGAGGGTGTCCATATGCAGGGGAGTGCAAAAACTCAGACAAACCAAAGACGATACGGATATCCCATCGTTTAAATGAGTTAAAGAGAAAAGCGAACGAAAACCTTTGCTCTGAGAAAGGACTGGAGCTGCGTTCACAAAGAGTGGTGGAAGTAGAACAGACCTTTGGAAGGATCAAAGGCTGTTGGTCGTTCCGGCGATTTCTGCTCCGAGGAAAAGAGAAGGTAAAGATAGAGTGGGGACTATTATCGATTGCCCATAATATCACAAAAATGGCACTGGAAGGCTAAGGACCAGTGCCGTTTTTCAGATATGAAAGAGCCTTTTGATAAAAGAAAGGGTGCCCCTTTCCTATAAATTTAAAAATTCATAGTTTTGGGACACCCTCTTCTTACAGTTCACTCGGATTTTTTCTTATTTTGTCCCTTCTTCTTTTTTCTCCTCCTTTGGGAGTATGACGTTCAGAAGAATGGCCATCAGTGTGGCAACAACAACCGGTGAGCTTCCAAATACGGTAGTCACCCACTCGGGGAAGGCGGCCAGTGAGCCGGAGGCCTGGGTAATTCCCATGCCGAGAGCCACGGAAAGTCCCACAATGGAGGTGTTCCGGAAGTTCATCTCCTGCTGGAAGATGAGCTTGATGCCGGTCATGGCGATGGAGGCGAACACAGATATGGTGGCGCCGCCCAGCACACACTGGGGAATGGTGGTCAGAAGACCGGAGAACTTGGGCACAAAGCCGGCGATCATCAGGATGATGGCGGCCAGTCCCAGCACGCAGCGGTTGATGACCTTTGTAGTGGTCACAATACCCACGTTCTGGCTGTAGGTGGCTGTGGGAAGTCCTCCCAGGAAGGCGCAGAGGATGTTGCTGATGCCGTACATGACAATGCCTCCCTGCAGCTCCTTGTTCTCAGGCATCCGGTTCATGCTGCCGGATGTTGTGGCGGAGAAGTCTCCGATGGCCTGAATGGAGTTGATGGCGAACAGAAGTCCGATGGCTATGCAGGCGGAGGGCTCAAAGCTCATGGAAAAGTGCAGCGGCTGCGGAAGCTGGAAGAGCCCGGCGGACTGGACACCGGACAGATCCACAAGGCCAAAGGGGATAGCCAGAATATAGCCGGCCACAATACCAATCAGGATGGAGGCCAGCTTAAGGAAGCCTTTTGCAAAGTGATTGAGGCCTGTCACAACAGCCAGCGTAAAAAAGGCTACAAGCCAGTTCTGCCAGGAGCCGTAGGCGTCGCTGGAGGTACCGCCCGCCATATAGTTGACAGCAGTGGGGTACAGAGAAAGGCCGATGGTGAAGACGACGGTCCCCGTCACAAGGGGCGGGAACAGGATGCGGATCTTCCTTATGCAGAAGCCCACAATGATGGCGACAACGCCGCCTACCACCTGTGCGCCCAGAATGGTGGCGATGTCGTAGGTGCCTGCAATAGCCTGCATGCTGGGCACGTAGGCAAAGCTGATGCCCATGATGACAGGCAGGGCGCTTCCGAGCTGGAAATTTCCAAATTTAATAAACGGGAAAAGCTGGAGCAGTGTGCTGATAGCGGAGCAGAACAGGGCGGCCTGTATGAGAATGACCCTGTCGCTGTCGTTGATCCCGGCCACACCTGCAACAATGATGGACGGCGTGACGCATCCCACGATCATGGCGACTACATGCTGCAGAGCCAGGGGCAGAGCCTGCCCGAAGGACGGTACACCGTTCAGTTCAAAAACAGACGCGTGTGTTTTCTTGACAGATGAATTTGAACCAGACATAATTTCCTCCTATGTACTATATAGATTTACCTTTTTCCACTGTGCGGGCAGGCCGCACAGCAAACTACCATACTACTTTATCACTAAACGGACGAATTGCAAAGAAGAAAATCAAATCACTGGTAAATTCCTCCGCAATGCGATATAATGGGCAAAGCGGTATTTTACAAGGAGGTTTTTGGCATGGCAGATTTTGTGATCACAACAGACTCCAACTCGGATGTCCCGGAAGAATTTCTGGAGCAGTACAAAATTCCCGTTATCCCCCAGTACTACATGTTCGGGGACACTGTATACGGGGATGAGATCAAGATGGAGCCGTCAGAATTTTATGAGACCATGAGGAAGGGAGAGCTTCCCAAATCCATGGCAAACAATCCGGAGGTGATCCGTGAAAAGTTTACGGCTATATTAAAACAGGGAAAGGATATTCTTCACATTGCTTTTTCCAGCGCCCTCAGCGGCAGCTGCCAGAACGTGCAGGTGGCGGCCAGGGACCTGATGGAGGACTTCCCGGGCAGAAGGATCCTTGTATTTGACTCCCTCAACGCCTCCCTGGGCGAAGGGGTATCCGTCATGCGGGCGGCGCAGCTCAAAGAGGAAGGGCGATCCATGGAGGAGATCTATGATACGCTGACAGAGGAGAGAGACCATATAAATGTGTATTTCACGGTGGACGATCTTCACCATCTCCAGAGAGGCGGACGGGTCTCCAAGACGACGGCTGTGGTGGGCAGCATGATCAACATCAAGCCCCTTCTTACGGTGACGGCCTCCGGGGAGCTGAAGTCTGACGGTACGGTGCGGGGCAGGAAGAAAGCCCTGAAGACTCTGGTGACAAAGATGGAGCAGTCCCTTGACACGGAGCGCTTCGGCAAGGACAGGCCTGTAGCCATCGTGCACGGAGACTGCCCTGAGGACGCCAGGGCTGTGGGGGAGCAGGTGGCGGCGCTGGGCTTTGACAATATCGTGATCAATGATGTGAGCCCAAGCATCGGCACCCACGCGGGCCCCGGTGTGGTGGGACTGATCTTTTATGGGAAAACAGTACAGTAAGGGTACGATAGCAGAGGCTTTACCTGGATTTGACAAAGGCTTAATCCTTTTGTGACAATTGTATGTTAATCTTTCTATGTCAACATTTTAGGACAGTGAGGATGAGGAAGATGAGAAAAGAGAGAAGAAGCCGCAAAAGGATTAAAGCCGATCTGATGAGATCCTACTACAGCATGGAATCAAAGGTGGACGCCAAGGCAAGGGAAGTGTTTAAGAGAAAGCCCTACACGGCGGCGCACTAGAGATGGCATGCGGTACAGATCCTGAGAGTATCCCATATCAGTCCGGAAGGAAAAGACGGATATGGGATTTTTTTCTGCTTAAATGCAAAGGCAGCTAAAAAACATAGGAAGAGGCATTCGGTATTATGACAAATATGGAAAGAAGAGAGGCGATGAGAGGGATGTCCATCGCCCTCATTGGAGGGATATTCTGGGGACTGGCAGGCGTCTTTGGACAGTTCTTATTTGAGTATAAGGGGACAAACGCCAGGTGGCTTGTCAGCGTCCGGCTTGTGATCGCGGGCATCCTGCTCCTGTCCACAGTGCTTGTCAAGCAGAGGAATACCTTCTGGAAGATCTGGACAGACAAAAGGGACGCTCTTATCCTTGTCCTCTTTGCCATCTTCGGGATGGCTGGCTGCCAGCTCTCCTACTACACGGCGGTGGAGCTCTCCAACGCGGGGACAGCCACGGTGCTGCAGTACACAGCGCCGGTGCTGATCCTGGGGTATGAGTCCGTCCGCATGAGGAGGTGCCCGAAGGGATTTGAGATTGCAGCCCTGATCCTGGCGCTGGGAGGGACGTTTCTTCTGGCCACCCACGGAAATGTCCGAACCATGGCCCTTTCCGGGGAGGCTCTGGCCTGGGGGCTTTTGTCCGCGGTCATGATGGCTGTGTATAATCTGCTCCCAACAAAGCTTATGAAAAAGTACGGCACCTTCTGCGTCATCGGCTGGGGCATGCTGGTGGGCGGCATTGTGCTGTCCGCCTTTACCCACCCCTGGCATGTGGCCGGGCACTGGGATCTGGAGGCGGTGGGAGCTCTGGCGGTGGTCATCGTCGTGGGAACAGTGCTGTCCTTCTCCTTCTATATGGAGGGAGTGCGTATGATCGGGGCGGCAAAGGCCAGCCTGCTGGCATCTGTGGAGCCTGTCACAGCCACTGTGGCATCGGCCCTTATCATGCATGTTGTGTTTGCGGGGATAGATGTGGCTGGCATCCTGTGCATTCTGGCTGCGGTGCTCCTTTTATCTCTGCCGGGACTGAAAAAAGACAGGTAATGGAAAGATACAGAGAAATCCAGAAAAAATATAAAGAATAAAGAGGAGAAAGCAATGGAAAAATCAAAAGTGTATTTTACTGACCTCCGGGCTCTGCCTGGAACCAACCTTCCCCGGAAGCTGCAGAAGCTGATCAAAAAGGCGGGCATCGGGGAGATTGATTTTGAGAAGAAGATGACGGCCATCAAGATCCATTTCGGAGAGCCGGGCAATCTGTCTTTCCTTCGGCCAAACTATGCCAAGGCGGTGGCAGACGTGATCAAGGAGCTGGGAGGACGTCCCTTCCTGACAGACTGCAACACACTCTATGTGGGCAGAAGAAAGGATGCGCTGGAGCACCTTTCCGCAGCCTATGAGAACGGGTTTAACATCCTATCCACAGGCTGCCATATTATTATTGCCGACGGCCTGAAGGGGACAGATGAGGCCTATGTGCCGGTGCGGGGAGGAGAGCTGGTCAAGGAGGCGAAGATCGGCCGGGCCATTATGGACGCGGACATCTTTATCAGCCTCAACCATTTTAAAGGGCATGAGGCCACCGGATTCGGCGGAGCCCTCAAGAACATTGGCATGGGCTGCGGGAGCAGAGCCGGCAAGATGGAGCAGCACAATAGCGGCAAGCCGACTGTGGACAGGGAGCACTGTGTGGGCTGCCGCGTCTGTTCAAAGAACTGCGCCCACGGCGCTATTTCCTTCCCGGAGAAGAAGGCCAGCATTGACCACGACAAATGCGTGGGCTGCGGACGGTGCCTGGGAGCCTGCAACTTTGACGCCATCTACAACGAGAACAGCTCCGCGGTGAAGGATCTGGATATGAAGATCGCGGAGTACTCCAAGGCGGTGCTGGACGGCAGACCGAATTTCCACATCAACCTGGTCATCGATGTATCGCCCTACTGTGACTGCCATGCGGAGAACGATCTTCCCATCCTGCCGGATGTGGGCATGTTCGCCAGCTTTGATCCGGTGGCCCTGGACCAGGCCTGCGCGGATGCCTGCAACGCGCAGCAGCCCATACCGGGAAGCCTTCTGGACGACCGGATGCACGAGCGCGATTTCTGCGATCACCACGACCACTTTGTCAACACCACGCCGGAGAGCGAGTGGGAGACCTGTCTGGCCCATGCGGAGAAGATCGGCATCGGCACAAGGGAGTATGAGCTGATCGAAGTGAAATAGAGGACACAATGATTATAAAGTGAGACAGACGGCAAAAAGCTGACCCTGCCGAGGCGACAAAGGCCTCTAGCGCAGGGTCAGCTTTTGTATCTGCTGCTGTATGAGCACCCCGGCGGCCTCGCTGAAGCGCTCCATTTTCTCTATGCGGACAAAATCATTGCCAAAGATCTCCCGGGCGGCTCTGGTGTCCCCGTCGGCGCCGGTCAGGATGCCGCACACGTATACGCCCTTTTTCCGCAGGGCCCGGACCTCGGCGGCAGTGTCCTTCACGCCGGCCTGACCGGAGTAGTCCTGGCTCACCAGTCTCCTGGAGGAACCGGCTGGGGTGGCGGGGATCCGCCGGTCGTCGTTAGGGCTGGCGTCGGTGAGGACGATGAGAAGGCGGTTCCTTGCAGGAGAGTCCTCCATCAGGCGCCCGGCGCCCCGGAGGGCCAGGCCGTCCCTGTTCCATCCGGCCGCGAAATACCGGAAGATGTGCTCCGCCTGTCCCGGATCTGTCTGGCTGTAGTCCACAAACCTCTGTAGGACCGTGTAGCCACGGACGCTGAGAAAGGAGAAGACCTGTACCGGTATGCGGCAAAGCTGCAGGCTTCGGGCGATGACATAGCCCTGGGCCGCGATGATCTCCTGGCTCTGAAGCCGTGAGGCGGAGGCGTCCAGCATCAGATCCACAGAGAAGTCTGCCTCCGACTCATCCAGCGTGTCCATGAAGACCCGTGGATCGTCCAGGTAGAGTCCCCTCCAGATCTGGGAGGGGAAGAGGACGCCGGACCGGCTGCGGACCCGGATGGGCTGGGGATAGACCAGAAGACTGCTTCGTATCTGTTCCGAGAGCCGGGTGATGCTGGCCCTGTAGAGCCTGTATCTGCCCTGGAAATGTGCTTTATTCCTGTACATCTGGGCGGCGGCGTCCCGCCGAACCTTCTGCACCGCGGTGTCCGGGGAGGGGGCGGCTCCCTGCTGGCCGTCTGTAAAATAGAGATGGCATCTGGCATGGGCGTCCCGGCACAGCTCATCCTCGATCCGCCGCCATTCCTCCTCCGTGTACAGAGGCTTTCCAAAGCAGCCCTCTATATAGAGGAGATCCGCCTTCTGGACAGCCGGGTTCTGGCGGCCCACATCCAGGCCTCTGCGTCCTTCGGCGACCCGGCCCTCCCCGGGGATGACGCCGGTCATGAGGAGCGTGTCCGTGCGGACCAGGCGGGAGGGGAGTCTGCGAAGAAGGAAGCGGCGGAGCTTTTGGCGAAGGCCGGCCAGGACAGAGGGACGTCCGGGGGAGGAGAGGATCGGGAAATATCTGCGGAAGACCTGAAGGGTCCGCTCTCTGATCTCCTGCGCTGTCATGGCCCCATCGTACTGGAGGTCTGCAAAGAGTCGCCTCTCCCAGGGGTTCACAAGGCCCGCCTCCTTTCCCAGGACCAGACGGCACCGGGCTGCCTGGAGAGCGTAGACAAGACTGTTCTGGGCCATCCACTGCTGCCGGGATCGGGACAGCTCCTGGGCGAAGAATGTTTCTGCATGGCGCAGGCGCATTTCGGACAGCACAGGCCGCTGGGCTGATTCCCTCTCATAGGCGCAGCTTTCCAGGGCGACCCAGAGAAGGCCGTCCAGCGTTTCCCGGAGGAAAGAGCGGTTGATCTGGTCAAAGAGCTCCCCCATGATGTCCGGGTCATACCACTTGTGTACATATCCGATGATGGAGTTCATGTAAAAGTCCGGCTCCCCGTCCTGCCAGAAGGCGGTGAAGGAAGGGGTGAAGGAGTAGTCGCCGGCGGCAGTCCATATGATATTTAGAGCCCGCCTCTGAGGGCGGGGAAGCTTCTTTTCCTGCATGTTCTGGTATACCGCCTCTCTGCTACGGCCGGAAGATGGCCTGTGCGTCTGTCTTTTTGGAAATCCTGGATGCGATGATATCCCGAACAAGGGACTGCTCGTACTCGTCCGGGGTCTTGTTTGTCAGGCCCATGTCCAGAGCCTGACAAGGGGCCAGCCCTCCCTGCATCATCCGCAGAGCACCGGTGAGTCCCCGCAGATCCAGTACCTTTTCCGTCAGCTCACCGCTCCTGCATTTATCCCTTATATCAATGAAAAGAGAGGTGAACTGCCGGACATAGTCAGGCTTCATGGCGGGAAACTCTCTGGTGAGCAGACGGGAGAGATCCTCCTTTGCGATTTCCGGCATGATAAGGATCATAAAGCGGGAGGAGAGCGCCTCGTTCAGTTCCCTCGTCCCGGCATAGCCGTAGTTCATAGTGGCGATGAACCGGGTGGCGCCGTGGATCCGGATTTTTTTATATCCGGGGATCTGGACAAAGCGGCGGAAGTCCAGGACTGAGTGGAGGACTGCCAGAGCCTCATTCCTGGCCATATTGATCTCATCCAGCACACAGAAGCCTCCCCCTGCGGCAGCCTCGCTGACCGGGCCGGGGCGGAAGGTGACCTCCCCGTTTTTAAATGTGTCTGTCCCCAGCATGGACGCCGCGTCGGCATTGATGTGGAGGGAGACGTTGTATACCGGCCGCCCGAAGGCGGCAGCCAGATTTTCCGCCAGCACGTTTTTCCCGGTGGCTTTGGCCCCCGCCAGGAGCAGGTTTTCGCCGGCCAGAAGAGCCTGGGCAGCCTGTTCCCACACGTTCCTTCCATAATAAAAATAGCGGGGCGTTTCCGCAGCCTCCGTCTCCAGCGCATAGGCTTTCCTGAATTCCTTTATCCCATTGATCACCTGTGGATCGATCTGTTCTTCCTCTAAAAATTTCAGCACAATGATCCCTCGCTTCCTCATAAATTGACAGGTGTATTATATCACTTTGGTAAAAAAATGAGAAGAATAGTCGGAATACTGAAAAAAATATTAAAATAGATCAAGAGATATTGATTAAAAAAGTTTCTTTACTTTTAAAATTCGCACTGTTATACTAAATTAGTGCGTAAAAGTGTAGTTTATGGAATGAGAAAAAGGAGGGAAACATATGGCAACTTTTATTATCGGTCTCGTGATCCTGTTCGTCGGCGCTGCGCTGTACGGCAAATTCTGCGAGCATGTATTTGGGCCTGATGACAGGAAGACTCCTGCCTACACAAAACAGGACGGTCTGGACTATGTTCCCATGAGAGAGTGGAAGAACAGTCTGATCAACCTGCTGAATATTGCAGGTACAGGCCCGATCCTTGGACCTATCCAGGGAATTCTTTTCGGGCCTATCGCATTTATCACTATCCCTATCGGAAATATTATCGGCGGCGCTATGCACGATTACTTTTCCGGTATGATCTGTCTGCGTGACGGAGGTACACAGATGCCGGATATGATCCGCAGATACAGCAACAAAGGCGTGTACACTGTTTACCAGATTTTCTGCAGTCTGCTGCTTCTTCTGGTAGGCGCTGTATTTATCTACACACCTGGCGACATTGCCGCGACACAGGTGTTCGGCTTTGACGGAAAGGCAACCTCCGTTTCCACATGGGTGATCTACGGTGTGATCTTTGTTTACTACCTGGTCGCTACTGTATTCCCCATCGACAAGATCATCGGACGTATCTACCCGATCTTCGGAGCAATCCTTCTGTTCTCCGCACTCGGCGTATTTGTCGGCCTTTTTGCAAAGGGCTACCCGCTGATCAACATCTGGGACAACTGGAACGGCGCTCTTGTATCCTACGGTGACTATTTCAGTGCAAACCACTTTATCCCGATCTTCTTCATCACGGTGGCATGTGGTATTCTGTCTGGATTCCACTCCACACAGACAGCCATCATCTCCCGTACAATGAAGAGCGAGCGCCAGGGCCGCATGACATTCTACAACATGATGGTTCTGGAGGGATTCATCGCTATGGTTTGGGCTGCAGGCGCCATGGGCGTTTACAACCTGGGACTGCAGGCTGCGGATGCTTCACTTGCCACAGCTACCATCGGTGTTGTCTGCAAGGATATCCTTGGACCTGTGGGCGGCGTGATCGCTCTTCTGGGCGTCATCGTACTTCCCATCACATCCGGAGATACTGCCCTTCGCTCCCTGCGTATGGCCATCTCTGATGCCCTTCACCTTGATCAGAAAAATGTGAAAAAACGTCTGGGCCTGGCAGCTGTTATCTTCATCCTGGTTGCTGTCATCCTTGTATTTGCAAAGAGCAATGCGGAAGGATTCAACATCCTGTGGCGTTACTTCGCATGGTCAAACCAGACGCTGTCGCTGTTCGCCTTCATCGCCATCTCTGTATGGATGTTTGAGAACGGAAAAGCAAAATTTGTCTGGATGCCTCTGATCCCGGGCGCATGGTATGCCTTTGTCACAATTACATACATTGTAAACGCCAAGATCGGCTTCAATGTACCGTGGGGCGCATCCTATGTGATCGGTGTCATTGCGGCAGCCGTTTATGTCGCACTCATTATCTGGTACGGCAAAAAGCGCGCGGCACGCAAGGCGCAGAACGCATAATGTAACAGAACCATATACACTTTGCATAGAGAGGGGCAGGGCCTTGACGGTCCTGCCCTTTGTCTGCGCGATAAAATTTAGTTTCCCGAAGAAATGATCTTTGCCGGAAAATGATTTTACAAGAGAAATGATTTTGAGAGAGGTGAATGAGATGCAGCTTGCGAGCTTTGTTTTTGTGGGACTGGGCGGGGCTGTGGGAGCCATGCTCCGGTACGCTGTCAGCCTTCTGCCCTACAAGGGTACCTTCCCTGTGCTGACCCTTGCGACCAATCTGCTGGGGGCCCTGGCCATCGGCGTGATCGCCGGTATGGCGGCCAGGAGGCAGGCCCCGGAGGGGCTGGTGCTCTTCCTGAAGACGGGAGTGTGCGGCGGTTTTACGACCTTTTCCACCTTCTCACTGGAGGCCTGGCAGCTCCTGGAGAAGGGGCATCCGGGCCTTGCCGTGACTTATATGCTGCTCAGTGTCCTGGGCTGTCTTGCCGGCGTGGCTGCAGGTCTGTGGGCTGCCTCCAGGTGGTAAACTCTGCCCGGCTGCGCATGGCGGAGGTAAAGGGCAGGATGACCATGACAAGATCCAGGGCAGCGTAGAGGAGAAGGCAGAGACCCTGGAGAGCCACCGCGGCGGCCACAGCCGGACCGCCGCCAGACTGGATGATGGCGCTCCGTATCAGCCAGATGCGGCTCAGTATCATCTGCCCGGCCACGGCAAAGGTGAAGGCACACAGCAAAAAGAGGAGAGCGGCCTCCGCGGGCATGACCATCCGCAGGAAGGCGCCCCTTTCAAGAGCTTTCTTCTTAAGCCGGCTCTTCCAGATGCCCAGGATGGCGGTGAGAGAGCACTGGATCATCAGAAGATAGGGCGGGAGCGTAAAAGAGGGATGCCGCATCATCTGGAGAATGAGGAGCGCTGTGATGACCAGAAAGGAGCCCAGGTTGGCCATGGCAAATAACAGGTTGCCGGCCAGAATGCGCCGGGTTTGCGTCAGGGCATCGCTAAGGAGAAGGGCCTCCACATCCAGAGCTTCCAGATTTTCCCCTCGTTTTATCTTTTCCAGAAGGCGTATCGTCTGCTTTGCCTTGCTGAGCGTCTGCTGTTCCTCCTGTATTCTTTTTTTCAGAAGGCGTGAGGGGTCATCCCCGCTCAGATATTGGCGGATCTGAGGAACGGAAAAGTCGAGCAGGCGCAGCTTCCTGATGAGGAGGAGGGAGCGTATCGTCTCCTCGTCATAGTCCTTATATCCGTTTTCTTCCGGCTGGGCGGGATGAATCAGCCCGTTTGACTCATAGTACCGAATGGCCTTGCGGGTCAGCCCGGTTCTTTCTTCTGCTTCCTTTATCTTCATGGCTTGTATCCTCCAATCTCAGTTTTTCTATGCTCTTTATAGCATGTGCCCCCGGGGAACAGTCAATAGAATTCAGGCATATAGTTTGCTCGCAGCATTTGCAGAGGCCATTTTTGCTCCTATGGACTTGCCGGGAGAAAAGAAATCCTATAAAATAGCGTCATGTGCAGTGGTTTGCCGCAAGTGTTTTCGCCAGCGGCAAAGGAAAATGAAAAGAGGTTTTACTTATGAATATCATCAACATTGAACATATCAGCAAGGTTTTTGGCGGCAAGACGATTTTTGAGGACGCCTCCTACGGCGTGCAGGAGGGGGACAAGGTGGGGATCATCGGCATCAACGGGACCGGAAAGACCACCCTCCTGCGCCTTGTGGCAGGGCTGGAGACACCGGATGAGGGGCAGATCGTGACCCGCAGCGGCATCCGCATGGCCTACCTCTCACAGACGCCTCAGTTTGAGGACGGGGCCACGGTCTCCTCCTGGGCCTTCAGCGGGGATCCGGATATGGACTGGAAGGTGCAGAGCAATCTCAATGAGCTGGGCATCACGGACTGGGAAGCCCCCATCGATACCCTGTCCGGCGGGCAGAAGAAGCGGACCGCCATGGCCAGGCTGCTGGCGGACTCCTTTGATGTGCTGCTTCTGGACGAGCCCACCAACCACCTGGATCAGGAGATGATCAGCTGGCTGGAGGACTATCTGAAATCCTTCCGGGGCACTGTTCTGATGGTGACTCACGACCGGTATTTTCTGGACAAGGTGACAGACAGAATTCTGGAAATTGACTGGGGAAAGATTTACGGATACGAGGCGAATTATTCACAGTTCCTTGAGCTGAAGGCGGCCAGGGAGGAGAGTGAGCTTGCCTCGGAGAGAAAGAGAAAGAGCGTCCTTCGGATGGAACTGGAGTGGGCCAGGAGGGGATGCCGCGCCAGATCCACCAAGCAGAGAGCGCGGCTGGAGAGGCTGGAGGCGCTCAAGAGCCAGGCGGCCCCTGTGGCTAAGGAGACGGCCCAGATCGATTCGGTGGAGACGAGGATGGGCAGGAAGACGGTGGAGCTGCACCACATCAGCAAGAGCTATGGCGAAAATGTGATTATCCGGGATTTTGACTACATTTTCCTGAAAAATCAGAAGGTGGGGATCGTGGGGCCCAACGGCTGCGGAAAATCCACCCTGCTGAAGATCATTGCCGGGGAGGTGGAGCCGGATGGCGGACAGGTGGAAGTGGGGGAGACTGTGCGGATAGCTTATTTCTCCCAGGAGCTGCCCCAGATGGACACAGAGCAGAGAGTCATCGACTATGTGAAGGATATAGGCGAGTATGTGCAGACAAAGGAGGGCAGGATAAGCGCCTCCCAGATGCTGGAGCGCTTTCTCTTTACGCCGGAAATGCAGTATTCTCCGGTCGGAAAGCTGTCCGGCGGAGAGAAGAAGCGCCTTTATCTGCTTGGGATCCTGCAGTCAAACCCCAATTTCCTCGTCCTTGACGAGTGCACCAACGACCTGGACATCCCCACCATGACGATCCTGGAGGACTACCTGTCCGCCTTTACAGGGATCGTAGTGACTGTCTCTCATGATCGGTATTTCCTGGACAATGTGGCGGACCGGATCTTTGAGTTCTGCGGAGGAGGAGCTCTCAGACAGTATGAGGGAGGCTATACGGACTACATCGAGACAAAGGGGCGGGAGGAGATTTCCGCCGGGATCCACAGTCAGGCTCCGGGAAAGAAGAGCGAGGCAGAAGCACAGGATAAAAGCGGGGCGAAGGACTGGAAGCAGCACAGGAACGCAAAGCTCAAATTCTCCTACAAAGAACAGAGAGAGTACGAGACCATTGATGAGGACATAGCGGCCCTGGAGGAGAAGCTGGAGGAGCTGGACGGGGAGATTATGGCCAACGCTACCAACTCGGCAAAGCTTGGGGAGCTGATGGAGAAAAAGGAGCAGGCGCAGGCAGAGCTGGACGAGAAGATGGAACGGTGGGTCTATCTGACAGAGCTGGCCGAGAAAATAGAGGGGCAGAAGTAGGATTTACGGAAGCAAAATTTCCTGAAAATAAAAGTTTCTGGAAACTGCTTGACAAAACTATATAGAATTGCTATTATAAAAAAACAGAACGCACTCTGTTTTTGAAAAAATCAAATGAAAAGAGGTGCAGATATGAATAGGGTATTTTCACTGCTGGTTGACAACACGCCGGGTGTGCTGAGTCGAATTTCAGGACTTTTCAGCCGGCGGGGCTACAGTATTGACAGCATTACCGCAGGTGTGACCGCTGATCCCCGCTTTACAAGAATTACGATCGTGTCAAGTGGCGACGAGCTGATCCTCTCTCAGATTGAGAAGCAGGTACGCAAGCTGGAGGATGTCATTGAGATCAAGGTGCTGAAAGAGGGCGAGTCCGTTTACCGCGAGCTGATCATGGTGAAGGTGAGAGCTAACGCGGCCCAGAGGGCGGAGATCATCTCCGTGGCAGATATTTTCCGGGCCAAGGTGGTGGATGTGGAGAAGGAGTCCCTGATGCTGGAGCTGACAGGAAATCAGTCCAAGCTGGAGGCTTTCTTAAATCTCCTTGACGGCTATGAGATACTGGAGCTGGCGAGAACCGGAATTACCGGACTGTCCAGAGGAGTCAAGAACATCACTGTGATTGACGAGAACGGACAGAAGAGGACATGGAACCCGGACGACGGCGCCAAGTAAAATGTGCATGCTAAAGGACTAAAGCCTTTAACAATATAAAGATTATATTTTAGGAGGAATGTAAAAATGGCAGCAAGAATTTTTTACCAGGAAGACTGTAATTTATCAGCACTGGAAGGACAGAAGATCGCAATCATCGGATACGGAAGCCAGGGACATGCCCACGCGCTGAACCTGAAAGAGTCCGGATGCGATGTCATCGTAGGACTTTACGAGGGAAGCAAGTCCTGGGCCAAGGCTGAGGCACAGGGATTTAAGGTATACACAGCAGCAGAGGCCGCAAAGCAGGCTGACGTGATCATGATCCTGATCAACGATGAGAAGCAGGCTGATATGTACAAGAAGGACATCGAGCCGAACCTGGAAGAGGGCAACATGCTGATGTTCGCACACGGCTTCAACATCCATTTCGGATGCATCAAGCCGCCGAAGAACGTGGATGTTACTATGATCGCTCCGAAGGCTCCGGGCCACACAGTAAGAAGCGAGTACCAGGCTGGAAAAGGAACTCCCTGCCTGATCGCTGTTGAGCAGGACGCAACAGGAAAGGCCTGGGACCGTGCACTGGCTTACGGACTGGCTATCGGCGGAGCAAGAGCCGGACTTCTGGAGACAACCTTCCGTGTTGAGACAGAGACAGACCTCTTCGGTGAGCAGGCTGTTCTTTGCGGCGGCGTATGCGCTCTGATGCAGGCTGGATTTGAGACACTGTGCGAGGCAGGATATGATCCGAGAAACGCATACTTTGAGTGTATCCACGAGATGAAGCTGATCGTAGACCTGATCTACCAGAGCGGCTTTGCCGGAATGAGATACTCCATCTCCAACACAGCAGAGTACGGTGATTACATCACAGGACCGAAGATCATCACAGAGGATACAAAGAAGGCTATGAAGAAGATCCTCTCCGATATCCAGGACGGCTCCTTCGCAAAAGAGTTCCTGCTGGATATGTCAGACGCTGGACGTCAGGTTCACTTCAAGGCCATGAGAAAGCTGGCTGCAGAGCATCCGTCAGAGAAGGTCGGAGAAGAGATCAGAAAGCTTTACAGCTGGAACGGCGAGGACAAGCTGATCAACAACTAATCAGAAATCCTACATATATAAAAGAGATGAAGAAAAGGCATCTTACGAAGCGGAAGCTCCGGAGGATGCCTTTTTTAGATGCGTTATGCGCCTACGAATAGAAGTCGATCCGCTTGGTGCTTTCGTCTATGCGATAGTCCAGGTCAAAGAGCCCGGCGAAATCCTCGACCTTCAGGCCGACGCAGAAGCGGGCACCCACCTCCGTGTCCTCGTCTGCGGTGACAAAGGGAAGGTTTAGAGGCTCTCCATTTTTCATCACGTTGAATTCCGTGATCTCATTATCGGAGAACTGGCTCTCCATCTGCCAGGTGTCGTCTCCGATCTTCCAGGATGACAGCCACAGTCCCTCCTCCGGCTCCAGGCAGTAGCTGCCGCCCAGGGCACTGACATACTCCCGCACGATCAGAGGCACGCTGGCGGAGTCGGTGACATATCCGATATCGCATGGAAGCATGTAGGAGGCGGTCTCCTGGCTGTACCAGCAGTAGCAGAAACGATCCGTGATCAGGGACCACTGGTTGACGGAGTCCTCCTGGCTGTTGTAGGTCATTTTTTTACCGTCCAGATAAATCGAGTCCAGTCTGGTCATGTGCTTACCGCGGGTGTATTCCTCGGGGATAGCGGCTAACTCGTCCAACTGGTTGTCCACGCACATCTGTGCATACTCATCGGCAAGCCGCTGGTACAGCTCCTCCTGAGAGCTGAATCCGTTGATCCCAAAGTCCGCCATGTTGATCCAGCTCTGGTGGGCTTCCATATCCTCCTGCGAAGGGTACCAGGCCAGGTGCACGCTTGTCAGGGGATTGTTCCAGAGAAAGTCCTCGTCATTGTAGGCCAGCTCCTCCCGGTAAACATCCCCCGCGCGGGCCATGACTTCAGCGACCTGCCCGAGATCGTCAAAGGAGAGAAGCCCGATCCACCCGTCGTCGTAGGTGGGAAGCTCCTCCAGGATACGGACGGCCCTGTCGTAATAGAGGTCATGGATCTCCGACACGTAGGTGCAGGAGATTTCCTTTGAGTAAAGAATTGTGCTGCTCCCGTCAATCGTGACGTTTTTCAGATAGCTGTTGGCTGTGAATGTGAGATCCCGCTCCCTGGAGCGGAAGGTGTACTCTACATTTTTGGGACGGTCCTCCACCTGCTCTGATGAGACCAGCTCAAACTCCTCGTCCGGGCAGACGGAGCGGACGTAGTCCAGCACCTCCTCCTCGCCGTACACATCGCTGTCAATGGTGGTACAGGAGGCGAGGAGCAGGGAGGAGAGAAGAGCGGCGAGCAGGGCGGGGAGGACGCGCCTCTTTAAATGTCTTTGTGTTTTCTGTCTGTTCATATTGACCCCTCATATTTTATAAAAAATCTAGTATTGAGTTTCTCATGGTTTGATTATATCATAGAGAAAAAGAGGGGGATATATTATATGGAGAACAAAATTATTTACAGTGAGATACCGGACAATCTGAGGGAGCAGAGTGAAAATTTAAAGAAGCCTGTCGACATTGCCCATATGATTTTTTTCCCGGTAGTTCCATTTCTTTTGAGCGTGGACCAGTGGCTTGAGATACCCAGAGAAGATCTTTACTTTTACAAAGCGAGATATTTTGTGTTTTCGCTCATCCTTTCTCTTCTCCCCGTCCTTGTCGGCTTTTTATATGCCAGGCGGAAGGCGAGAAAGAGGCAGGAGAAGATATGCCGATGCATGGAACGCGCACAGCAGGAGGACTGCATACTGACATTTTCAGAAGAAGGGATATGTCTTTTCTCCAAGAAAACAGGAGAAGCAAAAGATATCCCGTATGAAGGTGTGAAGGAGATACTCGAAGAGAGGGATGCTTTTCATATTCTGTTGGACAGGGGAGAAAAGACATTTCTGAAAAAATATCTGGACTTTGAGAGCATGGAAAAGCTGGAGACACTATCGAAAATCTATTGCCCGGACAGATATGTGCGGGAGGGAGAAGAAAAAGTGGAGGAGATCTCAGTCTCTATCCCGGCCATTTCCAGCGATACGTGGACAAAGATCCGTGGAAAGCTGCGCACAGATGAGGCAAAGAAAGCGGTTCGGGCCTATACAGCCCGGTTCACAAGGGAAATGGAGATAAAGGAAGATCAGACATTCATAGCAGAGGGAGTGGCCATAACCGCGATGGGAGTCGTGATTTCTTACTTTGAAAGCGGAGACTTTTCCCACATTTTAGCTGTCTTTGCCACTCTGTTAGGTCTGGCTCTGACTGGATATAGCCAGGCGCTGCGTGGTCTGATGTGGGCCTTCCTCCGGCTGTGCGGCATACCTTCGTTCTATGAGGCAATTAGAAAGCGGGATGAATATGCCGCAAAGGAATACCGTCTTGGCAAAGAGGGGATTTGTGATCAGATGACTGGCATTTTTTATCCGTATGACAATATCGGGCCTGTCATCGAGACAGAAGAGGAACTGAGGGTGGGACGCGTTTTTACATATGAAAAAGGCAACGACCCGGAACAATTTGACAGGCTGCGCGCTATGCTGAAAAAATATACGCCGGACCAGTACAGATACTATGAATTTTCGGGAGAGGCAGAAGAGAAGAAGGAAGGGAAGGCCGGGTATATTGCGGCGGCTGTTGTCCTTCTGTTTGTTCTCTTTGGCCGTTTCCTGCTCCCGCCCTGGTATGAGACGGATTTATTTGTCCGTTTTCTGGCGGTTCCCAGGGATGTATATTTAGACAGCCTTTTTCACTAAAGAGTACCGAACAAAATCTATACAAAAATATATCTGACAACATTCCATTTTTTGCTAATTTGTGCTAAAATATGAACTAGCAGAAAAAAAGAAAAAACTGCCCGCGGCAGAAGGGAGGAATTGTGTAATGGATACGAATTTTGAGGATCTGCGCTCATGGAAAAATCCGAAGGCGCGCGTAAAAATCATGAAGGGGCATTTTGTTACCACACATTCACACGTCAATACATATATTGACCTGTCCACCATGAAGTCCAGGTGCAACAATGCCAGAGAGACTGCCAAGGTGATGGCTGAACCCTATCTGGCATCCACGGAGATCGACACGATCGTGTGTCTGGACGGCATGGAAGTGGTGGGAACATTTATTGCGGACATTCTGTCCAGGCCCGGAACCGTCTCCATCAACACAGGAAAAAATATTTCCGTTGTCACACCGGAGACAGACAGGGCCGGCCAGATGATCTTTCGGGACAACACGAAGCGCATGATCGACGGCCAGAGGATCCTGATCGTTGCAGGTCTTATCACAACGGGAAAAACTATGATGCAGTCCATAGAGAGCGTTCTCTACTATGGCGGGATAGTAAACGGCATCTGCGCCGCTTTCAGCCTTGTCTCCAAGGTGGCGGGGATGGACATCAACGCGGTGTTTACCCAGAAAGAAGTGCTGGGGTACGAGAAGTACTCTGACGGCGACTGCCCCATGTGTGCGGCTGGGAAGAAGGTAGACGCCTTTGTAAACAGCTACGGATACTCGGCTCTCTAAGCGGTTTCAGAGAGATTTTTGAGGACAAAAAAAGACAACCACTGACGGTATGGTTGTCTTTTTTGTCTTCACTTTATTATTAAGCAATTCCGTTAACAGCTTTTGCTAAACGGGAAATCTTTCTTGCGCAAGTGTTCTTGTGATAAACACCCTTGCTTCCTGCCTTGTTGATCTCGATTGTAGCAACTCTCAGAGCTTCTGCAGCAGCAGCGGCATCCTTGTGCGCAACGGCTGTCTCAACTTTCTTTACGCAGGTCTTAACTTTAGATTTGATTGCCTTATTTCTAGCAGCCTTTGTTTCGTTTACTAAAATTCTTTTTTTAGCAGATTTGATGTTAGCCAACTTGTCCACCTCCATTAAAACTATTTCGAATTAATCGATGACCGTTCGTTAGAGCCGGACACGGACGTTCTAACGAAACATACTATTGTATTTTATGCCAAGGTTTCCCGGATGTCAATACATATTTCTGAAAATATTGCAAAAACTATCGGTAAACCAAAAGACTGAAGTGAGGTTATCAGACATGATCGAGAAGTACAGTATCCGAACAGACCTGGCCCTGGAACAGAAGGAGCGCTTTGAGGCGGACAATGTGGAAATTTCCGGGGTGGTGCTGGAGGAAAAGTATGATGAGGAGAGGGACATCAAAGTCACGACTGTCAGGATCGAGACGGAAAACGGAGCCAGGACGATGGGAAAGCCGGTAGGGACCTACATTACCCTAGAGGCCCCGGAGCTGGCAGTGCCGGACGAAGGATACCACAGGGAGGTCTCGGAGGAGATCCTCCGCTTTCTCAGGCGGCTTCTTGATATGGGGAAAGAGGATTACTCTGTCCTTGTGGTCGGCCTTGGAAACCGACAGGTGACGCCGGACGCGCTGGGGCCTTATGTGGCGGACAATCTGAACATTACCAGGCACATCGTGAAGGAGTACGGCAAATATGCCATGGGGAAGGACCAGGTGCGGCTTCTGAGCGCCATTGTGCCCGGGGTCATGGGACAGACCGGGATGGAGACTGTGGAGATCATAAGGGGCGTGGTGAGAGAGACAAAGCCGGACGCGGTCATCGCCATTGACGCGCTGGCGGCCAGGAATTCCAGGAGGCTGAACAGGACCGTGCAGATCTCAGACACAGGGATCAGTCCGGGCTCAGGGATCGGGAACCAGAGAAGCGCTATCACAGAGGAGACGGTAGGAGTCCCGGTCGTCGCTATCGGTGTACCCACAGTGGTGGACGCCGCCACGATCGTAGGCGACGCCATGGAAAACCTGATCGCCCAGATGGAGCGCTCGGAGACTATGAAGGGCGTGGGGGTTGTTCTCCAGGGGTACAATGCGGCCGAAAAGTATGAGCTTGTCAAGGAGCTGATTGCCCCGCACCTGAACGGCATGTTTGTGACGCCGAAGGATGTGGACGAGACAGTCAAGCGGATCAGCTTCACTATATCAGAGGCACTGAACCGGCTTTTCGCATAATGCAGGCGGAAATCTCATATAGTGTAAAAGCGGCAGAATGGACCGGAGAATATGAGACGAGCAGGTGGAAGAGCTGTTGAGAAAGAGATGGAGATTAAACAGAATAGGAATCGGGGTGATCCTGCTTCTGCTGACCGCCTACGGGTCAGTACAGGCAGGATTTCGTCCTGTGGGCAGCGTGGGAGGACATCTGGCGGAGGCCCTTCTGGGGAACTCGGAGAAAATGTTTTTGCCGGGAGCCTTTTACATAGAGAACGGGGCGGAGCTCTCCGCAGCGGATCTGCTGGCGAAGGGCATCAGTCTTCTGGCCCCCATCGGCACCTACGTGGATGGGCAGGAGAGTGAGGAGACCGATGTGGAGGATGCGGCAACCTACCAGATGATCCTGTCCCAGCAGGCCAGTGATGAAAATGAGGTGGGCGCCGACGGCACTCTGGTCAGCGGCACAGACGACTCTGACCAGACGACCATACATACCTCGGGGACACCGATTGATACTTCCATAGAAAAGATGAGCAGCTTTGACTATCTGATCGGCAATTTTTACACAGTGGACAGCACCACTATGATCCGGCCGGATGAGCTGAACGGGGCAGAGCTCCTGAGCAAAAATATGAAGATAGACCAGAGCACGGAGGGGCCGAAGATCCTGATCTACCACACCCACTCCCAGGAGATGTTCGCCGATTCGGTGGAGGGGGATGCGTCCACCTCCATCGTGGGGATCGGGGATTATCTGACTGCGCTCCTAAACGACACGTATCACATTCCTACCATGCACCATACAGCTGTCTACGACCTGATAGACGGGAAGCTGGACAGGAGCCTTGCCTACGACCTGGCAAAGCCGGATCTTCAGAAGATATTGGATGAAAACCCGAGCATTGAGGTTGTGATCGACCTGCACAGAGATGGGGTGAACGAGGGAACCCATCTGGTGACAGAGGTGAACGGGAAACCCACTGCTCAGATCATGTTTTTTAACGGGCTGAGTAAGACCAGGGCCAACGGGGAGATCGACTATCTGGCCAATCCGTACATACAGGATAACCTGGCTTTCTCTCTGCAGATGCAGGTGGCGGCTAACAATGAGTACCCGGGATTTACCAGGCGGATCTACCTGAGAGGATACCGCTATAACATGCACTTTAAGCCCAAGAGCCTCCTTGTGGAGGCGGGGGCCCAGACCAACACGGTGGAGGAGATGAGAAACGCCATGGAGGTGCTGGCAGACCTGCTGCACACAGTGCTGGTGGGGTAAGCGTCCTTTTTCTGTTTGCAAGCCCCTACATTTTGTGCTAATATTGAAACAGTGCGTAGAAAAATACCAGAAATTGGAGAGGAAGGATTAGGAGCAACATGGCGAACAAAAACACGTATGATGCAGACAGCATTGCTGTGCTGGAGGGACTGGAGGCGGTCCGGAAGCGCCCGGGCATGTATATAGGAAGCGTCTCCACAAAGGGGCTGAACCACCTGATCTACGAGATCGTGGACAACTCAGTGGACGAACATCTGGCCGGCTACTGCAGTGAAATCCGGGTCACACTGGAGAAGGACGGATCCTGTACGGTCAGCGACAACGGGCGCGGCGTTCCTGTGGGTATGCACGCGAAAGGCGTCCCGGCAGCGAGACTTGTCTACACGACTCTCCATGCCGGTGGAAAATTTGACGACTCCGCCTACAAGACAAGCGGCGGTCTACACGGCGTGGGCTCATCGGTAGTCAACGCCCTCTCTGCCTATATGGATGTGGAGATCAGCAGGGACGGCTATATCCACCATGACCGCTACGAGAGAGGAATTCCGGTGGTGGAGCTGGAGGACGGCCTTCTTCCCAAAATTGGAAAAACGAAAAAGACAGGGACTAAGGTGAATTTCCTCCCGGATGACACCATCTTTGAGAAGACCAGATTCCGGGGGGAAGAGGTCAAGAGCCGTATGCACGAGACCGCCTACCTCAATCCATCCCTTACTATTATATATGAAGACAAGCGGGGGGCTGAGCCGGAGAAGATCACCTATCACGAGCCGGACGGCATCCTTGGATTTATCCGGGAGCTGAACGAGAAGAAGGAGGCGGTCCACGAGCCGGTCTACTTTAAAGGAGAGGCTGACGGCATCGAGGTGGAGGCGGCCTTCCAGTACGTCAATGAATTTCACGAGAATGTGCTGGGATTTTGTAATAACATCTACAATGCAGAGGGGGGAACCCACCTGACCGGCTTTAAGACAACCTTCACCACAGTTATGAACCAGTATGCCAGAGAGCTGGGTATTCTGAAGGAGAAGGACGCCAACTTTACCGGGGCGGATATCCGCAACGGCATGACTGCCATCATTTCCATCAAGCACCCGGATCCAAGATTTGAGGGACAGACAAAGACTAAGCTGGACAATCCGGATGCCGCCAAGGCAGTCAGCAAGGTGACAGGCGACGAGATCGTCCGGTATTTTGACAGAAATCTGGACAACCTGAAAAAGGTCCTTTCCTGCGCGGAGAAGGCGGCCAAGATCAGGAAGACGGAGGAGAGGGCAAAGACGAACCTTCTCACGAAGCAGAAATATTCCTTTGACAGCAACGGAAAGCTGGCCAACTGTGAGAGCAGGGACGCCTCCAAATGCGAGATCTTTATCGTGGAGGGGGACTCTGCCGGGGGCTCGGCGAAGACGGCCAGAGACAGAATGTTCCAGGCCATTCTTCCCATCCGGGGAAAGATCCTGAATGTGGAGAAGGCCAGCATTGACAAGATCCTGGCCAACGCGGAGATCAAGACCATGATCAATGCCTTTGGCTGCGGATTTTCGGAAGGGTACGGAAACGATTTTGACATTTCCAAGCTGAGATACGACAAGATCATTATTATGGCCGATGCGGACGTGGACGGAGCGCATATCTCCACCCTGCTTCTGACGCTCTTTTACCGCTTCATGCCGGAGCTCATCTACGAGGGACATGTGTATATCGCCATGCCGCCCCTCTACAAGGCTATGCCCAAAAAGGGGGAGGAGGAGTACCTCTACGATGACAAGGCGCTGGAGCGATACAGAAAGACCCACGACGGCCCCTTTACTTTGCAGAGGTACAAGGGACTGGGAGAGATGGACGCGGAACAGCTCTGGGAGACAACGCTGAACCCTGAGACCCGGATCCTGAAGCTGGTGGAGATTGAGGACGCCAGGATGGCCTCCGGCGTGACGGAGATGCTGATGGGCAACGAGGTTCCGCCCCGCCGGGCATTTATCTACGAAAACGCGACAGAGGCGGAGCTGGATATATAGAAGGGAGTAAAGAAAGATGCCGGAAGAACAGATCATACGGACAGAATATTCCGACCTGATGAAAAAATCATATATTGACTACGCCATGAGCGTGATCATTGCCAGAGCTCTCCCGGATGTCCGGGACGGCCTGAAGCCTGTCCAGAGGCGTACTCTCTACGATATGCATGAGCTGGGCATCCGCTGGGACAGGCCCTACAGGAAATGCGCCCGTATTGTGGGAGATACCATGGGTAAATACCACCCTCACGGGGACAGCTCCATCTACGAGGCGCTGGTAGTCATGGCCCAGGATTTCAAGAAGGGCATGGTGCTGGTGGACGGTCACGGAAACTTCGGCTCCATCGAGGGGGACGGAGCCGCGGCCATGAGGTACACGGAGGCCAGGCTGGCCAAATTTACCCAGATGGCCTTTCTCCAGGACCTGGACAAGGACGTGATCAATTTTGTCCCCAATTTCGACGAGACGGAGAAGGAGCCTGAGGTGCTGCCGGTGCGCGTCCCCAACCTTCTTGTCAACGGAGCGGAGGGAATTGCGGTGGGTATGGCCACCAGCATCCCCACCCACAATCTGGGGGAGGTCATTGACGCGGCCAAGGCCTACATGAAAAACAGCGACATCAGCACAAGACAGCTGATGAAATACGTGAAGGGACCGGATTTCCCCACCGGAGGGATCGTGGTCAACAAGGACGACCTGCCGGACATCTACGAGACCGGCGTGGGTAAGATCAAGATCCGGGGAAAGGTGGAAGTGGAGGACATGAAGGGCGGCAAGCAGCGACTTGTCATCACAGAGATCCCCTACACCATGATCGGCTCCGGCATCGGGAAGTTCCTAAATGATGTGTGCGCCCTGGTGGAGACAAAGAAGACCGGGGACATTGTGGACATTTCCAACCAGTCCTCCAAGGAGGGCATCCGCATTGTCATTGAGCTGAAAAAAGGCGCGGATGTGAAAAATCTGACCAACATGCTCTACAAGAAGACCCGGCTGGAGGACACCTTTGGCGTCAACATGCTGGCTGTGGCGGACGGCCGCCCGGAGACCATGGGTCTCAAGAAGATCATCGAGCACCACGTGGACTTCCAGTTCGAGCTGGCCACGAGAAAGTACAAGACACTCCTTGCCAAGGAGCAGGAGAAAAAGGAAATCCAGGAGGGCCTCATCAAGGCCTGCGATGTCATTGACCTGATCATTGAGATCCTCCGGGGCAGCCGGAACATCCAGGACGCAAAGGCCTGCCTCACCCAGGGCATTACGGACAACATCACCTTCAAGTCGAAGATCTCGAAGAAGATGGCCTCCATGCTCCGGTTCACGGACCGCCAGGCGGACGCTATCCTGCAGATGCGCCTGTACCGTCTCATCGGACTGGAGATAGACGCCCTCATGAAGGAGCATGAAGAGACACTGGCCAACATTGCCCGGTATGAGGATATCCTGAACAACTATGACTCCATGGCGGACGTCATCATAGAGGAGCTGGACGCCTTTAAAAAGGAATTTGCTGTTCCAAGAAAAACAGTGGTGGAGAATGCGGAAGAGGCGGTCTTCGAGGAGAAGAAGATCGAGGAGCAGGAAGTGGTGTTCCTGATGGACCGTTTCGGCTACGCAAGGTGCGTGGACACGTCCACCTATGAGAGAAACAGGGAGGCAGCGGACAGCGAGAACAAGTTCGTCCTCACCTGCCTCAACACAGGAAAAATCTGTATCTTTACAGATACGGGAAAAATGCACCAGGTGAAGGTGCTGGATGTGCCCTACGGAAAATTCCGGGATAAGGGCCAGCCCATAGACAATATGAGCAACTTTGACAGCACCGCCGAGGAGATCGTCTACATGTGCGACGCGGAGCAGATGCGCTTTGCCATGCTTTTCTTTGCCACAAGGCAGGGAATGGTCAAGAAGGTGGCCGGAACCGAGTTCCAGGTGTCCAAGCGGACCATAGCCGCCACCAAGCTGCAGGAGGGAGATGCCCTTGTCGCTGTGGCTGTGATCAACGACAACCAGTACGTGGTGCTGCAGACAAAGGACGGCTATTTCCTGCGTTTCCACGCGGAGGAGGTCTCCGAGAAGAAGAAGGGCGCCGTCGGCGTCCGGGGCATCAAGCTTCGGAAGAACGACGAGCTGGAGGCCGCCTATCTCTTTGAGGACGGGGAGGACCCGAAGGCCATCTACAGGGAGAAGGAAGTGGCCCTGAACCGGCTGCGGATCGGGAAGAGAGACACCCAGGGAGTGAAAAACCGGGGATGATTAGGAAAAATCTGTGTAAAACCCCTTGATTTCCCGAAAAAGGAGTGCTATACTATATGCCAGTTACATAAGCATGCGGCAGAAGAGTGGACGAAAGTTCACTCTTCTTTATATGATAGGGAGCTTTTCCATTTTTCATATATTTTCCGCTGGATCTATGTCTTTATCAGCGCCGGGGAGGCGCACAGGTACGATAGGAGGTTTTACATTGGCGAAGAGAGAAGCGTATGAACAGAAGACCGAGGAAATCCTTCTTCCTATTATGGAGAGGAACGGATTTGAACTGGTGGACGTGGAGTATGTCAAGGAGGGCGGCAACTGGTACTTGAGGGCCTATATCGACAAGCCGGGCGGTATCAATGTGGATGACTGTGAGATGGTCAGCAGAGAGCTGTCAGATATACTGGACGAGAAGGACTTTATTGACGAGGCCTACATCCTGGAGGTCAGCTCGCCGGGACTTGGACGCCCGCTGAAAAAGGAGAAGGATTTCAAGAGGAGCCTTGGCCAGGAGGTGGATGTCCGCACGTACCGGATGGTGGATAAGAGGAAAGAATTCACCGGGATCCTGAAGGATTATGATAAGGACACTGTAACGATAGAAATGGAAGATGGAAGCTTAAAAACATTTGAGAAAGGCGATATCGCGCTTATTCGTCTGTCATTCGATTTTTAATTTAGGAGGAAAGACACATGAACACAGAATTACTGGAAGCGTTGAATATTTTGGAAAAGGAAAAGGACATCAGCAAGGATACACTGATGGATGCCATTGAGAATTCTCTCATCAATGCCTGCAAGAACCATTTTGGAAAGGCGGACAATATCAAGGTCATCATGGACAGAGAGACATGCGACTACAAGCTTCTGCAGGAGAAGACGGTTGTGGAGGAAGTGGAAGACAAGGTGGAGGAGATCAGCCTCGAGGACGCCAAGAACATTGACAGCAAATACGAGCTGGGCGATGTGGTCCAGATCCCGGTAGAGTCCAAATCCTTCGGCCGTATCGCCACACAGAACGCCAAGAACCTCATTCTTCAGAAGATCCGCGAGGAGGAGAGAAAGGTCATCTACGACCAGTATTTTGAGAAAGAGAAGGATATCGTGACAGGTATCGTTCAGCGCTATGTCGGAAAGAACATCAGCATCAACCTGGGTAAGGCGGACGCCATGCTGACAGAGAACGAGCAGGTGAAGGGCGAGGTGTTCAAGCCCACTGAGCGCATCAAGCTCTACGTGGTGGAGGTTAAAAACACCACAAAAGGGCCGAAGATCCTCGTGTCACGTACACACCCGGAGCTGGTAAAACGGCTTTTTGAGGCGGAGGTCACCGAGGTGAAGGATGGCATCGTGGAGATCAAGAGCATTGCCAGAGAGGCTGGAAGCCGTACAAAGATCGCTGTCTGGTCCAATGATCCGGACGTAGATCCGGTGGGAGCCTGCGTGGGCATGAACGGTGCCAGGGTCAACGCCATTGTAAATGAGCTGAGAGGCGAGAAGATCGACATCATCAACTGGGATGAGAACCCGGGTATCCTGATCGAGAACGCTCTGAGCCCGGCCAAGGTCATCTCCGTTATGGCTGACCCGGACGAGAAGACGGCCAGCGTCATCGTGCCGGATTACCAGCTCTCACTTGCCATCGGCAAAGAGGGACAGAACGCAAGGCTTGCGGCCCGTCTGACCGGCTACAAGATCGACATCAAGAGCGAGACACAGGCCATTGAGTCCGGCGAGCTCCCGGAGAACTACATGGAGCTGGGCGAAGGCGTATACGAGGAGGAAGTATACGAGGACGGCTACGATGAGGCTTACGATGACAGCTATGATGAGAACTACGATGACTACGGCTATGAAGAGGACGGCTACGGCGAAGAGGATGAGGAGTACGGCGACGGCTATGACCAGGAGGATGAGCCGTACAGCGAAGACCAGGATGACATAGAATTCCACGAGACAGAAGAATAGGTGATTATTTGAGCAATAATAAAAAAGTTCCCATGCGCAAATGCGTGGGGTGCCAGGAAATGAAGAGTAAAAAAGAGATGCTGCGCGTTATCAGAACCCGGGAAGGAGAGTTCCTGCTGGATGCAACCGGAAAGAAGAACGGCAGGGGAGCCTATATCTGCCCTTCCTCTGAGTGCCTCGCGAAAGCCATCAGGCAGAAGGGGCTGGAGCGGTCATTCAAGCAGGCGATCCCGCAGGAGGTCTACGAGATGCTGGAAAGGGAGATGAGAGAGATTGAGTCAAAGTAAAGCCCTGTCCATGATCGGACTTGCGACCAAGGCCGGAAAGACGGCGAGCGGGGAGTTCTGTACGGAGAAAGAGGTAAAGACAGGAAGAGCTGCACTTGTCATCGTCGCCGGCGATGCGTCGGATAATACAAAGAAAAAATTCCGGAATATGTGCGAGTATTACAAGGTGCCCATCTGTTTTTATGCGGATAAGGATACGCTTGGCCACGCCATGGGAAAAGAATTCCGGGCATCTCTGGCAGTCCTGGACGCCGGGTTTGCAAAAGGGATCATGAAACATCTGGATACGGAAAGATAATGATGCTGCATAGAGGAGGTATTTGCATGTCGAAAATTAGAGTGTATGAGCTTGCCAAGGAGCTCGACAGATCCAGCAAGGAGCTGATGGAGTTTCTAGCAGAGAAAAATATAACAGTAAAAAGCAATATGAGCTCCCTGGAGGAAGAGGAGACTCAGATGCTGAGAAAGGCATTTGGAAAGAAGAAAGAGGAGGCTCCAAAGAAGGAAGAGGCTCCCAGGAAGAAGAACATTGTCCATGTCTTCCGTCCTCAGAACAGCCGCGACGGAAAGAACCTGATGCGCCAGGGAAGGGCTCAGGGACAGAAGGGAGCCGGCGCGCGTCCGGCAGCACCCGGGGAGAGACCGCAGGCAGGACGTCCGGGGGCAAGACCACAGGGCGACAGACCGGAGAGAGCCCAGGGAGGGGCGCGCCCGGCAGGATGCCCGGAGAGGCCGCAGACAGAGCGGGCTCACAGCGACAGACAGAGGGCAGAAGGACGTCCACAGGGCGACAGACCGGAGAGAGCCCAGGGAGGAACACGTCCGGCAGGAGGAGCTGAGAGAAGCCAGGGCGGCGCGCGCCCGGCAGGACGTTCAGACAGACCTCAGGGGACAAGAGGCGGCGACAGAAGAGACGGACGCCCCCAGGGAAGACCCTCTCAGGACAGAAGAGACGACCGGCGTGACGGCGGCGAGAGAGGCGACAGAAGGCCGGGACAGCGCTCCGGCAGAGGCTTTGAGGGAGAGAGAAGAGACGACAGACAGGGCAGCCGTGACAGCAGAGGCGGACGCTTTGGCGACAACAAGGACCGCCAGCCCAGAAAGAATTCCTCTATCCCCGCGCCTGCCCTGGAGGGACAGAAGCCCCAGAGAGCAAAGGGAAAGGGCAAGGACGATTACAGGAAGAAGGATTACCGCGGCGACGAGGACGACAGAATGACAAAGGGCAAGGGCAAGAAGCAGGAGTCCAAGAACCAGCTTCAGAAGCCGCAGCATAAGGAGCAGAAGCAGGAAGAGCAGATCAAGTCCATCGTCATCCCTGAGGTGCTGACCATCCAGGAACTGGCAGACAAGATGAAGGTCGTTCCGTCTGTTATCATAAAGAAGCTGTTTATGCAGGGCAAGATCGTCACAGTAAACCAGGAGATCGACTATGACACAGCGGAGGAGATTGCCCTTGAGTTTGACATCCTCTGCGAGAAGGAAGAGGTAGTGGACGTGATCGAGGAGCTCCTCAAGGAAGAGGAGGAGGACGAGAAGAAGATGAAGAAGCGTCCTCCGGTAGTCTGTGTCATGGGTCATGTAGACCACGGCAAGACCTCCCTTCTGGATGCCATCCGCCACACGAACGTGACAGACAGAGAGGCCGGCGGTATCACCCAGCACATCGGAGCCTACGTGGTGGAGGTAAACGGGGAGAAGATCACATTCCTGGATACACCGGGACATGAGGCGTTTACCGCCATGCGTATGCGCGGCGCCAACTCCACAGATATCGCCATCCTGGTGGTGGCTGCGGACGACGGCGTGATGCCCCAGACAGTGGAGGCCATCAACCATGCCAAGGCCGCGGGAGTCGAGATCATCGTTGCCATCAACAAGATCGACAAGCCCAGCGCCAACATTGACCGGGTGAAGCAGGAGCTGGCAGAGCACGAGCTGATCCCCGAGGACTGGGGCGGAAGCACAGTGTTCGTACCTGTGTCCGCCAAGACAGGCGAGGGACTCTCTGACCTCATGGAGATGATCATCCTGACTGCGGAGATGATGGAGCTGAAGGCGAACCCCAACCGCCGGGCAAGGGGACTTGTGATCGAGGCGCAGCTGGATAAGGGAAGAGGCCCGGTTGCCACTGTACTCGTGCAGAAGGGAACTCTCCGGGTAGGCGATCCGGTTGCGGCCGGCAGCTCATTCGGAAAGGTGAGAGCCATGATGGACGACAAGGGAAGACGGGTCAAGGAGGCCGGTCCTTCCATGCCGGTGGAGATCCTGGGTCTCAACGACGTCCCCAACGCGGGGGAGGTCCTTGTGGGCTGCAAGAACGAGAAGGAGGCCCGCAGCTTTGCGGACACCTTTATTTCACAGAACAAGGCGAAGCTTCTGGAGGAGACAAAATCCAAGCTGTCTCTTGACGATCTGTTTACCCAGATCAAGGAGGGCAATCTGAAAGAGCTGGGCATCGTCGTGAAGGCTGATGTACAGGGCTCTGTGGAGGCCCTGAAGCAGAGCCTCCTGAAGCTGTCCAACGACGAGGTGGTTGTGAAGGTCATCCACGGAGGAGTGGGAGCCATCAACGAGTCGGATGTCAGCCTTGCCTCTGCCTCCAACGCCATCATTATCGGATTTAACGTGCGTCCGGATGCTGTGGCCAAGGAGACGGCTGAGAGAGAAGGAGTGGATATCCGCCTGTACCGCGTGATCTATAATGCCATCGAGGATGTGGAGGCAGCCATGAAGGGTATGCTGGATCCCGTCTTCGAGGAGAAGGTGCTGGGACATGCGGAGATTCGTCAGACCTTCAAGGCATCCGGCGTGGGAACCATCGGCGGAGCCTATGTGATGGACGGAACATTTGAGAGAGACTGTCAGGCGAGGATCATTCGTGACGGCGTTGTCATCTACGACGGCAAGCTTGCGTCCTTAAAGAGATTTAAGGACGATGTCAAAGAGGTGAGATCCGGATACGAGTGCGGCTTTGTCTTTGAGAATTACAATGATATTAAAGAGGGAGACCAGGTGGAGGCCTACAAGATGGTTGAGATTCCGAGATAGGCTTCCCGTCTGGCTGCCGCAGTAAGGAGAGAGATCTATGAGAAAGAACAGCATTAAGAATACAAGAGTCAACACGGAAGTGCTAAGGGAACTCTCCAACATCCTCAGGGGCGGCATCAAGGATCCGCGGATCGCGCCGTGGACCTCTGTCGTCGCTGTGGAGGTGGCCCCGGATTTAAAGACCTGCAAGGCCTACATCAGCGTGCTGGGAGACGAGAAGGCCCAGGCTGATACCATTACCGGCCTGAAAAGCGCGGAGGGCTATATCCGGAGGGAGCTGGCACATACACTGAACATGAGAAACACGCCGGAGATCCGGTTCATTCTGGATCAGTCCATTGAGTACGGCGTCAATATGTCCAAAAAGATAGCAGACGTAACCAAAGGCATGGATCAAAAAGGAGATGCGGAGGATGCAGAATAAACTGGCAGAACTTCTGGAGGGAAAGACCTCTGTTGCAATAGGCGGACACGTGCGGCCCGACGGCGACTGCGTCGGCGCCTGCATGGGGCTTTACCAGTATTTGAGAAA
This sequence comes from Clostridium sp. BSD2780061688st1 H5, assembly GCF_005845155.1. Classification (NCBI taxonomy): domain Bacteria; kingdom Bacillati; phylum Bacillota; class Clostridia; order Eubacteriales; family Clostridiaceae; genus Clostridium; species Clostridium sp. BSD2780061688st1 H5. The sequence continues at coordinate 124,789 of NZ_SPGT01000006.1, read as the reverse complement.
CAACTATAAAGACATAGAGACAGACGTGTACCTGGAGGAGATCCCCTCCCATTTCTCCTTTGTGAAGGGGACCGGGGATATCCGCCATCAGGTGCAGCCGGGAAAAACCTACGACCTGTTTATCTGTCTGGACTGCGGAGATGCGGAGAGGCTGGGCTTCTCCGGCCCTCTCTTCGAGAGCGCAGCGCAGACTTTCTGTGTGGATCACCATATCAGCAACCAGGCCTTTGCGGATGAAAACTATATCGTGCCGGACGCAAGCTCCACCTCGGAGCTGGTCTTCCATCTCCTGGACAGAGAAAAGATAACAAAGGAGATCGCGGAGGCCCTCTACATAGGGATCGTGCACGACACCGGCGTGTTCCAGTATTCCTGCGCAGGGCCGGAGACCTTCCGCATAGCGGCGGACCTGCTGGAGAAGGGAGTGGATGCGCCATCCATCATAGAGAGGACCTATTGTGAAAAGAGCTATGCCCAGAACCAGATCCTGGGACGGGCGCTTCTTGAGAGCATTGTCTTTATGCATGGACAGTGCATTTTCTCCTCAGTCTCCCAGGCGGTGATGAAATTTTACGGTGTGACACCCAAGGAGCTGGATGGAATCGTCAGCCAGCTTCGGATCACGAAGGGCGTGGAGGTGGCCATTTTCCTCTATGAGCAGGAGCCAAATGTCTACAAGGTCAGCCTCCGGTCAAAGGAGAAGGTGGATGTCAGCAGGGTGGCTGTCTACTTTGGAGGCGGCGGCCACGTGAAGGCGGCCGGCTGCACCATGCCCGGCACAGTCCACGATGTGATCAACAACCTGGCAGGGCAGATCGCCCTCCAGCTTGAACCGGAAGAAACGAAGACAGAAGAGGCATAACGCATGTTGGACGGCATTTTCAATGTTTATAAAGAGAAAGGCTACACATCCCACGATGTGGTGGCAAGGCTGAGAGGCATTGCCGGGCAGAAAAAAGTCGGGCATACAGGGACGCTGGATCCGGATGCGGAGGGCGTCCTTCCCGTCTGTCTGGGAAAGGCCACCAAGGTGTGCGACGTGCTGACAGACAAAAGCAAGACCTATCAGGCAGTACTGCTGCTGGGACGGAGAACAGACACCCAGGATATATCCGGGGCCTGCCTGGAGGAGAGAGATACTTCGGGACTTGCAAAGGAGACTGTCAGAAGAGCGGTGGAGAGCTTCCTGGGGGACTATATGCAGACGCCTCCCATGTACTCCGCCTTAAAGGTAGATGGAAAAAAGCTCTACGAACTGGCCCGGGAGGGAAAGACGGTGGAGCGCAAAGCCCGGAAGGTACAGATTCACAGGATAGAGATCAGGAAGATGGATCTGCCCCGGGTCTGGATCGAGGTGGAGTGCTCCAAGGGAACCTACATCCGCACCCTCTGCGATGACATCGGGGAGCTGCTGGGCGTGGGGGGATGCATGGAGGAGCTTCTGCGCACCAGAGTGGGACATTTCAGGATAGAGGACAGCGTAAGGCTCTCGGAGCTTGAGAGGTACAGGGAGGAGGGCACGTTTGAGGAGCATCTCATACCTGTGGACAGCGTGTTCGCGGACTGTCCCAGGCTGGACGTGCCAGAGCGCCTGGAGCCTCTTTTATACAACGGCAATCCTCTCCGCCTTCCGGAGGGGGAGGACGGTCAGCTGGTGCGCGTGTACGACAGCCGGGGCCGGTTCATTGCGCTGTACCGCTATCAGCAGAAAAAGCATATTTACAAAAATGAAAAGATGTTCTTCAGCCCATAGAGGCAGGACAGGACAGAGGACAAAGAAGGGATCGCAATGCAGTATATAAATGGACTGGAGACCTTCAGCGCGGCAGGCAGGAGCGCTGTGACGCTGGGGAAATTTGACGGCCTGCACAAGGGACATCAGAAGCTTGTGGAGAAAGTAACAGAATACGGCAGGGCAGACGGGCTGAACAGCATTGTATGTGCCTTTGACATGGAGCCCCTGTGCCGGCGTCTGAACCGCCCTTACCAGGTGCTGATGACACAGGAGGAAAGAAAGAGGCATCTGGAGGGACAGGTGGACTATCTGGTTAGCTGCCCCTTTACCGAGAGCTTCAGCCAGATGAGCGCGGAGGATTTTATCCGGGATGTGATCGCCGGACTTTTCCAGGCAGCATACGTGGTGGTGGGTACTGATTTTCATTTCGGCTATCAGAAGAGAGGGGACGTGCACATGCTGGCCGCCTATCAGCATATCTATGACTATCAGCTTGAGGTGGTGGACAAGGAGCGATACGAGGACCGGGAGATCAGCAGCACCTTTGTGAAGGAGGCGCTGGCGGCTGGGGACATGGCTCTGGCCGAGACACTCCTGGGCTATCCCTACGAGCTGGAGGGGACGGTGGAGCACGGGAAAAAGCTGGGCCGCACCCTGGGCTTTCCCACCTTCAATGTGGAGCCGCCGAAGGAGAAGCTCCTCCCCCCTAACGGCGTCTATCTGGAGCAGGTGGAGGTGGATGGAAGCTGGTACAACGCCATCGGCAACCTGGGCGTCAAGCCCACGGTGACGGACAGCGGCAGGATGCTTGTGGAGAGCTTTCTCCTTGACTACAGCGGCAACGCCTACGGGAAGCGCGTGAAGATCAGGCTCAGGGCCTTCCGCCGTCCGGAGCAGAGGTTTCGGGACGTGGAGGAGATGAAGCGCCATGTGGACATGGATATTGCCTGCGGAAGAGAGTTTTTCGCCGGCTCAAAGTAGAAACTTAAAGTAAAAAAGTGTTTACTTTCCCATCTGCATATGCTATACTACGCAAGTGGTAAAAAGACAGCCGGCGTTCGGTAAAAGGAAGACTCCGACCATTACTTAATGCCTGGCCAAGTATCAGAAAAAGGAGGAAATGAAACATGATTTCAAAAGAGCAGAAAGCACAGATCATCGCTGAGTATGGAAGAGGAGAGGGAGACACAGGTTCTCCGGAGGTACAGATCGCTATCCTGACAGCCAGGATCAACGACCTGACAGACCACTTCAAGGCAAACCCGAAGGATCACCACTCAAGAAGAGGACTTCTGAAGATGGTTGGTCAGAGAAGAGGCCTTCTCGCTTATCTGAAAAAGAAAGATATCGAGAGATACCGTGCACTGATCGAGAGACTTGGTCTGAGAAAATAATCGGATCGCAAGATACAGAGGGACACCCAAAATGGGCGTCCCTTTTTCTTGCCTGTCAGTCATTTCTATGATATAATAACTTAGATTGTGGGCAGGGATAAATTCCGAGACCACTGAAAAGCACAGTTGCCCCGGCAAATATGTTTTTCAGTAGTTTCGGTTTTGCCTGCCCCGGCTGAATACTATTTTTAAAAGGAGAATGACATGTATAAGAAGTATGAAATGGAATTAGCCGGAAGAACACTCCGTGTCGATGTGGACAGAGTGGCCAAGCAGGCCAACGGCGCTGTGCTCATGCACTATGGCGACACGACGGTTCTTTGTACGGCAACCGCATCTGAGAAACCCCGGGAGGGCATTGATTTCTTCCCGCTGAGCGTTGAGTACAATGAGAGAATGTACGCTGTCGGAAAGATCCCGGGCGGATTTAACAAGCGTGAGGGAAAGGCTTCCGAGAACGCCATCCTCACAGACCGCGTCATCGACCGGCCTATGCGCCCCCTTTTCCCCAAGGACTACAGAAACGATGTAACGCTGGAGAACCTGGTGCTGTCTGTGGATCAGGACTGTGCGCCTGAGCTGACGGCCATGCTGGGAGCTGCCATCGCCACATGTATTTCCGACATCCCCTTTGACGGCCCTATCTCCACCACGCAGGTGGGTCTGGTGGACGGCGAGTTCGTGTTCAACCCAACCGCAGACCAGAGAGAGGCTTCCGACCTGGCCCTCACCGTGGCATCCACAAAGGAGAAGGTGATCATGATCGAGGCCGGAGCAAACGAGGTTCCGGAGGACAAGATGGTCGAGGCCATCTTTGCGGCCCATGAGCTGAACCAGAAGGTCATCGCCTTCATTGAGACCATCGTTGCTGAGTGCGGAAAGCCGAAGCACTCCTATGAGAGCTTTGCCGTTCCCCAGGAGCTGTTTGACGACATCCAGAAGGTGGTTCCGCCCCAGGAGATGGAGGAGGCAGTCTTCACGGACGACAAGCAGACAAGAGAGGAGAATATCCGCCAGGTGACAGAGAAGCTGGAGGAGGCTTTTGCAGACAACGAGGAGTATCTGGAGAAGCTGTCTGAGGCAGTGTACCAGTATCAGAAAAAGACGGTGCGCAAGATGATCCTGAAGGATCACAAGCGCCCGGACGGAAGGGCCATCGACCAGATCCGTCCCCTCTCCGCAGAGGTGGATCTGATCCCGAGAGTGCACGGCTCCGCCATGTTTACGAGAGGACAGACACAGATCTGCACAGTGACTACACTGGCGCCTCTGTCTGAGGCGCAGCGCCTGGACGGGCTGGACGAGCGTGAGACATCCAAGCGCTATATGCACCACTACAATTTCCCGTCCTACTCTGTAGGTGAGACAAGACCTTCCAGAGGACCGGGACGCCGCGAGATCGGTCACGGAGCTCTGGCTGAGAGAGCGCTTATACCTGTACTTCCCAGCGAGAGCGAGTTCCCTTATGCTATCCGTACAGTGTCCGAGACATTTGAGTCCAACGGTTCCACATCCCAGGCCAGCGTGTGCGCCTCCTCCATGTCGCTGATGGCGGCGGGCGTGCCCATCAAATCCGCAGTTGCGGGTATCTCCGCAGGCCTGGTGACAGGGGAGACAGATGACGATTACCTGGTGCTGACAGACATTCAGGGACTGGAGGACTTCTTCGGGGATATGGACTTCAAGGTGGCAGGTACACACAAGGGTATCACAGCCATCCAGATGGATATTAAGATCCACGGACTGACAAGGCCCATCATCGAGGAGGCCATTGCAGCCACAAAGAAGGCAAGAACCTACATCCTGGACGAGGTGATGGCAAAGACTATCGCTGAGCCAAGACCGGAGGTGGGCCCCTATGCGCCGAAGATCATCCAGATGCAGATCGATCCCCAGAAGATCGGTGATGTGGTTGGCCAGAGAGGAAAGACCATCAATGCCATCATCGAGGAGACCGGCGTGAAGATCGATATTGAGGACGACGGCTCTGTATCCATCTGCGGAACAGAGAGCGAGTCCATGGAGAGGGCGAGACGCCTTATCGAGATCATCGTCACAGACTTTGAGGCCGGACAGGTGCTGGAAGGAAAGGTTGTCAGCATCAAAGAGTTTGGCGCTTTCCTTGAGTTTGCTCCTGGAAAAGAGGGAATGGTACACATTTCCAAGATCTCCAAGCAGCACATCAAGCAGGTGGAGGACGTGCTCACCCTGGGCGATGTGGTGAAGGTCGTATGCCTCGGAAAGGACAAGATGGGACGCTTCTCCTTCAGTATGAAGGACGTGGCGCAGTAGAGACAGACCGCGCAGGATATAGAAGAATACAGAAAGCTATCAATGCAAAAAAGGCATGCTTCATCCCCTTTTATGGGCTCTGAGGCATGCCTTTTTATTGTGGGTTTTGAAAGCTGACAGGAATAAATGATTGTCCACAACATATATATGGGTTAAAGAGGTGGACAAAGATGCAGAAAGAAAGAGTGTGGAGCATCCTCCCGGAGAGGGTGCGGCAGGTGCTGGATAAAGAGGTTACAAATTATGACGAGCTTCAGGAGATCAAGCTCCGTACCGGTCAGCCGCTGCTGATCAGGTGCCGCGGGGAGGAGAGGATCCCCGGCAGGGGCCACCCCTATGTGGTGACGGCAAGAGATGTGAGGGAGGCCGTGGATTACACGAGCAACTTCTCCCTCTACGCCTATGAGGATGAGATGAGGCAGGGATTTATCACGATAGAGGGAGGACACAGAGTGGGCATGACAGGGCAGGTCATACTGGACGGAGGGCATGTGAAAAATCTGAAGTATATCTCCTCGGTCAACATCCGCATTTCCCACGAGATAGAAGGGTGCGCGGACAAGATCATGCCCTATGTGGTCCGGGGCGGCAGGGTGGCGCACACCCTGATCCTCTCGCCGCCGGGATGCGGAAAGACGACCCTTCTGCGGGACATGGTCCGGCAGATTTCCGACGGAAACCAGCTTGTAAAGGGCATGACAGTGGGTGTGGTGGACGAGCGGTCAGAGATCGCGGGCTGCTGGAGGGGAGTGGCCCAAAATCATCTGGGCATACGCACAGATGTGCTGGACGGATGCCCCAAGGCGGAGGGCATGATCATGCTGATCCGCTCCATGGCGCCCCAGGTGATCGCTGTGGATGAGATAGGTGCCCAGGAGGATGTGCACGCTATAGAGTACGCCATGCACTGCGGCTGTAAGCTGATCGCCACCATGCACGGCGCCTCCATTGAAGAGCTGAGGAAGAAGCCGGTATCCAGAAAAATGATTGACGAGAAGCGCTTTGAGCGGTACATCGTCCTGGAGGGAAGAGGACAGATAGAGGGCATATACGACGAGTACGGGCGGCCCGTGAGGAGGGAGGGATGATCCGGCTGGCCGGCGGATTTCTTGTCATCGGCACAGCTTCTCTGTTCGGCTTTCGGGCAGCGGACACGCTTGAGGAGGAGTACCGGCAGATGCAGGACATCCGCAGGATCGTGTACATGCTCCAGGGGGAGATCCGGTACGCCAGATCCTTTCTATCGGAGGCCTTCCTTGCCATCGCGGCAAACCAGGAGGAGCCTTACCGGTCCTGGCTCCTCAGTATGCAGGAGAAAATGGACCTGCGGGAGGAGGGCTCTTTGCCCTGTATCTGGGAGGAGACAGCCAGAGAGCACCTTGCCAGGCTGGCACTGAAGGAGGGGGAGAAGAGGAGGCTGTACGCCCTGGGGCGTTACCTGGGGACAGCGGATGTGAAGATGCAGATCTCCCACCTGCAGATGTACGCGGAGCACCTGGAGACGCGGATGGAGGAAATGCAGCAGACCATGCAGACACAGAAAAAGCTTTACAGGGTCCTCGGCATGTCCGGCGGTATCCTGCTGGCAATCCTGCTCATATAGGAGGAGAAGATGGAAGTAGATCTGATATTTAAAATTGCGGCAGTTGGCATCCTTGTCTCTGTGCTGAGCCAGGTGCTGAAGCACAGCGGCAGGGAAGAGCAGGCCTTTCTCACAAGCCTGGCGGGACTCCTCCTTGTACTGTTCTGGATCGTGCCCTACATTTATGATCTGTTTGCAGCCATACAGGGCCTGTTTTCGCTGTAGAGCCCTTTGCTCTGACAGCGTGGCGGACGCCGAGGGAAGACAAGGTGATGGAAGATGGACATTTTACAGATTGCCCTGCTGGGGGTGGCGGGAACGCTCCTGGCCATCCAGTTCAAGGGTGGAAAAACAGAATACGGGATATATATCTGCGCCGGCATCAGCCTTCTCATCTTTTTTGCTGTCCTTGACAGGATCGCGGCGGTGGTGGCCCGCCTGGACGAGATCACAGCCTACATTGATCTGGCTCCGGCCTACATAGAGATGCTGCTGAAAATGCTGGGGATCACTTTTGTGGCTGAATTTTCCTCGGCCCTGTGCAGGGATGCAGGCTATCAGACCATTGCCCAGCAGATCGAAGTGTTTGCCAAGCTGGCGGTTCTCGTGCTGGGCCTGCCGGTGGTGTTCTCGCTGCTGGAGCTGATAGGGGAGTTTCTGTCATGAGCCACAGAAGAAAGGGAAGCCGCCTGCCATTACGGCGTCTGTGCCTCCTTCTGCCTGTCCTTGTCTGCTGCCTCCTCGCCTGCTGTCTCCTTGCTCCGGCCAGGAGCCTGGCGGCGGATACAGAAGAGAAGGAGCAGACGCAGACAACAGACCGGGCAGAGGAGATACTGGAGGAAGAGCTGGAACTGGATCAGATCAATGAGACGCTGGAGGAGATCTTCCCGGATGAAAAGCTGGACTTTGGAGAGACGGTCAGGGCTGTCATCACAGGAGACCTGTCCGTCTCGGTGGATCTCCTTGGGCGGCTCATATCGGATCAGCTCTTTCACGCCCTGGAGGTAAACCGGGAGAGTCTGATCCACATGGTCCTCATCGCGGTGATCGCGGCTGTGTTTGCCAATTTTGCGGAGGTCTTTCAGGCGCGCCAGATATCAGAGATCAGCTTCTATGTACTCTACATGCTTATGATCGCTCTCTGTCTGGGAGCCTTCCAGAGCGCAGCGGCCTGGGTGGAGGACGGGATCGGGCTTCTGACAGAATTTATGAAGGCCCTCTGTCCGGTCTACTTTATCGCTGTCTCCCTGGCAAAGGGGAGCATGACAGCCGCGGCGTTCTACAATCTGGCGCTTTTTGTCATCCTGCTGGTGGAGGTGTTTATGGTGAAGCTTCTGCTGCCTGCCCTTCACGTGTACATGATGATCAAGGTGCTGAACTATCTGTCCCAGGAGGAGTATCTGTCCAGATTTATCGAGCTGATCGAGACCATCGTGTCCTGGACTCTAAAGACTCTGCTGGCACTTGTCATCGGACTGAACACTATACAGGGGCTTATCGCCCCGGCTGTAGACAGCGTAAAGCGCAGTGTGCTGACCCGGGGCGTGGAGGCCATACCAGGCGTGGGAGACGCCATCGGCGGCACGGCGGAGGTCATCCTCGGGACGGCGGTGGTGGTCAAAAACGGCATTGGCATAGCCGGGGTGATCATCTGCTTTGCGCTTTGCATGGTGCCCCTTGTGCAGGCCGGTCTCATGGTGCTCATGTATAAGCTGGCCGCTGCGGTCCTGCAGCCTGTGTCGGACAAACGGCTCATCGGCTGCATCGGTGGAATGGCGGACGCCTGCCAGCTCCTGATGCGGCTCATCTTTACCGCCGGCATGCTCTTTCTCCTGACCGTGGCCATTGTGGCTGCTACCACGAACAGCGGATAGAGAGCAGGCAGGTAATAATCGTGAGAAAAGGAGGTGCGATATGCTGGAGCAGCTCTATGGGTGGATCAGGAGCCTCGCTTATTTTATGGTGTTCTCCGCTGTGCTCAGCCATGTGATCCCCGGCCAGGCCTACAAAAAATATATCCGCTTTTTCACAGGGCTCCTGCTCGTCATCCTCCTCCTGACGCCGGTCATGAAGCTGCTGGGCATGGGGCAGGAGTTCTCTGCCATCTACCAGGGCACTGCCTACGCGGAGGAGCTGCGGCAGATCCAGGAGGCGGGGGCCTACCTGGAGGATATCGGGTCAGGGGAGGGCCTGCCAGCGAATGGCGGAAAGCCGGACAGCGCGGAGCCGGGCCCCGAAGAGCCGGATACTAAAGAGTCGGAGGCAGAGGAGACAGGGGGCAACAGGATCAGTGTGGAGGAGATCAGGATTGGACAGTAAAAAAATCAAAGAATGGCTTGGAAAGCTGACGGCAGGAGGCGCCAGGACCTGGCTTCGGAAGGATCGGCTGCTGATCCTTCTCCTGGCGGGTGTGCTGCTGCTGGTGATCACCCTCCCCGTCTCAGACAAAAGCGGGGAGGAGGACTCCTCCCTGTCCCAGGGCGGGCAGGAGGCGGGCACCGGGCTTTCCGGAGGTGTGGACTATGCGCAGTACATGGAGAAAAGACTGGAGGAGGCCCTGTCAGAGGTGTCCGGCGTGGGGAAGGTGAAGGTCATGGTGACCCTCCGTTCCACCTCCGAGAAGGTAGTGGAGAAGGATGAGGAGCAGGAGAGCGAGACGGTGACAGAGCAGGACAGCCAGGGGGGAACACGCACCACAGCAAGGAGCAGCTCCAGCGGTACCACTGTATACGGTGAGCCTGGCAGCGGCACCTCCGCCGGGCAGGAGCCCTACGTGACAAAGGAGCTGACCCCTTCCGTGGAGGGGGTGGTGGTGATCGCCCAGGGCGGGGACCAGCCCGTCACCGTGCAGAACATAACGGAGGCGGTGCAGGCATTATTTAATGTAGACACGCATAAAATTAAGGTGATGAAGCTGAATGAAAATTAAGGAGGTAGCAGAGTGAAAAAAATATTCAGGAAAAACCAGATCATCATTGCGGCTCTTGCGGTCATGATCGCTGCGGCGGGGTATCTGAACTACTCGGGGCGGCTCTTCGGGGAGAAGGACGACGCGGCTCAGACGAGCGGGGATCTGGCCAGCCAGGAGCTTCTGGACATATCCGAGGAGGACGTGTCTGCCAGCTCGGACGACATTGAGAGCCAGGATATAGACGGGGACGCTGCCGGGACGGACGGGGAGACAGACGACGGAGGTGTGGACGGCACACCCGGCGAGGCTGTGCTGACAAGCGGGGATGCCAGCGCGGTGGTGGCAGAGGCGAAGGTGACAAGAGAGCAGGTGCGGGCAAAGAACAAGGAGGATCTCCTCTCCATCATTGACAACCAAAATCTGAGCGATGAGCAGAAGCAGGACGCTGTCAACCAGATGGTCCAGATGACTGATCTTGCGGAAAAGGAGGCGGCGTCCGAAACCCTGCTGGCCTCCAAGGGATTTACTGACGCGGTAGTCAGCCTGACGGCGGACAGCGCGGACGTGGTGGTCAGTGCCTCGGAGCTGTCGGACGCTAACCGGGCGCAGATCGAGGATATTATTACAAGAAAAACCGGGATTGCCGCCCAGAATATCGTCATCACACCCATCAACACAGCGGAGTAGCTTTACAAAGATTTAACGGAAAGCAAAGATGGATTTGAACTGGAGCTGTTAAGATAAGAACGAAGAAAGATACCAGGGGCAGAAAGGGAATGAGAGGATGACAGGGAGAGAGAAGAGGGCGCTTCGGGATGCGTTTATCAAGCTTTTGTCCGCCGCAGTGGTGGCCGCCGGTCTGGCCGGCATGTACGGCATGAGAGCGGGAGCTGTGCAGGCTCCGGCGAACAGGACGGCTTTCCAGGCAGAGGCAGAAGCTGTGGAAAAAACAGAGCCAGGACAACAGACAGGACAGCAGGGGAAGGTGATCATTTCCCAGTTCTACGGAGCCGGAGGCGGGGAGGGAGTCTTCTCCAACGACTTTGTAGAGCTCTACAACCCTGGAGACGAGGCCGTTCGTCTGGACGATTACATACTGGGCTACAGCTCGGGGGCCGTGGAGGACGAGGCCGGCTCCACCGTGGACAGCGACGGCGTGCGGACAGAGAGGACAGTCGGGCTGGCCGGATCCATACCGGCCCACGGCTACTATCTCGTGTGCGGCGCAGGCAATGTGCAGGAAGATAGAGCTTACCAGATAGAGAGCTTTAACAGGATGTGGCAGGATCTTGTGATCGATGACCAGCCCACGGTCACACTGAAGCTCTACGGGGGAGCGAACCTTGTAGATATGGTTTCCACAGAGGGGAGCAGCTGCCAGTATCTCGTCTCCGCCAGCACGTCTGTAGTCAATGGAGAGGCGGCAAGAGGGGAGAGTGGAAGAAGCGGAAAAGGGCTGCGGACCTTCTACTGGGACGGCAGGGTGACGCCGGAGTATGAAAACCTCTACGAGCCCCACAGCTCCTACGGGGCAGCGGACGGAGAAGGAAGATAAGGAAGAGAGATAGCGGGTACGGACAGGTACAGTGTACAGCGGGACAGCTTTGGCTGCCCCGCTGTTTTGCGCTGGCAGTTTGGGCTTTTTTTGCAGAGATGGAGATTAAAACAATTGCACAGACGGCACGACCTGTGGTAAACTGTATATTCGGAGTAAAACGACTATCTGATGTAAATTAGAATATAGAGGAGAGCTTATATCATGCCGGAATTGACAAAACAGATGAAAGATGAAATCAAAAGGCGCCGCACCTTTGCCATCATTTCCCACCCGGACGCGGGAAAGACGACTCTGACAGAGAAGTTCCTGCTCTACGGGGGAGCCATCAACCAGGCGGGAAGCGTGAAGGGAAAGGCTACCGCAAAGCACGCTGTGTCGGACTGGATGGAGATCGAGAAGGAGAGAGGTATCTCCGTCACATCCTCTGTCCTGCAGTTTGAGTACGACGGGTACTGTATCAATATTCTGGATACACCGGGTCACCAGGACTTCTCGGAGGATACCTACCGGACTCTGATGGCGGCGGACTCCGCCGTCATGGTGATCGACGCGTCCAAGGGTGTGGAGGCCCAGACGAGAAAGCTGTTCAAGGTCTGTACCATGCGCCACATCCCCATCTTTACCTTTATCAACAAGATGGACCGGGAGGCCATGGATACCTTTGAGCTGCTGGACGACATCGAGAATGAGTTGGGAATTGCGACCTGCCCCATCAACTGGCCCATCGGCTCGGGCAAGAGCTTTAAGGGCGTGTATGACAGGAAGGAGAGAGAGGTGGAGCTCTTCTCCGACACAAAGAAGGGAACGACCCAGGGAGAGGTCAAAAAGGTGAAGATCGATGACCCGGAGATCGCCTGGCTCATCGATGACAACCAGAGACTACAGCTGGAGGAGGAGATTGAGCTCCAGGACGGAGCAGGAGCCGAGTTTGACCAGGAACTGGTCAGCCGTGGAGAGCTGTCGCCGGTATTTTTCGGCTCCGCACTGACCAACTTCGGCGTGGAGACCTTCCTGCAGCACTTCCTTGATATGACCTCATCCCCTCTCCCGAGAAAATCTGACAAGGGGGACATCGATCCCATGGAGGAGCCGGATTTCTCGGCCTTTGTGTTCAAGATACAGGCCAACATGAACAAGGCCCACAGGGACAGGATCGCCTTCATGCGCATCTGCTCCGGCAAATTTGACGCCGGCATGGAGGTCCATCACATCCAGGGGGGCAAGAAGGTGCGGCTCTCCCAGCCCCAGCAGATGATGGCCAGCGAGAGAAAGATCATTGAGAACGCCTATGCGGGAGATATCATCGGCGTCTTTGACCCGGGCATTTTCTCCATCGGAGATACGCTGACCGCCTCCCCGGAGAAATTTGCCTTTGAGGGCATCCCCACCTTTGCCCCGGAGCACTTTGCAAGAGTCCGCCAGGTGGACACCATGAAGAGAAAGCAGTTCATCAAGGGTATCAGCCAGATTGCCCAGGAGGGAGCCATCCAGATCTTCCAGGAGTACAATACCGGTATGGAGGAGATTATCGTGGGCGTTGTGGGCGTCCTGCAGTTCGACGTGCTCAAGTACCGTCTGGAGAACGAGTACAAGGTGGAAATCCGCCTGGATACGCTGCCCTACGAGCACATCCGCTGGATCGAGAACGAAGACCTGGATCTGGATCACCTTGTAGGCACTTCGGACATGAAGAAAATCAAGGATCTGAAGGACCGTCCGCTGCTCCTCTTTATCAACGAATGGAGTATCCGCATGACTCTGGACCGGAACGAGGGACTTGTCCTCTCGGAATTCGGCCGCTCATAGGACACGGAGTTCGTTCGCAGGAGAAAGTGTTGGCATTTGCATATAAATTTGTTATAATGTATATTAATAATGTAATGTGAATTTGTAACACATATATGGAGGGCATTTTTATGGGAAAAGACGAGAGAAGTACCTATACAATAAAAGAGGATGAAAATCTCGGCGAGGTGAAGATCGCTGACGAGGTGGTGGCCATCATCGCCGGCCTTGCGGCCATGGAGGTGGACGGAGTGGCGTCCATGTCCGGCAATGCCACGAGAGAGCTGATCAGCAAGCTGGGCATGAAGTCCCTGTCAAAGGGCGTGAAGGTGGACGTGCTGGAGGGAATTGTCACAGTGTCCCTGAAGCTGAACCTGAAGTATGGCTACAATGTCATGGACATCTGCCAGAAGGTGCAGGAGAAGGTGAAGGCAGCCATCGAAAATATGACAGGCCTTACTGTTGCGGACGTGAATATCCGCATCGCAGGCGTGGATGTTCCGGAGGAAGCGTAAGTGAAGAGATCAGAGTCTAGGGAACATATATTTAAGCTGGTGTTTGGACTGGAGTTCAACGCCGAAGAGGAGATGCCCCAGCAGCTGGAGCTGTATTTTGACCAGCTTGAGGAGGCGAAGGAGAAGGACAGGGAATATATCCGGAAGAAAGCCCAGGCTGTCGCTGAGCACAAGGAGGAGATCGACAAGCTGATCGGTGAGCACACGACAGGCTGGAAGACCACCAGGATGAACAAGGTGGATCTTACGATCCTGCGCCTGGCTGTCTATGAGATGAAGTGGGACGATGACGTGCCTGTGTCTGTGGCGATCAACGAGGCAGTGGAGCTTGCCAAGCGGTTTGGCGGGGACGAGAGCCCCTCTTTCATAAACGGCGTTCTGGCCAGGATCGCAGACTGAGACGAGAGGTGCATTGACAGATCATGGCGGGAAATGTTTATACAGTAAAACAGGTAAATGCCTATATCCGGAATATGTTCACCCAGGATTTCATGCTGAACCGTATTTACGTTAAAGGCGAAGTGTCAAACTGTAAGTACCACACGTCGGGTCATATATATTTTTCATTGAAGGATGAGTCCGGAACGATTGCCTGTGTCATGTTTGCAGGGCAGCGTGGAGGGCTCTCTTTTCGTATGACGGAGGGACAGCAGGTGATCGTCTTTGGCTCGGTCAGCGTGTATGAGCGTGGAGGTACATACCAGCTCTACGCGAGGCAGATCCGGCTGGACGGTGAGGGCGTTCTATACGAGAAATTCCAGGCCCTGAAAAAGGAGCTGGAGGAGATGGGCATGTTTGCCCCCGAGTACAAAAAACCCATCCCGCCCTTTGCCATGCGGGTGGGCGTAGTGACGGCATCCACCGGGGCGGCTGTGCGGGATATCATGAATATCAGCAGGCGCCGGAATCCCTACGTGCAGCTCATTCTCTACCCGGCCCAGGTGCAGGGTGAGGGGGCAAAGGAGAGCATTGTAAAAGGAATACGCATGCTGGAGCAGGCCGGTGTGGATGTGATGATCGTTGGCAGAGGCGGCGGTTCAATCGAGGATCTCTGGGCCTTCAACGAGGAGATAGTGGCCAGAGCCATCTTTGACTGCTCTGTGCCGGTGATCTCCGCGGTTGGACACGAGACCGACACCACCATCGCTGACTATGTGGCGGACCTGCGGGCTCCCACGCCCTCGGCTGCGGCCGAGCTGGCAGTGTGGGATATCCGGCTCTTTGACCAGCGCCTGCAGGAGACGGCCCTGCAGATGAACAGGCAGATGGACAGAGTGCTCCAGGTGAGCCGCCTGCGGCTTCAGAAATACGAGGCCAGGCTCCAGTATCTCCACCCCGGCAACAAGCTGCGGGAGAGACGGCAGATGCTGGTGGAGCTGGAGGATGCCATGAGGCGGAGCATGGAGCAGAAGGTGCAGAGGGCGAGACACCAGCTTGCCATTTACATTGAGAAGATGCGGGGGCTCTCCCCCGCCGGAAAGCTGAATCAGGGCTACTCTTACGTGGAGAGGGAGTCCGGCGGCAGACGGGAGGCGGTAAAGAGCATCCGCCAGGTGGAAAAAGATATGGAGCTGCGCATCTACGTCTCGGACGGTGTGATCCGGGCCAGAGCGGAGGATGTGCAGGATGAAGGAGGGACACCATGGAAGAGAGAATAGAGGAGCAGACAGTGCCCGCGGAAGGAGAGCAGACGCTGGAGCAGCTCTTTGCGGAGCTGGAGGCGTTGACAGGAGCGCTGGAGGAGGAGTCCTCCCTTGAGAAGTCCTTTCAGCTCTACCACAGGGGAATGGACATGCTGAAGGCGTGCAGCGACAGGATAGACAGAGTGGAAAAACAGATACAGGTTCTGGATGAAAAAGGAGAGACCCATGAGTTGCAGTAGGATGGAGTATGAGCGAGAGCGGGAGCAGAAGGTTGAGGAGATAGAGGCCCTGCTCACAAAGTATCTGCCCTCAAAGGAGGGATTGCAGAAGATCATCATGGAGGCCATGGAGTACAGCCTCATGGCAGGCGGCAAGCGGCTCCGCCCCATGCTGATGCAGGAGACCTACCGCCTCTTTGGCGGAGAGGGAGAGCTGGTGGAGCCCTTTATGGCGGCTATGGAGATGATCCACACCTACTCCCTTGTCCACGACGACCTGCCGGCTATGGACAATGACGAGTACCGGAGAGGACGGAAGACCACCCATGTGGTCTACGGGGAGGACATGGGGATCCTGGCAGGCGATGCCCTTTTAAACTATGCCTTTGAGACGGCCTCCTCGGCTTTTGAGCAGTATCCGGATAAAGCCCTTCTCATAGGAAAAGCCCTCCGTGTCCTGTCCGCAAAGGCGGGCATCCACGGCATGATCGGCGGTCAGGTGGTGGATGTGAAGGAGACGGGACACGCTGTCTCAAGAGAGGTGCTGGATTTTATCTATGAGCTGAAGACAGGGGCGCTTATCGAGAGCTCCATGATGATCGGCGCCATCCTCGCCGGCGCCTCGGATGGAGATGTGAAGAAGGTGGAGAAGATTGCCTCCAATGTGGGCTTTGCCTTCCAGGTGCAGGATGACATCCTGGATGTGACCAGCACCAGCGAGGTGCTGGGAAAGCCGGTCCACAGCGATGAGAAGAATGAGAAGAGCACCTACGTGACTCTGGTCGGACTCAAGGAGGCGGGAAGGCTGGTGGAGACAGCGTCCATGGAGGCTGTCCGTCTTCTGGGAGAGCTTCCCGGGGAAAACGGCTACCTGGCATGGCTCATCGAGAAGCTGATCCACCGGGAGAAATAAGGAGCGACAGGTATGTTGTTAGATCGGATCGAGAGAGAAAATGATGTAAAAAAACTTAGGGCCGAGGAGCTGGAGGAGCTGGCGGCGGAGATCAGGCAGTTCCTGATCGAAAAGATCAGTATGACAGGAGGCCATCTGGCCTCCAATCTGGGTGTGGTGGAGCTCACTATCGCCATGCACAGAGTGTTCCAGCTCCCGGAGGACAAGATGATCTGGGATGTGGGGCATCAGTCCTACACCCATAAGATCCTGACAGGGCGCAGGGCGGGCTTTGACGACCTGCGCAAATACGGGGGCATGAGCGGCTTTCCGAAGCGGAAGGAGAGCGCCTGCGACGCCTTTGATACGGGGCACAGCTCCACCTCCATCTCCGCGGGGCTGGGGTACGTGCAGGCCCGTGATCTCCTGGGGCAGGACTACAGTGTCCTCTCTGTTATAGGAGACGGCGCCATGACCGGCGGCATGGCCTACGAGGCCCTGAACAACGCGGCGCGGATCAAGACCAATTTTATTATTATCTTAAATGACAATGAGATGTCCATATCGGAGAATGTAGGCGGCATGTCCGACTATCTGGCCCGTCTGCGGACAGCGGACATCTATACAGGCCTGAAAAAGGGAGTCACCAACACCCTCCACAGAATTCCGGTAGCGGGGGACTCCATCATCGAGCAGATCCGCCGGACAAAGAACAGCATCAAGCAGCTGGTAGTGCCGGGCATGCTCTTTGAGGATATGGGGATCACCTATCTGGGGCCCATACCGGGACATGACATCGCCATGCTCTGCCGGGCCCTGCGGGAGGCGAAAAAGGTGGAGGGGCCTGTCCTTCTCCACGTCCTCACCCAGAAGGGAAAGGGCTACGAGCCGGCGGAGCAGGAGCCGGCCCGCTTCCATGGGACAGGTCCCTTCGACATAGAGACGGGAAAGCCTGTTGGCACAAAGAAGAAGGATACATACACGGATGTGTTCTCAAAGGTGATCTGCGATATCGGCAAGAGAAATCCCAGGGTGGCGGTCATCACAGCCGCCATGGCGGACGGCACCGGCCTCTCCGAGTTCCAGCGCCGTTTCCCGAAACGGTTTTTCGACGTGGGCATCGCAGAGGGCCACGCGGTCACCTTTGCGGCCGGTCTGGCGGCAGGGGGGATGAAGCCAGTGTTTGCCGTGTACTCCTCCTTCCTCCAGAGAGGGTATGACCAGATCATACACGATGTGGGACTGCAGAACCTGCCGGTTGTCTTTGCGGTGGACAGGGCCGGACTGGTGGGCAGCGACGGGGAGACTCACCAGGGGATCTTTGACCTGTCCTATCTGGGCAGCATCCCCAATATGACTGTCATGTCGCCCAAGAACCGCTGGGAGCTGGCGGATATGCTGCGCTTTGCTGTGGACTATGAGGGACCCATCGCGCTGCGCTATCCCCGTGGAACAGCCTACGACGGCTGCGAGGAGTTCCGCTCCCCCATCCGGTACGGAAAGAGCGAGGTCATCTACGAGGAGGAGAGCATTGCCATCGTGAGTGTGGGCCACATGTTTGAGGAGGCCCTGAAGACCCGCAGGCTTATCAAGGAGACCGGGTACAATTGCAGTCTGGTCAACGCCAGATTTGTCAAGCCCATTGACAGCGAGATGATCGAGGAGTTGGCAAAGCGCCACAGTCTCATCGTCACCATAGAGGAGAACGTCCTCTGCGGAGGCTTTGGGGAGCAGGTGACAGAGTACGTGTCCGCTCAGGGACTTCCGGTAAAGGTGCTGAATCTGGCCCTGCCGGACGACTATATCGAGCACGGCAGCGTGGATGTGCTGCGAAGAGAGGTCCTTCTGGATGCTCCTTCCATGATGAAGCGCATTGTGACTGCGTATATACTTGCATGCTCCAAAAGGGCAGAAAAGGATATCTGAAAGGAGAACAGCCATGAAAGAGCGTCTGGATGTATTGCTTGTAAAAAGAAATCTCGCCGGTTCCAGAGAGAAGGCCAAGGCCATCATCATGTCCGGCATTGTGTATGTGGACGGACAGAAGGAGGACAAGGCCGGCACAACCTTCCCGGAGGATGTACAGATTGAGGTCAGAGGGCACACCCTTCCCTATGTCAGCAGAGGGGGACTGAAGCTGGAGAAGGCTCTGAAGTGCTTTGACGTGTCCGTGGAGGGAAAGGTCTGCACAGATGTGGGATCCTCCACAGGCGGGTTCACAGACTGCATGCTGCAAAACGGCGCGGTCAAGGTGTTTGCCATAGATGTGGGACGGGGACAGCTTGACTGGAAGCTGCGCCAGGATGACCGGGTGGTCTGTATGGAAAAGACAAACATCCGCTACGTAAAGCCGGAGGATTTGGGGGAGCCCATCGACTTCTCCTCCATAGATGTATCCTTCATCTCCCTCACAAAGGTGCTCGGCCCTATCCGGGACTATCTGACAGAGAAAGGGCAGATCGTGGCTCTTATCAAGCCCCAGTTTGAGGCCGGCAGGGAGAAAGTCGGAAAGAAAGGGGTGGTGCGGGAAAAGAGCACCCATCTGGAGGTCATCAGCCAGATTATTTCCTATGCCCTTTCCATTGGCTTCCGGGTGCTGGACCTGACATTTTCGCCCATCAAAGGGCCGGAGGGGAATATCGAGTATCTGGTCCACCTGGAAAAATGTGATCCCTCGCAGGCGGCTGTGGAGGATGGGATCGCTGTGGAGACGGTTGTGTCAGAAGCATTTGAAGCACTGCGAGGTTAGAAGATGGAACGGTTTTATATAGTGACGAATGATGGAAAAGACAGAGACGGAAGGGTCACGGACAGGATCCGGCACATCCTTGAGGGCGCAGGGAAGACATGCCTGTTCTCGGAGAAGGATGAGAAAAAAAATATCATCCGGGAGACAGTTCCCGAGGATGCAGACTGCGCCATTGTCATCGGCGGAGACGGCAGCCTCATAGAGGTGGCAAGGATCCTGAAAAATGAGATTCCCATTTTGGGCATTAATATGGGGACGCTGGGTTACCTGACCGAGGTGGATCCCGCCAGGCTGGATGAGGCGCTGGCACAGATCCTGCAGGGGGATTACTGCATTGAGGAGAGGATGATGCTGGAGGGACATTTTCAGGGGAAGGAGCCGGACGTGGCCCTCAACGACATCGTAATTTCCAGAAAAGGAAGCCTGCGGGTCATTCATTTTGATGTATATGTGAACGGCGCCTGCCTGAATTCCTACGAGGCGGACGGAATGATCATATCCACCCCCACTGGCTCCACAGCCTACAACCTGTCGGCAGGAGGACCTGTGGTAGAGCCGACAGCGTCCCTCATCGTCCTCACCCCCATCTGCTCCCATGCGCTGAACACAAGCAGCATTGTGCTGTCCGCGGAGGATGAGGTTATCGTTCAGATCGGGCAGGGGAGAAACGGGAGAGAAGAGGAAGTGTTCGCCACATTTGACGGCGCGGATGTGGTGGAGATGCGGACCGGAGACAGAGTCCTGGTGCGCAGATCAGAGCACGTGACAAAGCTGATGAAGCTGAGCAAGGTCAGCTTTCTCGAAATCATGCGCAGAAAGATGAAAGGAAACTGATACCATGAAGATCAACCGACATGCGAAGATAGTAGAACTCATCAATAAATACAGAATTGAGACACAGGAGGAGCTGGCAGAATACCTGAACAAAGAGGGCTTTAAGGTGACCCAGGCCACTGTATCCAGGGATATCCGGGATCTGAAGCTGACCAAGGTGCCTACAGACGACGGCAGACAGAAATACGCGGTGCACCAGAAGGGTGAGTCCGAGATGAGTGAGAAATATATCCGGGTACTCCGGGACGGCTATGTCTCCATGGACAAGGCTCAGAATATCCTCGTGATCAAGACCGTGGTGGGTATGGCGAACGCGGTGTGCGCTGCCCTGGATGCCATGAAGTGGAATGAGATCATCGGGAGCGTGGCCGGGGACGATACTATCATCTGTGTGATCCGCAGTGTGGACGAGACCATAGCTGTCATGGATAAGATCAGCAAAATTGTTTCTTAGTGGCTTTTGAAAGATACAGTATAAGGATACAGGAGGCTGTATGTTACAGAATTTACATGTAAAAAATCTTGCCCTGATCGATGAAGTGGAGATCGACTTCCAGAAAGGGCTGAACATACTGACAGGAGAGACCGGAGCGGGGAAATCGATTATCCTCGGTTCGGTCAGCCTTGCTCTTGGGGCCAGATACACCACAGATATCCTGCGCAAGGGCGCCAGGTACGGATTTGTGGAGCTGACCTTTACAGTGGAGAATGAGAAGCAGGAGGAGAAGCTTAAAAAGCTGGATATCTTTCCCGAGGAGGGGACAGTCGTCCTGAGCCGGCGTCTCATGGAGGGCCGCAGTACAAGCAAGATCAACGGAGAGACCGTGCCCATCTCTCTCCTCAAGGAGGCAGCCGCCATCCTGATCGACATACACGGACAGCATGAACACCAGTCTCTTCTCTACAAGAAGAGACAGCTGGAGCTGCTGGATGCCTTTGCATCCGAGAAGATCCTGGAGGCAAAGGAGAAGGTCCGCTTCTCCTTCCAGGAGTACAGAAAGTGGAAAAAAGAGCTGGAGGAGGCTGATCAGGACGAGGCAGAGCGGGCGAAGGAAGCCTCTTTTCTCGAATTTGAGATAGGCGAGATCGAGGACGCCGGACTGAGGGACGGCGAGGATGAGGAGCTGGAGGAGAGCTACCGGCGCATGGTCAACAGCAAGAGGATCGTGGAAGGTGTCAGTGAGGCCCACGGCTACACAAGCGGGGAGGCGGGCAGCGCCAGCGAGTGCCTCAGCCGGGCGGCCAGGTGTCTTGCGGAGGCGGCAGGACTGGACGAGGATGCCCGTCAGCTCTACGAGCAGCTTCTGGAGGTAGACAGCCTTCTGAATGATTTCAACAGGGAACTGGCAGACTATGAGAAGTCGCTGGAGTTCTCTGATGAGGACTTTGCCGAGACGGAGAACCGGCTCAATGAGATCAACCGGCTCAAGACAAAATACGGCAGCACTATCGAAGAGATCAGGGCCTACTGTGAGGAGAAAAAAAGCCGTCTCCTGGTGCTGAACGACTACGACCGCTACCTGGAGGAGTTGAAGGAGAAGTACGAGCGCTCTCTTAAGCATCTGGAGAAGAATACCACTGTCCTTACAAGGCTGAGAAAGGAGCAGAGTCTGCTTTTTGCTGACAGGATCACAGAGGGACTGCGTGATCTGAATTTCGCCGATGTACGGTTCCAGATCGATTTTTCCGGTCTGCCGGAGTATACCTCAAACGGAAAGGACGACATCGCCTACATGATCTCCATGAACCCGGGAGAGCCCTTAAAGCCCCTGGCGGAGGTGGCTTCCGGAGGCGAGCTGTCCAGGATCATGCTGGCCATCAAGACAGTGATGGCGGACAGGGACGAGATACCGACCCTTATCTTTGACGAGATCGACGTGGGGATCAGCGGCCGGACAGCCCAGAAGGTGTCCGAGAAGATGGCTGTCATCGGGAAGACCCACCAGGTCATCTGTATCACCCATCTGGCTCAGATCGCCGCCCAGGCGGACGCTCACTACATGATCGAGAAGACGGTGGAAGAGGGAACGACCCACACCGGTATCCGTCAGCTCTCGGAGGAGGAATCCGTTGAGGAGCTGGCAAGGATACTGGGAGGCGCGAAGATCACCGACGCGGTCCTGGAGAACGCGAGGGAGATGAAGGAGATGGCCCGAGGTGGAAGAGGGGAGTAATTGGATTAGCGGGTATAAATCAATCTGCTGGATACTGTCGCTGTGTTTGAGATTACATACAAAATCATTTGTTTGATTTTCCTCATATACAGGAAAACAGTATCCCGGCAAAGGCAAACGCCCATCCGCTCTGGCAAGCGTGATGGGCGTTTGCGTCACAGACGCAGATAACTAATCATCTCAAAGAGCTGCCACATCGGCTTTGATCCGATATGCAATGCTTCTTTTCATCTTCAGTATAGTAAGAAAATTATCTTTTGTCAATGCGTTTATGGAAACACTTTTTTAAGCAGCTGTAATTTCCTGACAAGAAAGTTTACATATTTGTATACCCCATCAGGTACTCATCCACTTCCCTGGCACACGCGCGGCCCTCCGCGATGGCCCAGACTACAAGGGACTGCCCCCGGTGCATATCTCCTGCGGCAAACACCTTCTCTGTGTTGGTCTTGTAGGAGGAGGGGGCAGTGGCAGCCACGCCTCTGGGCGTGAGGTCGAGCTGGAAGGCGTCTGACACGTAGGACTCGCATCCGGTAAAGCCTGCCGCGATGAGGAGCAGGTCTGCCTCCAAAATCTGCTCACTGCCCTCTATTTCTGTCATTTTTCCGTCCTTGAAAGAGAGTTTCACGGTCTTTACTCCGGTGAGCTGATTTTTGTCGTCTGTCAGGAATTCCTTGATGGTGGTCTCATAGATCCGGGGATCGTGGCCAAAGCAGAAGATGGCCTCCTCCTGTCCGTAATCGGTCTTGCAGACCTTGGGCCACTCCGGCCAGGGGTTGGATGGCGTGCGCTCATCCGGGGCCTTGGGCATCATCTCAATCTGCGTGACGGAGGCGCAGCCCTGGCGGATACAGGTACCCACGCAGTCATTTCCGGTGTCTCCGCCGCCCACGATGATGACCTTTTTATCCTTTGCGGATACCCAGGGGGTACCGTCCAGCAGATGCTTTGTGGCCCTTGTGAGGAAGTCCACGGCAAAGTAGATGCCCTCCGCCTGGCGGCCCTCACCGTTTAAGTCCCTGGCTCTCTTGGAGCCGCAGCACAGGATCACAGCGTCATACTCCTCCAGCAGCTTCTGGGCCGGGATGTCAGCGCCGATGTTGGCGCCGGTCACAAACTCGATGCCCTCCGCGGTCATCAGATCCACGCGGCGCTGTACGATGGATTTGTCCAGCTTCATGTTGGGGATACCGTACATGAGAAGGCCTCCCACGCGGTCCTCCCTCTCAAACACAGTCACATGGTGGCCTCTCTGGTTGAGCTGGTCTGCGGCTGCCAGGCCGGCGGGACCGGCCCCAACTACGGCCACCTTCTTTTCCGTGCGCACAGCCGGGATCCGGGGCTTCATATTTCCCTCGGCAAAGCCGGTCTCTATGATGAAGAGCTCATTGTCGCGGATGGTCACCGGATCGTCGTTCATGCCGCAGACACAGGCTTTTTCACACAGCGCAGGGCAGACCCTCCCGGTAAATTCCGGAAAGCTGCTCGTCTTGCGCAGACGGGAGAGTGCCTGGGAGTAGTTTCCGTGAAACACCTCGTCGTTCCACTCCGGGATCAGATTGTGGAGCGGGCAGCCTGTCACCATGCCCTTCAGCTGCAGTGCAGACTGGCAGAAGGGAACGCCGCAGTTCATGCAGCGTGCCCCCTGGAGCCTTCTTTCCTCAGGGGAAAGAGGGGGATGAAATTCATTGAAATTCTTGATGCGCTCCTCCGGAGCACAGGACGAATTATCCACTCTTTTATATTCTAAAAAACCAGTTGGTTTTCCCATAGTCAGTCTTCCTCCTTTGGACTATTTCTGGATCTCATAAAATGCTTCAAGCGCCGCGTCTTCATGGGAGAGACCCTTCTCTTCGTACTTGCTGATGGCGTGGAGCATGCGCTGGTAATCGTTGGGAAGGATCTTCTTAAATCCGGGCAGATAATCTCCGAAATGCTCCAGGATATCCTTTGCGAGAGCGGAAGAGGTCTCCTTCTCGTAATCCTTCAGTATATTTTTCAGCTCGGCAATGTCGTGCTTTTCCGTCACCTCAGACATGGTCACCATATCCTTGTTCAGCTTTTTGTAGAGCTGATGATCCATATCCAGCACATAGGCTGTGCCGCCGCTCATGCCTGCGGCAAAGTTTTTGCCGGTTTTTCCAAGGATGACCGCGCAGCCTCCTGTCATGTATTCCAGACCGTGGTCGCCGCAGCCCTCGGCCACCGCTGTGGCGCCGGAGTTGCGGACGCAGAAGCGCTCGCCGGCCACGCCGCAGACATAGGCTTTTCCTGATGTGGCGCCGTAGAGGGCCACGTTTCCGATGATGATGTTTTCAGAGGCCTTAAAAGTGCTGTGTCTGGACGGATACACGATCAGCTTTCCGCCTGACAGGCCCTTGCCGAAGTAGTCGTTGGCGTCTCCCTCCAGCGTCAGGGTCAGACCCTTGGGGATAAAGGCGCCGAAGGACTGTCCGCCGCCTCCGGTGCAGTGTACCTTAAAGGTGTCGTCCTTGAGTGTGTTCTTGAAGGCGGCTGTGATCTCGGATCCCAGGATGGTTCCGACAGAGCGGTTCACGCTGTTCACGCGGATGCTCTCGCTGTGCTTCCTGCCGCTCTTCAGAGCCTTCTCAAAGCGGGGCAGGAGAATGGCCTCGTCCACGGTCTTCTCCAGCTCAAAGTCAAAGACATCTTCCGGGTTGAAGTGAACTGCGCTGCCCTCCGGAGAGGAGCAGAGGATCCTTGAGAGGTCTACCTTTTTCGCTCTCGGGATCGTACAGTTCTCCCTTACCTTCAGACATTCCGTGTGTCCCACCATCTCAGAGAGAGTGCGGAAGCCAAGCTTTGCCATAATCTCCCGCAGCTCCTGGGCAATGAAGAGCATGAAGTTCATGACATACTCCGGCTTGCCCTTGAAGCGTTTGCGCAGGCACTCATTTTGGGTGGCAACACCTACAGGGCAGGTGTCCAGATTGCAGACCCGCATCATCATACAGCCCATGGTCACAAGGGGAGCGGTGGCAAAGCCGAACTCCTCAGCTCCCAGCAGGGCGGCGATGGCCACATCCCGGCCGCTCATGAGCTTGCCGTCTGTCTCGATCACGACACGGCTCCTCAAGTGGTTCTGGATCAGCGTCTGATGCGTCTCGGCAAGGCCAAGCTCCCAGGGAAGACCCGCGTGGTGGATAGAGCTCTGGGGCGCGGCTCCTGTACCTCCGTCGTAGCCGGAGATGAGCACAACCTGGGCTCCCGCCTTGGCCACGCCGGAGGCGATGGTGCCTACACCAGCCTCGGACACCAGCTTGACAGCGATCCGGGCCTTTCTATTGGCGTTCTTCAGGTCATAGATAAGCTGCGCCAGATCCTCGATGGAGTAGATATCGTGGTGCGGCGGAGGGGAGATCAGAGACACGCCTGGGGTAGAGTAGCGGGTCTTTGCGATCCAGGGGTATACCTTCTTACCGGGCAGATGTCCGCCTTCTCCGGGCTTTGCGCCCTGGGCCATTTTAATCTGGATCTCTTTTGCGCTCACCAGATATTCGCTGGTGACGCCAAAGCGCCCGGAGGCCACCTGCTTGATGGCGCTGTTTTTCTCTGTCCCAAGGCGCTCCGGCTTCTCGCCGCCCTCGCCTGAGTTGGACTTGCCGCCCAGCCGGTTCATGGCAATGGCCATGCACTCGTGGGCCTCCTCGGAGATGGAGCCGTAGGACATGGCCCCTGTCTTAAAGTGCTTGACGATCTCAGAGGCGGGCTCCACCTCGTCGATGGGGATGCCCCCGTCCTCCGGGAACTGGAAGGCCAGAAGGCCCCGCAGAGTGTGGGGACGGGTCTCATCGTCCACCATGGCCGTATATTCCTTAAACCTGTTATAATCGCCGTTCTGTGTGGACTGCTGGAGGGCAATGATGGTGGCGGGGTTGTAGAGGTGGTCCTCCTTGTCCTCGCCGCTCCGAAGCCGGTGGAAGCCGGTGCTGTCCAGCGTGGTATCCACACCCAGATCCAGGGGATCAAAGGCCTTGTTGTGGCGGGCGATCACATCGTCATTGATGTCCTTCATGCTGATGCCGCCCACCCGGCTGACAGTGTTGGTAAAGTATTTGTCTATGACTTCCTTGCTGATGCCCACAGCCTCGAAGATCTGGGCGGACTGGTAGGACTGGAGGGTGGAAATGCCCATCTTGGCCGCGATCTTCACGATACCGTGGAGAACAGCCTCGTTGTAGTCGTGGATGGCTGTGTGGTAGTCCTTGTCCAGAATTCCCCTGTCAATGAGCTCCGCAATGCACTCGTGGGCCAGGTAGGGATTGACAGCCCTGGCGCCGTAGCCCAGGATGGTGGCAAACTGGTGCACATCCCTCGGCTCGCCGCTCTCCAGGATGATGGAGACAGCGGTTCTCTTCTTTGTCCGGATCAGGTGCTGCTCCATGGCGGAGACAGCCAGGAGAGCGGGGATGGCCACATGGTTCTCATCCACGCCCCGGTCGGAGAGGATGATGATGTTGGCCCCCTTTGTATAGGCCCTGTCGCAGCTCACAAAGAGCTGATCCAGCGCCTTCTCAAGAGAGGTGTTCTTGAAGTAGAGCAGAGATACCACCGCGCTCTTAAATCCCGGCCGGTCCAGGGACTTGATCTTCATCATGTCCACGCCGGTGAGGATGGGATTTTTCACCTCCAGCACCGTACAGTTGCCGCTTTCCTCCTCCAGCAGGTTTCCATCCGATCCGATGTACACCGTGGTGTCTGTGACGATCTCCTCCCGGAGAGAGTCGATAGGCGGGTTGGTTACCTGGGCAAAGAGCTGTTTAAAATAGTGGGAGAGAGGCGGATGCTTCTCCGACAGCACGGCCAGGGGAATATCGGTTCCCATGGAGGCTGTGGCCTCAGATCCGTTTGTTGCCATGGGAAGGAGCACATCCTTCACATCCTCGTAGGTGTATCCAAAGACCTTGTAGAGCTGATCCCTCCTCACCTGATTGTGGACCGGCACCTTCTTGTTGGGAACCGGGATGTCCTTTAAGTAGAGCAGGTTCAGGTCCAGCCACTCGCCGTAGGGCTGGCGGGTGGAGTAGTACTCCTTGCACTCCTCGTCGGAGATCAGCTTTTTCTTCTTTGTGTCCACGAGGAGGATCTTGCCTGGCTGCAGCCTGGATTTCTCCACCACATGCTCCGCCGGGATATCCAGTACCCCCACCTCGGAGGAGAGGATGAGATGCCGGTCGTCCGTGATGTAGTATCTGGAGGGACGAAGTCCGTTCCGGTCCAGGACAGCGCCCAGGATATCCCCGTCTGAGAAGAGGATGGCCGCAGGGCCGTCCCAGGGCTCCATCATGGTGGCGTAGTAGTGGTAGAAGTCCTTTTTCTGCTCATCCATGTACCGGTCGTGTCTCCAGGGCTCCGGTATAGTGATCATGACGGCCAGGGGAAGATCCATGCCGTTCATGTAGAGGAACTCCAGCGTGTTGTCCAGCATGGCGGAGTCAGATCCACTGCTGCCGATGACCGGGAGCACCTTGTCGATGTCATCGGAGATAACAGAGGAGTGCATAGTCTCCTCCCTGGCCAGCATGCGGTCCGCGTTGCCCCGGATGGTGTTGATCTCCCCGTTGTGGAGGATCAGGCGGTTGGGGTGGGCCCGCTCCCAGCTGGGCGTTGTATTGGTGGAGAAGCGGGAGTGGACCATGGCGATGGCTGTGCGGTAGTCCTCATCCTGCAGGTCGTCGTAGAAGCGGCGGAGCTGTCCTACAAGGAACATCCCCTTGTAGACGATGGTCCGGGAGGAGAGGGAGGCCACGTAAGTGTCCTCGCAGCTCTGCTCAAACTCTCTTCTTGCGATGTAGAGACGGCGGTCAAAGTCGATGCCCTTTGGGCAGTCCTTTGGCCTTTCCACAAAGCACTGCATGATGTAGGGCATGCGCTCCCTGGCGTAGTCGCCCAGTATCTCCGGGTGGACCGGCACATTTCTCCAGCCCAGAAGCGTAAGGCCGCCCTTCTCCAGGATGACCTCAAACATTTTCCGGGAGAAGTTCCTCTTCAGCGTGTCCTGGGGAAAGAAGAACATGCCCACGCCGTAGTCCCTCTCATCTCCCAGGGCAATGCCGATCTGCGCGGCTGCCTTGGAAAAAAAAGAGTGGGAAATCTGCGTCAGGATTCCCACTCCGTCACCAACCTGTCCAGTAGCGTCTTTGCCTGCGCGGTGTTCCAGTTTTTCTACGATCGTAAGGGCGTCATCCAGGATTTTGTACTCCTGGATGCCGTCGATACTGACAACAGCTCCGATGCCGCAGGCATCGTGCTCAAAACTGCTCTGATATAAATTTTGATTTTCCTGGTTCATATGAAAACTCCTTTCGTATTGCGGGATTACACGCCGCTTGCTCCGTAGTTGGAGAGTACTCTTGCGGAAGGATCATCCACATCACAGCCCTCCCACTCCCTGTTGGGCATCCAGAAGTCCACGATCATCTCGGACTGTCCGGGATAGTATTTCTCGAAGATCTCCCGGTACAGGAGGGACTCCTTTGTGAAGGGAGCTGCATGTGTATATTGTTTCCGTTTTTCTTCAAATTCTTCATCGGAATAGCAGCCCTCGGCGTATTCCTTCAGATAGTCCACCATGGAGTGGCCCACTGCGTCGGAGAAGGCCGCCTTCTCGCGCATCAGGATGTCGTAGGGAAGATAGTCGCCCTCAAAGGCGTGGCGGAGAAGATATTTTCCCTTGCCATAGATGTTCATCTTCTTTGCCGGGTCCACGCTCATGACGTAGGAGACAAAATCTAGATCGCCGAAGGGAACCCGGGCCTCCATGGAGTTTACGCTGATGCACCGGTCTGCCCGGAGCACATCGTACATGTGAAGCTCGTGGACTCTCTTGACGGACTCCTTCTGGAAGGCCTCCGGTGAGGGAGCGAAATCCGTATATTTGTATCCGAACAGCTCATCGGAGATCTCGCCGGTCATGAGAACCCGAACGTCCGTATTCTCGTGGATCGCTTTGCAGAGAAGATACATGCCCATGGAGGCGCGGATCGTGGTGATATCAAAGGTTCCCAGGGTGCGGATGACATCGGGGAGGGCGTTCAGCACATCCTCTTTTGTGATGATGACTTCTGTGTGGTCGCTGCCGATATAGTCCGCCACCTCTTTTGCGTATTTCAGGTCAATGGCGTCCTGGCTCATGCCGATGGCGAAGGTGCGGATGGGTTTGTCCAGGATGCGGGCAGACACAGCGCACACGAGAGAGGAGTCCAGGCCGCCGCTGAGGAGAAAGCCAAGAGGAGCGTCCGCGTCCAGTCTCTTGCGGATCCCCTCCACCAGTTTGTCATGGATGTTTTTGCAGACCGTCTCTGTGTCGTCCATGCACACAGAGCTTACTTCCGTGATATCCCTGTAGCAGATGAACTCTCCGTCCTTATAGTAGTATCCAGGCGGGAAGGGCATGATCTTGTCAGTGAGTCCTACCAGGTTTTTTGCCTCACTTGCGAAAATAGCGGCGCCATTTTTATCATATCCATAGTAGAGTGGACGGATGCCGATGGGATCCCTGGCTGCTATGTATGATTTTGTGTCGCCGTCGAAGAGGATGAGAGCGTACTCTGCATCCAGCATGCCGAACATGTCTGTTCCGTATTCTTTATAGAGAGGGAGAAGGAGCTCGCAGTCGCTGTCGCTCTTAAAGGTGTAGCCCTTTTCCTCCAGCTCTTTTTTCAGCTTTCTGAAGCCGTATAACTCTCCATTGCATACAAGGGTATGACCGCAAAGGGAGAAGGGCTGCATCCCTTCTCCTGTAAGTCCCATAATCGCAAGTCTGTGAAAACCGAGAAGACCGAAGCCGGTATCCACGATCCGGCTGTCGTCCGGTCCTCTCGAGATGGTGCGGTCAAATCCCTCCTTAAATAAATCGTAATCGGCACTGGGTGAACAGTACCCCATAATTGAACACATAAGATGTTACCTCCGGGATTTGATTTTTTTATAAAGCGCTCTGTCTAAATGATGCCAAAGAGCAGTTTTCCGTAAGTCGGGAAAGGCCATACGGCTGTGTCTGTCATGGTCTCCAGAAGATCCACGTCGCCTCGGAGAGCTTCCATGGCCGGGATGACCATATCTCTGTAGTAGAAGGCCGCCTTCTCGAAATCGGAAATCGTGTCTGCTTCACTGACAACTCTCTTCAGTGTCTCCAGCTTCTCGTAAGCGGAAGCGGTGAGAGAGGAGATCTTCTTGACTGTGCTGTATTCATAGGATGTGTCGATCTCAGCGCCGAGAGAGCGCTTTGCGAGTACAGTGTCTGTGAGTGAGTGGGCGTATCCGCTGACTGCCGGGAGAATATCCCGCTCAGCCATCTCAGCCATAGTCAGGGCTTCGATGTGCAGTACCTTCACATAGTTTTCCATCATGATCTCATAGCGGGACTCCATTTCCTCCTCGCTGAACACCTTGTGGGAGGTGAAGAGCTTCACGTTCTTTTCGTGGAGGAAGCAGGGCAATGCGTCCGGCGTGGTGCGCAGGTTCAGAAGTCCTCTCTTTTCAGCCTCCTCAAGCCATGCGTCGTCATAGCCGTTTCCGTTGAAGATGATCCGCTTGTGATCCCGGATCGTATCCCGGATCAGGTCGTGGAGAGCAGCCTCAAAATCATCTGCGTTCTCCAGGACGTCTGCGAACTGTTTCAGTTCTTCCGCGACCGCTGTGTTCAGGATCACGTTAGGTCCTGAGATGGAAGCGGAGGAGCCCAGCATACGGAACTCAAATTTATTTCCGGTAAAGGCAAAGGGTGATGTCCTGTTCCGGTCTGTGGAGTCCTTCGGGAACTTGGGGAGAACGTGCACGCCGACGCGCATCAGCTCTTTTTCCTTTCCGTCGTAGGACTCTTCATTTTCAATAGCCTTGAGGATCTCGGTCAGCTCATCGCCAAGGAACATGGAGATGACGGCCGGCGGAGCCTCGTTGGCGCCCAGTCTGTGGTCGTTGCCAGCAGAGGCGGCTGAGAGGCGGAGCAGATCCTGGTACTCATCCACTGCTTTGATAACCGCGCAGAGGAAGAGGAGGAACTGGGCGTTCTCGGATGGCGTGTCGCCGGGCTCAAGAAGGTTAACGCCGGTATCTGTGGAGATGGACCAGTTGTTGTGCTTGCCGCTTCCGTTGATGCCCTCAAACGGTTTCTCGTGGAGAAGACAGACAAGGTCGTGCTTCTTGGCGATCCGCTGCATCAGCTCCATCATCAGCTGGTTGTGGTCTGTGGCAATGTTGGTGGTGGTGAAGATAGGAGCCAGCTCATGCTGTGCGGGAGCCACTTCGTTGTGCTCTGTCTTGGCCAGGATGCCCAGCTTCCAGAGCTCCTCATTTAACTCCTTCATGTAGGCCTGGACACGGGATTTGATGGTGCCGAAGTAGTGATCCTCCAGCTCCTGTCCCTTCGGAGCGGGAGCGCCGAAGAGTGTTCTGCCTGTGTAGATCAGGTCCTTTCTCTCCTCGTAATATTTTTTGTCCACCAGGAAATACTCCTGCTCAGGTCCTACGGTTGTCTTTACGGATTTCACATCATCGTTTCCAAAGAGGTGGACAACCCGGAGCGCCTGCCGGTTGATGGCCTGCATGCTGCGAAGAAGAGGTGTCTTTTTGTCAAGCGCGTGGCCGCTGTAGGAGCAGAAGGCTGTGGGGATGCACAGAACGCCGTTCTTGATGAAAGCGTAGGCTGTGGGATCCCAGGCTGTGTAGCCTCTGGCTTCAAAGGTGGCTCTCAGTCCTCCTGACGGGAAAGAGGAGGCGTCCGGCTCGCCCTGCACCAGCTCTTTCCCGGAGAACTCCATGATGACTTTTCCGTCCACATCCGGGCTGATGAAGCTGTCGTGCTTCTCGGCTGTCATGCCTGTCATGGGCTGGAACCAGTGGGTATAGTGGGTGACGCCCTTCTCGATGGCCCAGTCCTTCATAGCGTTGGCAACGACGTTGGCAATATTTATGTCCAGGCTCCTTCCGTCTTTCATTGTGCGCTGAAGCTGCCGGAATGTCTCCTTGGGAAGACGCTCCTTCATGACAGACTCATCGAAAACCATTGAACCGAATTTTTCTGCTGCTGTACTCATGACTCTCAAACTCCTTTTCATTTTTATTTGGATTTGATGTGTGCGGCCCAGGCCGCAAGGATAAAATAAATAAAAAAGAGCGGCAGTGGAACTCCTCCATCCCGATATGGCCATTTCTCAGGGTGGAAAAGCGACTCCATTGCCGCGTACACAAAGTAAAAGAAAAAACGGCGCGCAAAAAAAGGGGTATTCCTGCGACGCCGTTGCCGTTCTTTGCATATGACTATACTGCCGTGATAAAGATTTGTCAAATGTTTTCTTGTATTTATTTTCGTACAATCCGCCCGGCCGGCCCGACAGAAGTTGACACAGAAAAGGAAATCCGCTATATTTTCTACTGTAAAGAATAGTGGGCAAAGGCGTTCATCTGAGGCAGGGAAAGTTTTCGCGGCTGTGAGAGCTTTCTCTTTCAGAAGACGCCTTTTTATCATATATTAAGATGTAAGAGGAGGTAAGAATATGGACATGTATCAATATGAAAAGGTCATGACATTTGTGGATGAGGAGGATGTAAAATTCATCCGTCTGGCCTTTTTTGACGCCTTTGGCGTGCAGAAAAATATTTCCATCATGTCAGGCCAGCTGGAGAGGGCCTTCAAGGAGGGGATCTCTTTCGACGCGTCGGCTGTGGCCGGATTTGACAGTGAGGTGAAGAGCGACCTCTTTCTCCACCCGGATCCGTCCACCTTTTCTATTCTGCCGTGGCGTCCGTCCACAGGGCGGGTGGCCAGGATGTACTGCGACATCCGCTATCCGGACGGGACGATCTACGAGAAAGACAGCCGCTATATATTAAAGAAGGCAGTGGAGAAGGCAAGGGAAAAGGGACTGAAGATCGATTTCGGGACAGAGGTGGAGTTCTACCTCTTTAATACAGACGAGCAGGGCAGCCCGACCAAGATCCCCTTTGACATGGCCGGATACATGGATGTGGCCCCGGAGGACAAGGGGGAGAACATTCGCAGGGAGATCTGTTTCACCCTTATTGATATGGGTATTGAGCCGGAGGCATCTCACCACGAGGAGGGGCCCGGCCAGAATGAGATTGACTTCCAGTACAGTGATCCCCTCACAGCGGCGGACAACACGGCCACCTTCAAGTGGGTGGTGAGCACAGCGGCCATGGGGAACGGCCTTTACGCCGACTTCTCTCCAAAGCCCATCAAGGAATATGCGGGAAACGGCATGCATATCAATATGTCAGTGAGATGTGAGGACGGGTCGGACTGCAACGGCCAGTTTATGACAGGCATCCTGGAGCACATAAGGGACATTACCCTGTTTTTAAATCCATCCGAGGATTCCTACAGGAGGCTGGGTGAGAAGAAGGCTCCCAAGTATGTGACCTGGTCCCCGGAGAACCGCTCCCAGCTGATCCGGATCCCGGCGGTGAAGAACAAAAGGAAGCGGATCGAGCTTCGCTCCCCTGACCCCACGGCCAATCCCTATCTGGCCTTCGCCCTCCTCATCTACGCCGGGATGGACGGCATCGAGAGAAAGCTGCCCCTCCAGAAGCCGGCCAATGTCAATCTGTACACGGCGGACCACAAGGTGACGGATCAGCTCAGGAAGCTGCCGGAGAGCCGCGGGGAGGCCTGGGATGCGGCGTCTGCAAGCACCCTGGTAAAGAAGGTGCTGCCAGAGGCTTATCTGGACGTTTACAAGAACCCGCCGAAGACACGCTGACAGATACATTGACAAGGATAAAGGAGTGGGAAAGAACATGACAGCAGAAAAAGAGGCATACCGCATCCTGGTGGCTTCTGCGTCAGACAAGATGGTCTCAGTTGTAAGGGAGGTGCTCCCGGGCCCCCAGTACAGGGATATTTCCTACGTGTCCACCATGGGGGACGCCAAGCGTATGCTGGTCAGCCATATCTGTGATATTCTCATCATCAACACGCCGCTGAAGGACGACTTCGGCATACAGTCCGCCATCGATATAGCGGAGCAGCACGAGACGGGAATTCTCCTGCTGGTCAAAGCGGAGATGTACGAGCAGGTGTCCTCCCAGGTGGAGGACTACGGCATCGTCACCCTGGCCAGGCCCACCACAAGGCAGAGCCTCTACGCGTCCGTGAAGATGCTCAGCGCTGTCCAGATGAAGATAAAGAAGCTGGAGAAGGAGATGCGCAGGCTGAAGGAGCGGATGCAGGAGCAGCAGACCATTGACAGGGCCAAGTGGGTTCTGGTGGACCAGAGGAAGATGAGCGAGCCGGACGCCCACAGGTACATAGAGAAATCAGCCATGGACCGGTGCGTCAGGAAGATCCGCATTGCGGAGGAGATTTTGAGAGACAGCTGACAGCCATTGAAGACAGGCAGCCATTTATTACCAGTGTAAAAGTTTTCCTCCTTCGCATACTAACGATAAAACGCCCTCACAGGAAGGGCGGCAGTATGGAGACGATAGTATGCGAAGATATTGGTACAGACGAATTTTGATCATGATCCTTGTGTTCACCATCTCTGTAGGAGGGAGCTGGTATCTGATCGAGGAGAACAGAGCCGGCCTGGAGAGGGAGGCAAGCGCGGACGCGTCCGGGGAGCTACTGATCCCCGGCGGCATGCCGGTGGGCATCTATCTGGAGACAAAAGGGGCCATGGTCCTGGGAACTGAGAAGATCCAGGGCGAGGACGGGCAGGAGTATGAGCCCGCCGCCAACCTGGTGCAGGAGGGCGACTACATCATTGGGCTGGACGGGGAGGAGATCGACAACAAGTCCCAGCTCGTGGAGGCAGTGGCGGCACTGGACAAGGAGGAGGTCGTGCTGAAGGTGCGCCGGGATGGCCAGGAGATCGCCATCCGCATGAAAGCTGTGCGGTGCGGAAGGGATGAGTACAAGCTGGGGATCTGGGTGCGGGACAATGCCCAGGGCCTGGGGACTGTCACCTTTCTAAACGCGGACAGCCAGTTCGGAGCTCTCGGGCACGGGATCCGGGACACAGATACAGGAAAGCTCTTAAGCGCTTCGGACGGCCTTCTCTACACAACCAGCATCAAGGACATCAAGAAGGGGAAGGATGGGACGCCGGGGGGCATGGAGGGCGTCATTATCTATAACAATTACAATATCCTGGGGACCATCACCCAGAACACGGAGGACGGCATATACGGCACCCTGGACAGGATCGACGCTCTCTTTACGGATACGCAGCCCCTGGAGGCGGCTGTGGATGAGAGCCAGATAGAGGAGGGGGAGGCTACCATCCGATGCGCGGTCAGCGGCCAGGTGGAGGATTACAGCATTCGTATTACAAAAGTTGACAGGAACGCCCAGGAAGCGAACAAAGAGATTTTGCTGGAGGTGACGGACGAGAAGCTGCTGGAGCTCACCGGCGGCATCGTCCAGGGCATGAGCGGCAGCCCCATTATCCAGAACGGACGGCTCATCGGGGCAGTGACCCACGTGTTCGTGAACAACCCGAAGGAGGGCTACGGCATTTTTGTCCAGGATATGTTGAAACATATCGAAAGGTAAGAAAACAGGAAGAAGGTGTCGAGATCTTCCGACTTCAAAACCTTGATTTCGCATTTTTGTAATTCTATAATTTTCCTTGACAGTTTTTCAAGAACAGATAGGAGGATTATGGAATGGGAGAGATTCGTGTAGCAATCGCCGACGACAATGAGAGAATTCTGGAGCTGCTTGGCGAAATCATCAGCAGCGACAAGGATTTAAGTCTGGTGGGAAAGGCGGACAACGGTGAGGATATGTGCCGCGTGATCCGGGAGAAGGAGCCGGATGTTGTCCTGCTCGATCTGATCATGCCTAAAATGGACGGACTGGGAGTGATGGACGCCGTCAACCATGACAAAACTTTGAAAAAGCGCCCGTATTTTATCATAGTGACAGCTGTGGGCCAGGAGAGGATCACGGAGGACGCCTTCAACAAGGGAGCCATGTACTATGTCATGAAGCCCTTTAAAAATGACGTCATCCTGGAGCGGATCAAGCAGGTCACTCAGAAGGGGAGGACAAGCTATATCCCTGGCACGGATCTGTCCCAGCAGGGCGGCGAAACGCAGGAGCAAAGCCTGGAGACGAGAGTGACAGACATGATCCACGAGATTGGTATTCCCGCCCACATCAAGGGGTATCATTACCTGCGGGACGCTATCATGATGGCCGTGGAGGACATGGACGTGCTGAACGCGGTGACCAAGGTGCTGTACCCCACAGTCGCCAAGCGCCACCAGACGACGGCCAGCCGGGTGGAGCGGGCTATCCGCCACGCCATTGAGGTGGCATGGAGCCGAGGGAAGCTGGACACACTGGATGAGCTCTTCGGATACACTGTGAGCAACGGCAAGGGAAAGCCCACAAACTCAGAGTTTATCGCCCTTATTGCGGACACCCTCCGCCTGGAATATAAAAACAGATAACCCTTTTCATCTGAAAAAAAATACGGTATAATAAGCGTATATACCTAGATACCGTAAGGATGGGAGGAAAGATATCATGAAACAAATACTTTTTGCAGCATCGGAGTCCGTGCCCTTTATCAAGACGGGCGGGCTGGCAGACGTAGTCGGGTCTCTGCCGAAATATTTTGACAAAGAAAAATACGATGTCCGCGTCATGCTGCCAAAATATCTCTGCATAAAAGAGGAGTGGAGAAATCAGCTGCAGTACCGGACGCATTTTTACATGGACCTGAACTGGAGAACAGAGTACGTAGGAATTCTTGAGTTGCAGTACGAAGGAATTACGTTCTATTTTATAGATAATGAATACTATTTCAGCGGCTGGGCGCCCTATGGAGATATGTATGCGGATATCGAGAAGTTTGCCTTCTTCTCCAAGGCGGTGCTGAGCGCCCTGCCGGTGATCGGCTTCCGGCCGGATATCATCCACTGCCATGACTGGCAGACCGGTCTGATCCCCATCTTCCTCGATAATTTCCGCTATGGAAACGAGTATTACCGGGGCATCAAGACAATCATGACCATCCACAACCTGAAATTCCAGGGCACCTGGGATACAAAGAGAGTGCAGGATATCACAGGCCTTCCGTCCTACTATTTCGTGCCGGACAAGCTGGAGGCCTACAAGGATGCCAACTACCTGAAAGGCGGCATCGTTTATGCGGACCGCATTACCACTGTCAGCAGTACATATGCGGAGGAGATCAAGACTCCCTTCTACGGCGAGAAGCTGGACGGACTGATGAACGCAAGGGCAAACTGCCTCTCAGGTATTGTCAACGGCATTGACTACAATGAGTACAATCCGGAGACAGACAAGCACATTGCCCGCAATTACTCGGTGAGCAATTTCCGGAAGGAGAAGGTAAAGAATAAGATTGCCCTCCAGGAGGAGCTGGGGCTGGACAAGGACAGCCATGTAATGATGATCGGCATTGTTTCCAGACTGACAGATCAGAAGGGCTTTGACCTGATCGACTGTGTACTGGATGAGCTCTGTCAGGACGCCATCCAGATCGTGGCTCTGGGAACCGGGGAGGCGCGGTACGAGAACATGTTCCGCCATTACGCATGGAAGTATCCGGGAAAGGTTTCCGCGAACATTTACTATTCCGAGCCCATGTCCCACAAGATCTACGCTTCCTGCGACGCTTTCCTCATGCCCTCCCTCTTTGAGCCCTGCGGCCTGAGCCAGCTCATGAGCCTGCGGTACGGGACTCTGCCCATCGTCAGGGAGACAGGCGGACTGAAGGACACGGTGGAGCCCTACAATGAATATGAGAAGACCGGCACCGGCTTCAGCTTCTGCAATTACAATGCTCACGAGATGATGGCAACTGTCCGCTATGCGGAGCAGATCTACTACGATCACAAGAGAGACTGGAACAAGATCGTTGAGAGAGCCATGCAGCAGGATTTCTCATGGAACAATTCCGCAAGACAGTATGAGAAGCTTTACGACGAGCTATAGAATGTATGACAGGATGATCTCAGGCTGCCGCACCTGTTTATCTGGCGCGGCAGCCTGTTTTGTACAACTACAAGGACAAGAAAGGACACAGAAATCGGGATGACAGACACGAGGACAAAAGAGGCGATCCGCTACCTGGGATTTGGACGAAAGGAGGCGGATCAGGCCACTCTGGACCTGATAGCAGGCTCCTTTGACAAGCTGGAGCAGGCGGCCTCCCCCAGGATCGTCTGGAGGCTCTTTGACCTGAAAACCGCCGGGGAGGGACGCCTGGACATAGGCGGCATGGAGGTGGAGAGCAGGAGTCTCTGGAAAAATATGAAGGGCTGCTGTCAGACAGTAGTCCTGGGAGCCACCCTGGGAGCCGGCGTGGATCTCCTTATGCGCCGCCAGTCCCTGACAGACATGGCCGGAGCCGTGGTGACACAGGCCTGTGCGGCTGCCATGCTGGAGGAATATCTGGATGAGGAGCAGGAGAAGATCGGCCGCGAGCTGGAGAGGGAGGGCAAGTATCTGCGGCCCAGGTTCAGCCCCGGCTACGGAGATTTTTCCATCCGGCACCAGGGACAGATCCTGGCCATGCTGGATGCGCCAAAGAGGATTGGCCTTTCCATGACAGACAGCTCCATGCTCACCCCGGTGAAATCTGTCACCGCGGTGATCGGGGTTTCCACAGTGAGGGAGCCCTGCCACAGGAAGGGCTGTGAGGCCTGCGGAAAGAGAGATTGCATATATCGGAGGAACGAAGGATGATACTGGACAGATTAGGAAAAGAGCTGCTGTTTTTTGACGGCGGCATGGGAACCCTTCTCCAGGAGAAGGGACTGCGCCCCGGGGAACTGCCGGAGGTCTGGAACCTGGAGCACACAGAGGAGATCGTGGATATCCACAGACAGTACTTTGAGGCCGGGAGCGACATTGTCCTCACCAACACATTCGGGGCCAACGCCCTCAAATTCCACAGCAGTGAGTACGATCTGGAGGACATCATCACAGCCGCTGTGGTGAGCGCCAGGGAGGGCGCCTATCTGGGAGTCCATGACGACAGGAAGGTCTACGTGGCCATGGACATAGGACCAACAGGAAAGCTCCTGAAACCGCTGGGAGACCTGGACTTTGAGACGGCCCTGTCCGCCTTCGGGGAGGCCGCCGGGTACGGGGAGGCCGCCGGGGCGGACCTGATCCATATTGAGACCATGAGCGACATGTACGAGATGAAGGCGGCGGTGCTGGGGGCCAAGGAGCACACCTCCCTGCCGGTCTTTGTCACCATGATCTTTGACGAGAAGGGCAAGCTGCTGACGGGCGGGGATGTGGCTGCCGCTGTCTCCATGCTGGAGGGGCTCCGGGTGGACGCCCTTGGCATCAACTGCGGCCTGGGACCGGAGCAGATGCTCCCCATTCTGGAGGACGTCATGAGATACACCTCCCTGCCGGTGATCGTGAAGCCCAACGCGGGCCTGCCGGTGCAGCGGGACGGACACACGGTGTATGACGTGGAGCCGGAAGAATTTGCCGCCTCCATGCAGAGGATCGTGGAGATGGGGGCCTGCGTGGTGGGCGGATGCTGCGGCACCACCCCGGATCACATTCGGCAGATGACCCGGCTGTGCCGGGGGATGGAGGCGAAGGCTCCGGTCAGGAAGAAGGAGACCATCGTATCCTCCTACGGGCAGGCGGTGATCCTGGGGGATAAGCCGGTGATCATCGGAGAGCGCATCAATCCTACAGGAAAGAAAAAGTTCCGGCAGGCGCTGAAGGATCACGACATGGAGTACATCCTGAAGGAGGCGGTTACCCAGCAGGAGAGAGGCGCCCACATCCTGGATGTGAACGTGGGCCTTCCGGACATTGACGAGACAGCCATGATGCGGGATGTGGTGGGAGAGCTGCAGAGCATTACCAGCCTGCCCCTGCAGATCGACACGGTGGATCCGGAGGCTATGGAAGCCGCCATGCGGATGTACAACGGGAAGCCCATGATCAACTCTGTCAACGGAAAGCAGGAGTCCATGGCCCAGGTATTCCCCCTTGTGAAAAAGTACGGGGGCGTAGTGGTAGGCCTGACTCTGGACGAGGCGGGTATCCCCTCGGACGCCGAGGGGCGTGCCAGGATCGCCGGAAAAATCATCAAAGAGGCGGCCAGGTACGGGATCGAGCCCAAGGATATCGTCATCGACGTGCTGGCTATGACCATCAGCTCCGACCCGGAGGGGGCCAGGACGACACTGGAGGCTCTCCGCCTTGTGCGGGAGAGATACGGCGTCCGGACTGTCCTCGGCGTGTCCAACATCTCCTTTGGCCTGCCGGGGCGGGCGGTCATCAACGCCAACTTCTACACCATGGCCATGCAGAGCGGCCTCACGGCGGGCATCATCAATCCCTCCTCCCCTGAGATGATGAAGTCCTACTACGCCTACTGCGCGCTGATGGGCTTTGACAGCAACTGCGAGGACTACATCAGGGAGTACGGCAGCGCCGGTCCGGAGATCTCTGCCCCGACGGGGGGACAGCCCGCCCTCACCCTGAAGGAGGCCATAGAGAAGGGATTGAAGGAGGATGCCTCTGCCATCACAAAGGAGCTGGTGAAGGAGCAGGCTCCCCTTGCCATTATCGACAGTGAGCTGATCCCGGCCCTGGATCAGGTGGGAAAGGGATTTGAGAAGGGAACCGTCTTTCTGCCCCAGCTTCTCATGAGCGCCGACGCGGCCAAAAACGCCTTTGCCGTGCTCAGAGACAAGCTGGAGGAGAGCGGAGCAGCCGCGGAAAAGAAGGAGAAGATCATTCTTGCCACAGTCAAGGGAGATATCCACGACATCGGGAAAAACATCGTGAAGGTGCTCCTGGAAAACTACAGCTTTGACGTGATCGACATGGGCAAGGATGTTCCCCCGGAGGACATCGTGCAAAAGGCTCTTGACGAGGATGTCCGGCTGGTTGGTCTCTCTGCTCTCATGACCACCACTGTGGGCAGTATGGAGGAAACCATCCGGCAGCTTAGAAAGGAGAAGCCGGACTGCCGGGTGATGGTGGGCGGCGCTGTGCTGAACCAGGAGTATGCGGACATGATCGGAGCCGACTTCTACGGGAAGGACGCCATGCAGTCTGTGTATTACGCCCAGAGCCTGTTTGAAAAGTAGGGCTTGCTCCATGTTCCTGATTTTGTACACGCAGTGTTCTTGACAGAAAATTAACAGCCGGCTATAGTTGTAATGATGAAAGGCCCTTTTGACGAGGGGGCAAAAGTTCTAATACAGGAGGAGACCGCTTTATGATGAGAGGATTGGATACGACGGTGCGGAGACTGCGCCGCAAGGTATTCGAGGAGGTCGCAAGGCTTGGGTTTAAATCCAACCCGGAGACGTTAAACGACGATATGGAAGCCATTCCATACAAAATGGTAAACGAGGACACGAAGATCAAATACAGGGAGAGTGTGTACAGAGCCAGGGCTATCGTCCGCGAGAGGCTGCGGCTGGCCATGGGTCTGGCCCTGCGCCCGGAGAACAAGCCGGTTCACCTGACCGCAGGTGTGGAGGCCAGCAATATTTCCGACAAATACTATGAGCCGCCTCTTATGCAGGTGATCCCGTCCGCCTGCGAGGCCTGTGAGGAGAAGGGATACGAGGTCAGCAACATGTGCAAGGGCTGTCTGGCACATCCCTGTATGGAGGTCTGCCCCAAAGGAGCCATCTCCTTTGTGAACGGCAAATCCTTTATCGATCAGTCCAAATGTATCAAGTGCGGCAAGTGCAAGTCCGTCTGTCCCTATGACGCCATTGCCAAGAAGGAGCGGCCCTGCCAGAAGGCCTGCGGCGTGGGAGCTATCGTTTCTGACAAGATGGGACGGGCCTACATTGACAATGACAAATGTGTTTCCTGCGGTATGTGCATGGTGAACTGCCCATTCGGAGCCATCTCAGACAAGTCCCAGATCTTCCAGCTGGCCAGAGCCCTGACCGAGGGGGACTATATCATTGCGGAGATCGCCCCGGCCTTCTACGGACAGTTCGGCGACAACATCACGCCGAGGAACCTGAAAGCGGCTCTCATGGAGCTGGGCTTTAAAGAGGTGTACGAGGTGGCTCTGGGAGCGGACATCGGCGCCATTGCCGAGGCTCATCACTATGTGGAGAAGGTGACTACAGGGGAGCTTCCCTTCCTGCTCACCTCCTGCTGCCCCTCCTGGGCTATGCTGGCGAAGAAATTCTTCCCGGATCTCATTGACGAGGTATCCCAGGAGCTGACGCCTATGGTGGCTACTGCGAGGACCATCAAGAAGGAGCATCCGGACGCCAAGGTGGTCTTTATCGGACCCTGCGCGGCCAAGAAGCTGGAGGCCATGAGAAGAAGCGTCCGCAGCGATGTGGATTTCGTGGTGACCTTTGAGGAGCTCCAGGCTATGTTTGACGCAAAGGACATTGACCTGGCTGAGTACTCCGCCGAGTCCTCCTTCCACAACGCCACAGGCGCAGGCCGCGGCTATGCGGTGGCTGGCGGCGTGGCGGACGCCATCAAGAAATGTATCAACACCTACTATCCGGATGTGCAGGTGAACATCGAGCACGCGGAGGGGCTGGCCGACTGCAAGAAGATCCTGACCCTGGCCAAGGCGGGCAGGATGAACGGCTGTCTCATCGAGGGTATGGGCTGTCCCGGCGGCTGCGTGGCCGGCGCCGGCACCAATATCCCCGTTGCGAAGGCCCAGAAGAAGATCCAGGATTTCGTAAAGGCATCCTCAAAGCAGGTGCCTCCGAAGGAGCTGGAAGAGATCGAGCTGAAGTAGGCAGACCTGTAAGCGGTGAGGCTGAAAGGTAAAGCTAACAGGTGAAAAGCCCCGGCGTTGACAAACGCCGGGGTTCTCTTTATAATTAGATATTAGTTTGAAAATTTAGGAGGAAACTATGCAAAAATACGGTGTAAATGAATTAAGAAAAATGTTCCTGACATTTTTTGAGAGCAAGGGACACCTGGCGATGAAGAGTTTTTCGCTCGTGCCCCACAATGATAAAAGCCTTCTTCTGATCAATTCCGGTATGGCTCCTCTGAAGCCCTACTTCACAGGCCAGGAGATCCCTCCGAGGACGAGAGTGACTACCTGCCAGAAGTGCATCCGCACCGGGGACATTGAGAATGTGGGAAAGACAGCACGCCACGGCACCTTCTTCGAGATGCTGGGCAACTTCTCCTTTGGAGACTACTTCAAGAAGGAGGCCATCGCCTGGACATGGGAGTTCCTGACAGAGGTGGTGGGCCTTGACCCGGATCGCCTGTACCCTTCCGTCTACGTGGACGACGACGAGGCGTGGGAGATCTGGAACAAGCAGATCGGTATTCCGGAGGAGAGAATCTTCCGTTTTGGCAAGGAGGACAACTTCTGGGAGCACGGAAGCGGTCCCTGCGGCCCCTGCTCAGAGGTCTACTATGACCGGGGCGAGAAGTACGGCTGCGGAAAGCCGGACTGCACGGTAGGCTGTGACTGTGACCGGTATATGGAGATCTGGAACAACGTGTTTACCCAGTTTGACAATGACGGGCACGGGAACTATACAGAGCTGGAACAGAAGAACATTGACACAGGCATGGGTCTGGAGCGTCTGGCCTGTATCGTGCAGGACGTGGACTCCATGTTTGACATCGACACGATCCGGGCTCTCAGAGAGCACGTATGCCGCCTTGCCGGCAAGGAGTACGAGAAGGATTATGCCACGGACGTGTCCATCCGCGTCATCACGGACCACATCCGCTCTGTCACCTTCATGATCTCCGACGGCATCATGCCCTCCAACAGCGGAAGAGGCTATGTGCTGCGCCGGCTTCTCCGCCGCGCCTGCCGTCACGGACGTCTCCTGGGCATCAAGGGAGAGTTCCTTGTAGAGCTGGCCCAGACGGTCATCGATGGGTCCAAGGACGGCTATCCGGAGCTGGAGGAGAAGAAGGATTTCATCTTCAAGGTGATCACCAAGGAGGAAGAGCAGTTTAACAAGACCATAGACCAGGGACTTTCCATCCTGGAGGGGCTGGAGTCCCAGATGGAGAAGGAGGGAAGTAAAGTCCTCTCCGGCGAGGAGGCCTTCCGCCTCTATGACACATACGGCTTCCCTGTGGATCTGACAAGGGAGATCCTGGAGGAGAAAGGCTTTTCCATCGATGAGGAGGGCTTTGAGAAGGCTGCAAAGGCCCAGAAGGAGCGGGCTAAGGGCACCTTCGGCGAGACAAACTACATGGGAGCCGATGTGACTGTGTACGAGTCCATCGACCCTGCCGTGACCAGTACATTTGTAGGCTATGACCACCTGACATACGACTCTGAGATCACTGTCCTGACGACAGAGGACGAGGTGGTGGACGCCCTCTCTGACGGACAGAAGGGCACCGTATTTGTAAAAGAGACTCCGTTTTACGCTACAAGCGGTGGCCAGGAGGCGGACAACGGCGTGATCCGCACAGAGGACGGACTGTTCCAGGTGGAGGACACGATCAAGCTCCTGGGCGGAAAGATCGGCCATGTGGGCCATGTGGTGAGCGGTATGCTGAAGGTGGGAGACAAGGCTACCCTGGAGGTCAACGAGGAGAAGCGGGCCCTCTCCGCAAGGAACCACAGCGCCACCCATCTTCTCCAGCAGGCGCTGCGCCAGGTGTTGGGAACCCATGTGGAGCAGGCCGGATCCTCTGTCAACGAGTACAGGCTCCGTTTTGACTTTACCCACTTCTCAGCCTTGACAAAGGAAGAGCTGAAAAAGGTGGAGGA
Organism: Clostridium sp. BSD2780061688st1 H5; assembly: GCF_005845155.1. Lineage (NCBI taxonomy): Bacteria > Bacillati > Bacillota > Clostridia > Eubacteriales > Clostridiaceae > Clostridium > Clostridium sp. BSD2780061688st1 H5. Next base: position 79,798 of record NZ_SPGT01000006.1, on the reverse strand, counting down.
GATCGTCAACGAGCAGATCATGAACTGTCTGCCTGTGAAGGCGGAGAACATGCCTATCGAGGAGGCGAAAAAGACCGGAGCAGCCGCTCTCTTTGGAGAGAAGTATGGCGACATCGTCCGCGTGGTGAGCATGGGTGATTTCTCCAAGGAGTTCTGCGGCGGAACCCATGTGGACAACACAGGCGTCATCACAGCCTTCAAGATCATCTCTGAGACAGGCGTGGCCGCTGGCGTGCGCAGGATCGAGGCCCTCACATCCAAGGGTCTTCTCAGGTACTACGACGAGCTGGAGGAGAAGCTGGAGAGATCCGCGAAGCTTTTGAAGACCACGCCGGACAAGCTGGAAGAACGGCTGTCCCACATGATCTCCGAGAACAAGGAGCTTCACAGCGAGGTGGAGAGCCTGAAGAGTAAGCTGGCCAAAGAGTCCATGGGAGATGTGACAGACCAGGTGACAGAGGTGAAGGGCGTTAAATTCCTGGCGGCCAAGGCGCCTGGTGCTGACATGAACGGACTGCGGGATCTGGGAGACCAGCTCAAGGAGAAGCTGGGAGAGGGCGTCATCGTCCTGGCGTCAGACGCAGGAGGAAAGGTCAGCCTCATGGCCACAGCCACAGAGGGAGCCATCAAGGCAGGAGCCCACGCCGGCAACCTGATCAAGGCCATCGCCGGCTGCGTCGGCGGAGGCGGAGGCGGACGCCCGAACATGGCGCAGGCAGGCGGAAAGAACCCGGCCGGCATTGACGAAGCCCTGGAAAAAGCAAAAGAAGTACTGGAAAACCAGCTTTAAAACGCAAAAAATTATTGACGTGCCGGAAAAATGTGCTATAATCTAATGTAGTGCAATAAATATACCCGAACAGTCGTATGATGCACAATATAGGGCTGGAGGGGAGGTTAGGTGTGAGACTATGTCAAATGTAATCGTTAAAGAAAACGAGACGTTGGACAGCGCTTTACGCAGATTTAAAAGAAGCTGCGCAAAGGCTGGTATTCAGCAGGAAATTCGGAAAAGAGAGCATTACGAGAAACCAAGCGTAAGACGCAAAAAGAAATCCGAAGCTGCTAGAAAACGTAAATATAACTAATGTGCAAAGCAAAGATGACACGCGGATGCGTGTCATCTTTTTTTCATCTTTTTCAGTGCCCTCTTACATTCGATACTTCCTTACAGAGCTTCCAGCTCTCTCAGCTCGTGGTACAGCCTCGCGATGGGAAGTCCGACCACGTTGTTGTAGTCTCCCCGGATTTCCTTTACATGCACGGCAAAGGGCCCCTGAATCCCGTAGGCTCCGGCCTTGTCCAAAGGATCGCCGGTCCGTATGTAGGAGAGAAGCTCCCCTCTTGTCACGGGATAGAAGGTGACAAGGGTGCACTCGTGGAAGGTGCGCATGTATTTCTTTTTTCCCTTCACTGCGATGAGGCACACGCCCGTGTAGACCTGATGGGTCCGGTCCGCCAGCATGGAGAGCATATCCAGCGCCTCATCCTCATCGGCGGGCTTTCCCAGGATCTCGCCGTTGTAGGCGACGACAGTGTCCGCTCCGATGACGGTAAAGTCCTCTGTCTGGGAAGCCTGGCATTTTTCGAAGATATCCCTGGCCTTCAGAGCCGCCAGATCCTCCACGATCTCGGCGGGGGAGGAGCCGCCGCTCTTTTCTTCCGCGTCAGAGGGACACACCTCAAAGGAAAATCCTGCCTGGGAGAGAAGCTCCCTCCTTCTGGGGGAAGCGGAGGCAAGTATATATTTCATGACAGATCACAACCTTTCAATCATATTTTTTGATGGTTTTCACAGCCGGCCCGCCAAAAAGCCATCTGTGCGTCTTGCGAAAGAGGGGGCCGGTGCACTATAATAGCTCCTGTAAGACAAAATGAAATGGAGGAAAACCTATGTATATCAGCGAAATCACAAACACCCCTCCGGACGATGTGGAGAAGAGAGTCCCGCTTGAGCAGGAGGTGTACAGGGTCTTCAAAAAGCTGGGGATCCCCTACGAGAGGGTGGACAACGACCCGGCCGCGTCCATGGAGGAGTGCGCCGAGATCGGCGAGGTGCTGCAGGCGCCTGTGAGAAAGGATGTCTTTCTCTGCAACCAGAAGAAGACCTCCTTCTTCCTGCTTCTCATGCCCGACGACAAGCCCTTTGACACCGCCTCCTTCAGCAAAAAGCTGGGCGTGTCCCACATGTCCTTTGCGCCGCCGGAGTTGATGGTGAAGCACATCGGCTGTACACCTGGCTCTGCCAGCGTTGTGGGGCTTCTGAACGATGAGGACGACTACGTGCAGCTCATCATCGACAAGGAGGTGGCCCAGGCGGAGTGGTTTGTCTGCAACACAGGCATCAACACCACCCATCTGAAATTTAAGACCCAGGATCTTCTGAAAAAGTTCCTGCCCTACACCCACCACAGACCCAGGATCGTGGAGCTGTAGAGTCTGTGACTTTGCAGACGGAGGGGCCGTCCTATACGGACGGCTCCGAAACCCCTGTCTCCGGATCCATTCGGACTTCAATGCCGTTGACCTCCACCTGGTCATCCACAGGGATCACAAGGCATTTCCGCCCGTCCACGATCCGTACGTCCACCAGGTCTGTCCGGTCCGGATTGACGTTGATCACAATGTCCGGAGTCTTGATGTTGAATTTCTTTGTGCTGGCAATGTTGGAGGCCAGAAGGGAGGCCTTTGCGCCCACAGTTTCATCGAACTCCCGGTCAAAGTTCTCCAGGTTCTCCTCCGGCACCCCGCTCAGGGAGAAGAGACGTCTGACCTCCGGCTTGCCAAGCTCCAGGGGCTCCGGCTCCTCCTTGTTCTCCTCGATCAGGGTGTTCAGGTTCTCGTGAATATTGCGGATCACACTGTAGGCACAGTCCTCGCCCAGGGTGTCCGCGATCATGGCCTGGAAGGACTCCTTCTGGGTGCCGGCGCTCAAGACCTGGCTGCAGCCCAGAACCTGGGTGAGGAAGACCTCCTGCAGCTCCTCGGGCTTCTTGGAGTAATAGAGCAGGCCGTGGACGTCGCTGGCCCGGTCGTTGAAGGCGGGGAAGAGAAAACCGTTTACCGGATCATTTACGATCCAGTCCCGGATCCTGTCCTCGATGCTGTTGTGCTCCGCGTTGTAGCAAAGGCCCGCCTTGGAGAGGGACACAGGACAGATGCTGCACAGTATGTAGTCGTAGACTGTATCGGAGGCGTCGTACATCTCCATCCCGTCGGAGGCCTTGCCGGGCACGTCGTAGGCGGCGTGGATGAGGAGAATGAGATAGTGCTCCCCAAAGTCATAGTTCTCGATCACCTTATCGTAAAACTCGGACACCAGCATGTCGTCTGTGAGCCTGCTGTCCTTGAGCTGCATCAGGAACTCCTGGGCTCCGCCCTTTTGCTCCTCCTCCAGAGGAAAGCTCATATTGAGGAGGTTTTTCCCGACAGTGCCGGACAGAGTCCGCTTGAACAGATCAAAATACTTGTATTCCTCCTCCTCGGGGAGAGAGAGGAAGGCCTCCTTGAATTCCAGTTTCTTTTCCTTGTCTCCGTCCACATAGCAGCCGCAGATGCGGGTGATGGCGCAGTTCTGCAAAGAGAACTGCTTTCGGATTTCCAGAACTTCTTTTTTATTCATGAGATACCCCTTTTCTTACTATATTTTTTCTAAAAAGTCAGCCGGAGCCTCTCCCGGGGGAGACGAATTCCGGAACACTCATTTTAACACAGGGGAGCAGGCTTGACAACTATCCGGCCCGTCCTGGCGGCCCGCGGGCGGAGAAAAAAAGAATAAGTGCAAAAAGAGCAAAATATATTAGTAACAGACGATGTATGCAAGGAGAGATGGGCATATGAAACGATTTTTGACGGCCCTCCTGTGCGGGGCGCTGCTCCTGCAGCCGGCCCTGCTCAGAGCGGCGCCCCAGGCCGGCCAGGAAGAGACTGGGCAGGAGGAAAGCGGGCAGGAGGAAGCGGGGGCAGGTCCCCAGGTGGGTTCACCCTCTGCTTTTCTGATGGAGGCGTCCACAGGAAAGTCCGTCTACGAGAAAAACGCGGATGAGAGGCGGCCCCCTGCCAGCGTGACGAAGATCATGACCCTGCTTCTCATCTTTGACGCTCTGGCGGAAGGGAAGATTGCCCTGGAAGACCAGGTGACCGTGTCCGAGTATGCCGCCTCCATGGGAGGCTCTCAGGTCTTCCTGGAGCCGGGGGAGGTGCAGACGGCGGACACCCTGATCAAGTGTATCGCCGTAGCAAGCGCAAACGACGCATGTGTAGCCATGGCAGAGCATATCTGGGGGAGCGAGGAGGAGTTTGTGAAGCACATGAACGAGAGGGCTGCCGGACTTGGCATGGAGAACACCAGCTTTGTCAACTGTAACGGCCTGGATGCGGAGGGGCATTTGACTACCGCCAGGGACATAGGGACCATGTCCAGGGAGCTGATCCTTATATATCCCCAGATCCGGGATTACGCCGGCATCTGGATGGAGGACATTACCCACACCACGGCAAAGGGGAGCAGCACTTTCACCCTGGCCAACACAAACAAGCTGATCCGCCAGTACGCCTACGCCACAGGCCTGAAGACCGGTTCCACAGACGACGCCGGCTTCTGCGTGTCCGCCACGGCCGAAAAGAACCAGATGGAGATGATCGCGGTGGTCATGGGGGCGGAGACCTCAAAAGACCGGTTCAGGGACGCGGTGACTCTTCTGGACTATGGCTTTGGAAAGTGTGTCAAATATGTGGATGAGGGCATCCAGAGCCTGGAGCCTGTGAGGGTCCAGGGAGGCCAGAAGAGACTGGCGGCTGTCAGCCAGAAGGAGCCTTTCCAGTATGTGGACACGGAAGGGGCGGACCTGACAGCCATTGAGCGGGAGTATCAGCCCCAGGAGAAGCTGACAGCCCCTGTCAAAGCGGGGGATAAGGCGGGAAGCGTGGTCTACACACTGGACGGCGCCGAGATTGGCAGGGCGGACATTGTGGCGGTGGAGGATGTCCCGAAGGCCACCTACCAGAGCTCCCTGGAGCAGACCCTGGAGCTGTTCTTCCCGGCCTAGCCGGAAAGCAGGCATTAACTGGAAGAGAAGACGCGAAAGAAAGTTGCAAAACAGGGAAACAGATTATATAATCATTACCAGAACTGCCCAGAAGGCGGCAGACAGATAAGGGAGGAACGCGAAATGTGGAAGAAGCCGCTTGCGCTGCTTGGCGCGTCTGCCCTGGTGTGCGCCGGGGAGATGGCAAGGGAATTGTCCACCTTCCGGGTGAGACGCTACAGGGAAGAGATACCGGGAATGGAGAGAGGGAGCAAGATCCGGATGGTCTTTCTCTCAGATCTTCACGGAAAGGAGTACGGAAGGGAGAACCGCAGGCTCCTGGAGCAGGTCGAGAGGGAGGAGCCGGACTGTATCCTGGTGGGCGGCGACATGCTGACCCGGACACAGCCGGAGACTGACAGGACGGCAGCCGCTCTCATGAGGAGGCTTGCGGCTGTGGCCCCCGTCTATGCCGCCAACGGAAACCATGAGCAGAAGATGAAGGAGAACAGAAGACAGTACCAAGACCGGTATGAGAGATACCGGGACGCCCTGATGGGGGCAGGCGTACACCTGCTGGAAAACGAGACCTGTCTGTTTCAGAAGGGGAGCTTCCAGGCTGCGCTGACAGGCCTGGAGATCCCCCTTTCCTGCTACAGTCATTTCGGGAGGGAAAAGCTGCAGACAGAGGAGATAAAAAGGAGGATCGGGGAGCCGGAGGGAGAGGAGTACCACATCCTCCTGGCTCACAACCCGGCCTGCATGGACGCCTACTGGGACTGGGGGGCGGATCTTGTCCTGTCCGGGCATCTCCACGGAGGCGTCGTCCGGCTGCCCCTTGCGGGGGGAGTCATCACGCCTCAGATGCAGCTTTTCCCCAGATATTCAGGAGATATGTACAAAAGAAGAGACGGGCGAAGCTGTGTGGTCAGCCGGGGGCTGGGAACCCACACAGTCAATGTCCGTCTCTACAATATGGCTGAGCTCGTCAGCCTTTCCTTTACAGGTAAATAGGCCTAAGGCCGGTGCACCCGGAAGACGCCCACTCCAAGAGCCCCCGCCCCGGTGTGGCAGCCGATGCTCATGGTGAGAGGATAGTGGACGATCTCCATATCCGGAAAACATTCCTGATACTTTTCCTTCCAGGAGAGAAACTCTTCTTCGTCCATGTCCGTCTCGGCCATGCCAAGCTTCAGGACGCCCTCGTCCCTCAGATGGGAGAAGCGCATGTCTATATCCTTTCTTACCGCCTTGCACATAGTCCGGAAGGCGGCCTTCATGCCCCGGACCTTGGCGAAGGCATCCAGCTTGTCCCCCTGGATGGTGAGGACAGGCTTCAGGTTCAGCACCGTGCCCACCGCGGCGGCGGCTGGAGTGATGCGCCCTCCTTTTTTCAGGTATTTCAGGGTGTCCACCGCAATGTAGATGCTGGCATCCAGCGCCTCGCTTTCAAGCTGCTCCTTGATCTGTCGTCCCGTCCTTCCCTCCCTGGCGAGGAAGTAGGCGTCCAGCACGGACTGGGTTTGGGTGACAGAGATCCGGTGGTTGTCCACCACATGGACGCGGCCCTCAAAGTCACCCTCAGAGGCCAGAGCCAGAGCGCTGGCGCAGGAGGTGGAAAGTCCGCTGGACATGGGGATATACACGACCTCCCGGTAATCCCGCAGGAGGGAGGCCCACATGTCCATCACATCTCCGGGGGAGGGGAGGGATGTGCTGACAGCGGCGTCAGAGGCCAGCTTCCGGTAGAACGCGTCGGCAGTGATGCTCTTCCCCTCGTAAAAGGTCTCACCATCGATCAGGACAGGCATGGGAATGATATGGATGTCGGAATAAGGCTCGCACCCCGGCATGATCCCGCAGTTGCTGTCCGTCATAATAGCAATGTCTGACATAGTATTCTCCTTTACAGTTCCATGATATGACTTAAAAACTCAAAATATCTTACACATTGACCGATATTTTAACAGATGTTAAAATATTATAGCAGAACAAAAAATAAAACTCAATGACAGACCATCCGTTTTTGTCAGTTATTTATACAGATCGGGGGAAATGTAATGGAAGACAGACGCATTACGAAGACAAAGAGAAATCTGAAGAGCACCCTCATCTCCATGCTTCCGGAGCAGCCCTTTGAGCAGATCTCCATCACGGAGCTGTGTGCCAGGGCGCAGATCAGCAGGATCACCTTCTACTCTCACTACAGCGACAAGTACGCCCTGGTGGACGAGATCTTTCAGGATATGGTGGTCCTGGGCACGGAGGACTATGAGAGGAAACAGCGAAAGAACAATCCGGGAAGGGACGAGGTGCTCAGCTACTGCAACATCCTGGATGCCATTATGGAGCTGTACTACAGCCATTTTGACTTTTTCCATTACACGGCGCCGGACAAAAATCCCTACCTTGCGTTCGCCTTCTACAGCATCGTCCTGGAGACGGTGGAGAAGCACACCAAGAGGATGGAGAGGCAAAGCCGGCTTAAGTACTCGCCGAAGAGGATCGCCGGTTTTCTCTGCTACGGGATCATCGGCTTCATCAACGAGGGACACGCAGAGCGCATTCCGGTGGAAAGGCAGCAAAAAGAGGCCAAGGAGCTTCTCATGGGCATTCTACGGTCCCGAGTGCTCATACAGCTTTAGAAAAACTGTTGAGAAAAGAGCAAAGGTCAGATATAATAGTATGGTTAAGTCAGGAAAGAGCGGAGGATGTCTGTGGGATTAGAGGTAAAGCTGCAGGTGTTTGAAGGCCCTCTGGACCTTCTTCTGCACCTCATCGACAAAAATAAAATAGATATCTACGACATTCCTATCGTGGAGATCACAAATCAGTACATGGAATATATCCACGCCATGGAGAGGGAGGACCTGAACGTGATGAGCGAGTTCCTCCTCATGGCGGCCACACTGCTGGACATCAAGTGCCGGATGCTGCTTCCCAAGGAAGTGAACGAGGAGGGGGAGGAGGAAGACCCCCGGCAGGAGCTGGTGGAGCAGCTTCTCCAGTACAAGATGTACAAGTACATGTCCTACGAGCTCCGGGACCGGCAGGTGGAGGGCGAAAGATCCCTGTACCGGGAGCCGGACATACCGGAGGAGGTGCAGGACTACGTGGAGCCTGTGGATCTGGACAAACTGCTGGACGGGCTGACCCTGTCCAGGCTGAACAGCATTTTCCGGGAGATGATGCGCAGGCAGACGGAGAAGATCGATCCCATCCGCAGCCGCTTTGGAAAGATCGAGAAGGAGGAGGTCTCCCTGCCGGAGAAGCTGGACTATGTGGAGGAGTACGCCGGAACCCACCCCGCCTTCAGCTTCCGGCAGCTCCTGTCAAGGCAGGGATCCAGGGTACAGCTTGTAGTCACCTTCCTGGCCGTGCTGGAGCTGATGAAGACAGGCAAGATCAGGGTTCTGCAGGAGCAGCCCTTTGACGATATCCTTATCACCTCCATGATATGCGGCGGGGAGCGGACAGCGCAAGAAGAGCAAAGAGAAGAAGGGGAAGTATAAAGTGGAGATAAGCAGACTAGAGGGTATCATAGAAGCCATTCTTTTTACTATGGGGGACTCCGTGGAGCTCTCCAAGATCGCGGCGGCCATCGGCCATGACGAGGAGACGACCCGCAAGGTGATCCACAACATGATGGATAAATACGAGACGGACGACAGGGGAATCCACATCATTGAGCTGGAGGACTCCTTCCAGATGTGCACAAAGCCCCAGATGTACGAGTATCTCATCAAGGTGGCAAAGCAGCCCCGCAGGTACGTGCTCACGGACGTGCAGCTGGAGACGCTCTCCATCATCGCCTATCGCCAGCCTGTCACAAAGCTGGAGATCGAAAAGATCCGGGGAGTCAAGTCAGACCACGCGGTGAACAAACTGGTGGAGTATGATCTCGTGTGCGAGGTGGGACGGCTGGACGCGCCTGGAAAGCCCATCCTGTTCGGGACAACGGAGGAGTTCCTGCGGCGCTTCAGCATCCACTCCCTGGACGAGCTGCCGGGGATCAACCCGGAGCAGATCGAGAATTTCAAACACGAGGCCGAGGAGGAGGCCCAGCTGAAGCTGGACGTATAGCCTGTTCGGGCGCAAGACATATTTTTCGGTCACGGGGCATACATATAAGTTAACTGCGCGGATGCTTCGGGTCGTGATGTGTATGAGAAGACCGGAAAAAGGTCGGTTATATAGAAAATGGTATGGAATGAGAAGGATAAAGAGGGCCGGTATTCTCCTGGCGCCTGTCCTCCTCTTTATCTGGCTGGCGTTCTGTCCTTCCATGCGGGGGATGGCTGCCGGTGCCGGGGAGGGGGAGACGCCGGAGGAGCTGGCCCAGCTCTACGCCCGGTCAGCGGTCCTGATGGACGCTGACAGCGGGCGTGTTTTATTTGGAAAAGACGCGGACACAGCCCGTCCCATGGCCAGCACTACCAAGATTATGACGTGCATCCTGGCGCTGGAGACGGCGGACCTGGAGATGGAGTGCTCTGTGTCGGAGGAGGCTGCCTCCCAGCCGGAGGTCCGGCTGGGCGTCCGGGAGGGGGAGACCTACCGCCTGGAGGATCTTCTCTGCTCCCTGATGCTGGAGTCCCACAATGACAGCGCTGTAGTGATCGCGGAGAACACAGCCGGGAGTGTGGAGAAATTTGCCGGGATGATGAACCGGAAGGCGGAGGAGATCGGCTGCCGGGACACCTATTTCATCACTCCCAACGGCCTGGACGCCTCCGATGGGACCGGGATCCACTCCACCACAGCGGCCGACCTGGCCCGGATCCTTAAGTACTGTATCACCCAGTCCCCAAAGAGGACGGCCTTTCTCGACATCACGGGGAAGGACAGCTACACCTTCACAGACCTGTCCGGTCAGAGGAGCTTCTCCCTGCAAAACCACAACGCCTTTCTCACCATGATGGAGGGGGCTCTCACGGGAAAGACCGGATTTACAGCGGACGCCGGATACTGCTATGTGGGAGCTCTGGAAAACAGGGGACGCACCTTTATCGTAGCCCTGCTGGCCTGCGGGTGGCCGGGCAACAAGGGGTACAAGTGGGAGGACACAAAGAAACTGATGCAGTACGGGATTGACCACTACCAATATGAGACGGTCACTCTGGACCGGCCCCTGCCAGCCCTTCCTGTTTCCGGCGGCGCGCCGCCCTCCGGCACTCTGGAGGGGGAGGCTCTGGCTCTCCTTGCGTCAGAGCCCATCCAAAAGGAATTCCTTCTGGCGGAAAACGAGACGGTGACTGCCAGCATCGACCTGCCGGAGAAGCTGACTGCCCCGGTGACAGAGGGGCAGGAGGTGGGGAGTATCCGCTACTGCGTCGGGGATTTTCCGGTGGCAGAGCAGAAGGTAACGGCGGCTGCAAAGGTGCCGGAGCGAAGCGCCCTCTGGTGTTTCAGCCAGGTCTGCGCCCGCTATTTTGCGGGGAAGAATAAAATAAATCAATAAAAATGATTAAATTTACCACTTTTCTTTTGGGCATATGTATGATAGGATAGACGGGTATTAAAAAAGAACAATAAAGTTGATAAATATTCTGCTTTTTGTATTGCTGAAAGGAAGAGATGAGACATGAAGAATTTTGAGAAGTATGAGCGGCAGTATTTCATGCCGCCGGAAGTCACCTACGACTGGGTGAAGAAAGAATACATAGACCAGCCTCCCATCTGGTGCAGTGTGGACTTGCGGGACGGCAACCAGGCCCTGATCGAGCCTATGAGTCTGGAGGAGAAGCTGGAGTTCTTTGAGCTGCTCGTAAAGGTGGGCTTCAAGGAGATCGAGGTGGGCTTCCCGGCTGCCTCTGAGACAGAGTACAACTTTATGCGAGCCCTGATCGAGAAGAACATGATCCCAGACGACGTGACAGTCCAGGTGCTGACCCAGGCCAGAGAGCATATCATCAAGAGGACCTTTGAGGCTGTGAAGGGTGCGCCCCACGCTGTCATCCACCTGTACAATTCCACTTCTGTGGCTCAGAGAGAGCAGGTGTTCAAAAAGGATAAAGAGCAGATTAAGAAAATTGCTGTGGACGGTGCAAAGCTGCTGAAGAAGCTGGCGGACGAGACAGAGGGAAACTTCACCTTTGAGTACAGCCCGGAGAGCTTCTCAGGGACAGAGGTAGACTATGCCGTGGAGGTGTGCAACGCAGTCCTGGACGTGTGGAAGCCCCAGGCGGACAACAAGGCCATCATCAACATTCCCACGACTGTGGAGAACGCCATGCCCCACGTCTTTGCATCCCAGCTTGAGTATGTGCACAAGCATCTGGCCTACAGAGACAATGTGGTTCTCTCCCTCCATCCCCACAACGACAGGGGCTGCGGCGTGGCCACAGCGGAGCTTGGAATACTGGCCGGCGCTGACAGGATCGAGGGAACCCTGTTCGGAAACGGTGAGCGGACAGGAAACGTGGATATCATCACCCTGGGCATGAACATGTTCTCCCACGGTGTGGACCCGAAGCTGGACTTCTCCAACATGGAGGAGATCAAGGAGACCTACGAGCGGCTCACAAGGATGACTGTGGATGTGCGCCAGCCCTATGCGGGCGAGCTGGTCTTCACCGCCTTCTCCGGCTCCCACCAGGATGCCATCGCCAAGGGCATGGCCTGGAGAGAGGAGAAGAAGTGCGACAAGTGGACTGTTCCCTATCTGCCCATCGATCCCCAGGATGTGGGAAGACGCTACGACTCAGACGTTATCCGCATCAACAGCCAGTCCGGAAAGGGCGGCGTGAACTATATCCTGAAGCAGAGCCACGGCATCAACCTTCCGGAGAAGATGCGTGAGGAAGTGGGATACCTTGTGAAGGATGTCTCCGACAAGGCGCACAAGGAGCTGACACCGGAGTGGGTATACCAGATCTTTACGGACAACTACGTGAATGCGAAGACAGTGTTCTCCATTGACGAGTGCCATTTCCGCCAGGCGGACGGCATCATCGCCGACGCCACCATCCACCACGGCAATGACGAGCAGGTGGTGACCGCCTCCGGAAACGGACGTCTGGACGCAGTCAGCAACGCCATCAAGCAGTACTTCAACATCAGCTACGAGCTGCGCTACTACGAGGAGCACTCCCTCACCAGAGGATCTTCCTCCAAGGCGGTGGCCTACGTGGGCATCATCTCCCACGAGAAGACGTTCTGGGGCGTTGGCATCGACGCGGACATCATCCGCGCCTCCATCGAGGCCCTCATCGTGGCTGTGAACAAGATCGAGGAGCTCAGCACCGCTGACCCGGTGAAGGACGCCCGCATGATCGAGATCATGAACTATATACAGGCCAACTACATTGACGTGACGCTGGATGACCTGGCAGAGAAATTCTATCTCTCCAAGCCCTACCTTTCCAAGTATATCCGGGAGAAATCAGGGATGACCTTCGGAGACCTTGTGAAAAAGATCCGCATGAAGAAGGCCAGAGCGCTCTTAAAGAGCAGCAACATGACCGTGGAAAATATCGCCCTGTCCGTGGGCTATCAGAATGTGGAGCACTTTAACAGGCTCTTCAAGAAAGCGTACAATATGACACCGGTACAGTTCCGGAACCAGAAATAAGACGAGACAGAAGAAAACGGCTGCCTACACGCAGCCGTTTTTTTCTGTCTGATCCAGCCATTCAGTGAGAAGGCGGATATATTTTTCATTGTCCTCCACAAAGCACATGTGACGGCACCCGTCGAAGAGCTCCCATCTTGCGTTCGGGATGCGGTCGTACATGGTCTTGGCGATGAGGGGTGTGCACAGGTCGTTCGTGCCGCTGATGATGAGGGCCGGGCATTTGATCCTCTCCAGCTTGTCCGTGTACTCCCAGCTTCCCAGGGATCCTGTGGGGTTGTACTCGTTGGGACCCCAGCCGTAGAGGTAGGCCTCCTTCCCGGATCTCTTGGGACGGGTCACACACTCCGGCGTGTCAGCGGAGGGAGAGTCGCAGTGGCGCTCCATGAAGCGGCTGTTGGCGGCCAGGTACTCCGGCGTGTCAAAGTTTCCGGTCCGCTCCGCCTCGGCGATGGCCTCCTGGTCCTCCTGGGAGAGGAAACGGATCATCCGGTGCTGCTCCTTTGCCCACAGACTGGCGGAGGAAAGGGTGCTGGAGAGAATGACAGAGGCGACGCCCTCCGGCTGGTAGTCGCAGAGATACTCAATGGCCAGCATGCCGCCCCAGGACTGTCCCAGCAGGTGCACCTGGTCAAGCCCCAGATGCCTGCGCAGTTCCATCAGCTCGTTGTCCCATGTCTTCTGGCACCACAGCTCCGGGTGCCCGTCCACATAGGAGTTCCCGCAGCCAAGCTGGTCGTAGGAGATGACGGCCCTGCCTGTATCCGCCAGAGCGTCCAGCACCTCAAAGTAATTGTGTGTGGAGCCCGGTCCGCCGTGGAGAAGGAGCAGAGGCTTCTTGCCGTCCCTGCACTCGCCGGCGATCCGGTAGTAGGTCTGATAGCCCAGATAGGGCATGTATCCTTCTGTGATCTTCATATAGTTTACCTCCTGAATTTTTTTCTGAATTTTCTTTATATTATCTCATTGAAGGGCAGGCTTCTTACATAAAACCCGCTGCTTCTGACCAGTATATCATAAGGGGATTTTATTTGACAAGGCATGGATATGGGCATGTACTTCCCGATAAAGCCAATATTTTCAAGCCGCAATTTTTGAGTTTACAAACCTGGCTTTATATTGTAAAATAATATGGTCTGCGCCTGGTGTGCTTGTGCCGGCTGCCCTGCGCGGACAGACAGTGCATTTATACAAAACCACAATAATGGAGGCGAAAAAAGTCATGGATATAACCGAGAGAGTGCAGAAGCTGCATGAGATCATGCGGCAGAACAAGGTGGATATCTACATCGTGCCCACGGCTGATTTTCATCAGAGCGAGTATGTGGGAGAGTATTTCAAGATGAGAGAATTTCTCACTGGCTTTACCGGATCAGCGGGCACGGCCGTCTTTACAGCGGACGAAGCTTACCTCTGGACGGACGGCAGATATTTTATCCAGGCTGCAAAGGAGCTGGAGGGGACGCCGGTCAGACTCATGAAGATGGGCGAGCCCGGAGTGCCTGACATAGAGCATTTCTTAAGCGCCAGTCTTCCCGAGGGGGGCGTCATTGCCTTTGACGGAAGGTGTGTTTCCCTGGGCGACGGCAAGCTCTACGAGCAGATTGCCGCGAGCAAGCAGGGCTCTGTCTCCTGCGAAAGGGATCTGGCGGCGGACATCTGGAAAGACCGTCCGGCCCTGTCAGAGGAGCCGGTGTGGGAGCTTGCGCTTCAGTACGCAGGCGAGGACCGCAGCTCAAAGCTTGAGAGGATCCGCAGATCCATGGAGGAGGCGGGAGCGGACTGCCATATACTGACCACGCTGGACGATATATGCTGGACGCTGAACATCCGCGGAAACGACATCGAATTTTTCCCGCTGGTGCTGTCCTACGCAGTCATCAGGATGGACCGGATGGATCTCTATGTGGATGCGTCCAAATTCTCTGATGAGCTGAGGGAGAAGCTGGAGAAGGACGGCGTTGTCTTCCACCCCTACAATGACATCTATGAGGATGTGAAGAAGCTGGACGAAGGCGGAACTGTCCTCATCGACCCGGCAAGGCTGAACTACGCGCTCTGGAAAAACATTCCCCGCAAGACGGGAAAAGTGGAGATGCGCAACCCGGAGATCCTTTTCAAGGCAGTCAAAAATCCCACAGAGATTGCCAATATCCGCAAAGCGCAGCTCAAGGACAGCGTTGCCCATGTCAAATTTATGAAATGGGTCAAGGAGAACTACGACAAAGAGGTGATCACAGAGCTGAGCGCTTCACAGAAGCTGGATGAACTGCGGGCACAGCAGGGGAATTTTATCCGGCCCAGTTTTGAACCCATCGTATCCTTTGGCGAGCACGGGGCCATCGTGCACTACACATCCTCGCCGGAGACAGACGTGCGCCTGGAGGGCGGAAGCTTTCTTCTGACAGACACAGGCGCAGGCTTTTATGAGGGATCTACCGATATCACGAGAACCTACGCACTGGGCGACGTGACAGATAAGATGAAGGAGCACTTTACGCTGACAGCCATCAGCAACCTTCAGCTTGCATCGGCAAAATTTTTATACGGCACTACCGGGATGACACTGGACATGCTTGCCAGAAAGCCATTCTGGGACAGGAACCTGAACTTTAACCACGGGACGGGCCACGGGGTCGGCTATCTTCTGAACATACACGAACCGCCGACAGGCTTCCGCTGGCAGTTCCGGGCAGGAGAGATCCAGCCCTTCGAGGATGGCATGGTGATCACAGACGAGCCGGGCATCTACCTGGAGGGAGAATACGGGATCCGACTGGAAAATGAGCTGCTGACACGAAAGGGAACCCGGAACGAGTACGGGCAGTTCATGTATTTTGAGACCATCACATTCGTCCCGATGGACCTGGATGCCATCCTGCCGGATATGATGACAGAAGAGGAGAGACATCTTCTGAACACCTACCACAGCGCAGTGTACGAGAAGGTTTCCCCCTTCCTCGACGAGGAGGAGCGGGCATGGCTTCAGAAGTACACAAGAGCCGTGTAGGAAATAATAGTAGAGAGGAAACTTCAAAATGGAACAGACAGCAAAAAGAAAAAAACCCTTTGGTTTCTATGTCTGCGCGCTCGGCTTTACCTTTGAGCGTCTGGCATTTTACACCATGAAATATCTTCTGGCGATCTGGATCGCCACAGAGGCAATGCAGGGCGGACTCGGGCTTACCGACTCCGAGGGAACATTTATCTCCGCCGTGTTCGTGGCCGGAACCTACATCACACCCATCGTGGGCGGATGGATCGCCGACTACTGGCTGAGCCCCCGCATCTGCGTGCCGGCAGGTATGATCCTGATGGGCCTTGGCTATGTGTGCGCATGGCAGGCTGACTCCCTCACTATGGTGTGGGTCATGATCATACTGGTTGCCATCGGTACAGGTCTTTTCAAGGGAAACCTGTCCGGTATCAACGGACTTTTATTCCACGACCAGGAGGAGCTGAACAATGCATTCTCCATCCAGTACTCCTTTGTAAACATCGGAAGCTTTATCGGAACAACCTTTATCGCCATGCTTCCCATCTCAGGACTCTTTGGCCTGAAGCTGCCCTTTAACACCGTATTCCTGATCTGCGGCATCTTCCTCTTCATCGATGCCATCTGGTTCATCGCAAACCAGAGAGCGCTGGGAGAGGCGGGAAAGAAGCCCTTCAAGCATGATCAGAGAGAGTTCGTGGACAAGGCGAAGGCGGAAAAGGCAGAGAGCGCTCCCCTGACAAAGAGCGACTGGAAACGCATCATTGCGGTTATCCTTGTGACCCTGTTCTCTGTTGTGTTCTGGATGGTGTGGTATCTTGCCTACTATCCGGCCTATTTCTACTTTGGATGGGGCGACGGCGCTTCCTATCTGAACCACGCCAACTGGATGATCGGCTCCTTCCAGGTGCCCACATCCTGGTTTGACTCCATGAACGCCATCACCTGCATCATTCTGGGACCGGTGTTCGCTGTGGTGTGGGACAAGATGGCCAAGCGTCCGAAGGGCGATATGAGCATGTTCAAGAAGACAGCTCTGGGCATGATCCTTGTGGGTGTTGCCTTTGTTGTCATGGTACTGGCGGACATCATCAGAGGAGACGGCCAGTGCTCACTTGTCTGGATCGCCATGGTGGCTGTTCTCATGTCTGTGGGCGAGATGATCTTCTCACCTCTGGGGAACTCCTTCATCACAAAGATCGCGCCGGCCAAGGCCATGGGAATTCTTCTTGGCTTCTGGCCCATCGCCGTGTTCTTTGCACAGATGATCTATCCGCCGCTCTACGACTTCCTGAAGACCGTTCCCTTCCAGATGGGATACGGCGTCCTGGCAGCGGTTGTCATTGTTCTGGGAGTGATCCTGTGGGCATGCAGCGGCAAGCTGGACAAGCTGGAGCAGGAGTAATATCATAAGTAAGAGACCGACTGTTTTTGGCGGACATTTTGCCGGGGAGCTTCCCCGGCATGTGTAAAATATATAGAGAGGTGTGCATATCATGAACGAGGGAAGAACTCAGAAAATTTTAAAGGCAATGGAAGAAAACAAGATTCCCCAGATGATCATCTCTGATCCGGTAGCGATCTTCTACCTGACAGGAAAGTGGATCCATCCGGGCGAGAGGATGCTGGCTCTGTACCTGAATGTAAAGGGGAACCACAAGCTGGTCATCAACAAGCTGTTCCCCCAGGAGAAGGATCTGGGCGTTGAGCTTGTGTGGTACGATGACGTGGAGGACGCCGTGGAGATCCTGAGCCGCTACGTGGACAAGGACGCTGTCATGGGCGTGGACAAGAACTGGCCCGCCAGATTTCTTCTTCGCCTTCAGGAGCTGGGCGGCGGAAGCAGCTTTGTCAATGCTTCCTGGATCGTTGACCAGGTCCGCATGATCAAGGATGAGGAGGAGCAGGAGCTGATGCGGATCTCCTCCCGGATCAACGACGGCGTTATGGAGAAGGTCATCCCCCTTGTGGCAAAGGGAATGACAGAGATGGAGCTGGACCACAAGGTGCGGGAGATCTACAAGGAAGCCGGATGTGAGGGCGTGTCCTTTGATCCCATCACTGCCTACGGGAAGAACGGGGCAGATCCCCACCACGCCACAGACGATACAAAGGGCAAACGGGGTGACTGCGTAGTCATCGACATCGGCGGTTTCAAGGACAACTACGCTTCCGACATGACAAGAACCGTCTTCATCGGAGAGGTGTCAGACCGGGCAAGAGAGATCTACAACATCGTCCTGGAGGCCAACCTGCGGGGCATCGCGGCTGCAAAGCCGGGCAACCGGATGTGCGACGTGGACCTTGCCGCGAGAAATTACATCGAGGAGAAGGGCTACGGACAGTATTTTACGCACCGCACCGGACACTCCATCGGTCTGGAGGACCACGAGTTCGGCGACGTGTCATCTGTGAACACAGATATCATCAAGCCGGGCCAGTGCTTTTCCGTTGAGCCGGGCATCTATCTGCCGGAGGAGGGCATCGGTGTGCGCATCGAGGACCTTGTCCTGATCACAGAGGACGGCTGCGAGGTGCTCAACAGCTTTACAAAGGATCTGATCGTCGTACCGGAGGAGTAAGGATTTCTACTTGCGGACGGAAGCGACAGGATTTATAATAGTACAGTGAATACACACAGAGGGCAGGAACCGGGGGTTCTTTGTCCTCTTGTGACTATAAAGAAAAGGGACCTGTAAAATGGGAACAAACAACGAATTACTGCAGAAAATTGATGACGGATACGCGAGGTTCAGCAAGGGGCAGAAAAAGCTGGCTGACTACATCCGCAGAGACTATGACAAGGCCGCATTCCTCACAGCGGCGAAGATGGGCGAGGTGGTGGGGGTCAGCGAGTCCACAGTGGTCCGCTTTGCCACCGCTTTGGGCTATTCCGGCTACCCGGCCTTCCAGAAGGCGCTGGAGGAGATGGTGCGCACCCGGCTGAATTCCATCCAGCGCATGGAGGTGACTTACGGGCGTATCACCCAGGGGGAGATCCTGGAATCTGTCCTTCAGTCGGACATTGAGAAGATCAAGCTCACCATGGAGAACATTGACCATGAGGCCTTCGAGCTGGCGGTGGAGACTATCCTGAAGGCCAGGAAGGTGTATGTGGTGGGAATCAGGAGCTGCGCGCCCCTGGCCAGCTTCCTGAGCTTTTACCTCAATCTGCTCTGCGAGGATGTGACCCCTGTGAGCACCAACAGCTCCAGCGAGATCTTCGAGCAGCTCCTGCGCATCGGCGAGGAGGATGTGATCATCGGCATCAGTTTCCCGCGGTACTCCATGCGCACCCTGAAGGCGCTGGAATTCGCCAGCAACAGGAAGGCGAAGGTCATCACCCTGACAGACAGCATCCACTCCCCCATGAACCTCTACTCCTCCTGCAACCTGATCGCCAGGAGCGACATGGCCTCCATCGTGGACTCCCTGGTAGCCCCCTTAAGCGTTGTCAACGCCCTGGTGGTAGCCCTGTGCATGAAGAAGCAAAAAGAGGTGGTCTCCACCCTGGAGATGCTGGAGGAGATCTGGGACGAGTACCAGGTCTACAGCGGGGACGAACTGGACAAGGTGAGCGACAAGGTGGAGCTCTCCACGCCCGGAAGAAAGGAAGGCAAAGGGGAGGCAGATGAGTAAGGTTCTGATTATCGGCGCCGGCGCCGCCGGCATGTACGCGGCTGTGACAGCTGCCCGGGCGGGACATCAGGTCCACGTCTTTGAGAAAAATGACAAAGCCGGCAGAAAGCTTTTTATCACGGGAAAAGGGCGCTGCAACCTGACAAACGACTGCGACACAGAGGAACTGCTCCAGGCGGTCAAAAGCAATCGGAAATTTCTCTACAGCAGCTTTTACACCCACACAAACCAGGATGTGATCCGCTTTTTCCAGGACAATGGTATGCCTGTAAAGACGGAGCGAGGGGGTCGTGTCTTCCCCGCCTCTGACCACTCCTCAGATGTGATCCGCACTCTGGAGCGGCAGATGAGCAAATGGGGAGTCAGGCTCCACCTGGGGACAGAGGTGAGGGAGCTTCTGACAGAGGAGGGAAGGATAGCCGGCCTTCTCCTGGGGGACGGCACCCGGGAGACAGGAGACGCCTGCATCGTCGCCACCGGAGGCTTTTCCTATCCCCTGACCGGCTCCACCGGGGACGGCTACCGGTTTGCCCGGGAGGCAGGCCACAGCGTCACGGATCTTGTTCCCTCCCTCGTGCCGGTGGAGGCGAAAGAGAAGTGGGTGGGAGACCTGATGGGCCTGTCCCTGAGAAACATAGAGCTGACGGTAAAGGACGGGAAGAAGGAGCTGTACCGGGATTTCGGGGAAATGCTGTTCACCCATTTCGGTCTCAGCGGCCCGGTGGTACTTAGCGCTACCAGCGAGGTAGGGCCGCGGCTTGAGAAGGGGCCGCTCTCCTTCCACATCGATCTGAAGCCGGCTCTGACCCCGGAGCAGCTGGATCAGAGGATCCTGCGGGATTTCGGAGAGCAGAAGAACAGGCAGTTCAAAAATTCTCTCGGAAAGCTTCTCCCCGCCAAGCTGATCCCCGTGGTGGTGGGGCTGTCAGGCATTTCCCCGGAAAAGAAGATCCACGACATCTCCAGGGAGGAGAGAAGAGGGCTGGTCAGCCTTCTGAAGGATCTGACCGTGACGGCCGTGTCCCTGCGGAGCTGGAGCGAGGCCATCATCACAAAGGGCGGCGTCTCGGTGCGGGAGATAGACCCGGCCACTATGGAGTCGAAAAAGATAAAGGGACTCTATTTTGCCGGTGAAGTTCTGGATCTGGACGCGGTGACGGGAGGCTTTAACCTCCAGATCGCCTGGTCCACCGCCTATCTGGCGGGGAGCAGCATTCCCTAGCAGGAAAGAATTTTTACAGGAAAAGGAATGATATTATGGAACCAGTATATTATATGGAATACAGCGAGTCTTTTAAGATCGTAAACGAGATGTACACAGCCCTCTACAAATACAGGAACTCAAAGGCCTGGGGGCCCTTCAAGATCCAGGACATCAAGACAAGGGCTTACGAGGGCGCCAAGAAGCGGTGGGCAGAGCTGAAGAAGATCAGCCGGAAGGAGCGCCTTGTGAAGGTCAGCTTCTACGAGGACAGCTTCACCTGCGTGACAGGGGATGTCACCCAGGAATTCTCCTACGGGGAGATCGAGTGCATCTGCGAGACCGATACCACTCTTGCGCTGGTGGCGGACAAAAAGCGGAAGAAGGAGGGCTTTATCGCTCTGAAAAAAGGGAGCGTAAAGGGGAAGAGCCTTGCGGATCTGAAGGAATTTCTCCTGAAAAAATGCACAAAGGCAGGCGGCAGTATCAGACATCTCTAAAAGCGGAAGCGGACAGCCAACATGCGGCGAAAAAATATACAGGACAAGGAGCAAAGATATGGGTTACAGTATAGCGATCGACGGTCCGGCGGGGGCGGGAAAGAGCACCATCGCCCGGCTTGTGGCCAAAGAGAAGGGATTTATCTACGTGGATACAGGAGCCATGTACAGGGGGCTGGCGGTCCACTTCCTGAAGAAGGGCATACAGCCGGAGGACACGGAGAAGATCAAGGAGGCCTGCCGGGACGCCCAGGTTTCCATCGGCTATGAGGAGGGACAGCAGCAGGTCTATCTGAACGGCGAAAATATCACCTCCCAGCTGCGCCGGGAGGAAGTGGGCAATATGGCTTCAAAAAGCTCTGCCATCCCGGAGGTGAGAGAGAAGCTTCTCTCCCTGCAGCGGGATCTGGCCCGCAGGCAGAACGTGGTCATGGACGGCCGGGACATCGGCACCTGCGTCCTGCCGGACGCGGATGTGAAAGTCTACCTGACAGCCAGCAGCCGGACCCGGGCGAAGAGAAGATATGACGAGCTGACCGCCAGGGGAGTCCCCTGCGATCTGGAGCAGATCGAGCAGGACATCATCGAGCGGGACAGCCGGGATATGAACCGGGAGATCTCTCCTCTGCGCCAGGCTGAGGACGCGGTGCTGGTGGACAGCTCGGACATGACCATCAGGCAGGTGGCGGACGCCATCCTGGCTCTCTGCCGCTAGAGCCCCGCCGGGACTTTGAAACGACATATAATTACAATAAAATCAAAGATTTAGTTGAAATTATCTCGAAAAAGGGGTATGATATAAATGTTTTAGATACGATTTGCCGCACTGCAGACAGCGCGCAGATCATGCATGTAACAATACGTACTACATACAGACACTTGACGATTTTGATATGAATCAATTAAGGTCCGTGGAAACAGTAGGTATTACAGCAGGGGCATCCACGCCCAATAAAATAATTGAGGAGGTTCAAAATAATGTCAGAATTAACTTTTGAACAGATGTTGGAAGAGTCTTTTAAGACAATACGGAACGGGGAAGTGGTAGATGGTACAGTCATCGACGTAAAGCCTGATGAGATCATTTTAAATATAGGTTACAAGGCAGATGGCATCATTACGAGAAGCGAGTACACAAACGAGCCGAACGTGGATCTGACTACCATTGTGTCCCCTGGCGATACCATGACAGCAAAGGTGTTAAAAGTAAATGACGGAGAAGGTCAGGTGCTGCTCACTTATAAACGGCTTGCGGCCGAGAAGGGAAACGAGCGTCTCAGAGAGGCATTTGAGAACAAGGAAGTGCTGAAGGCTCCTGTTACTCAGATCCTGGGAGGCGGACTTTCCGTTGTGATCGACGAAGCCAGAGTATTTATCCCTGCAAGCCTGGTTTCCGACACCTATGAGAAAGACCTGAGCAAATATCAGGATCAGGAGATTGAGTTCGTCATCAGCGAGTTCAATCCGAGAAGAAACCGCATTATCGGCGACAGAAGACAGCTCCTTGTTGCCAGAAAGGCAGAGAAGCAGAAGGAACTTTTCGAGAAGCTACAGGTCGGCGACAGGATCGAAGGTACTGTGAAAAATGTGACAGATTTCGGCGCCTTTATCGATCTGGGCGGTGTGGACGGACTTCTCCACATCTCCGAGATGTCCTGGGGCAGAGTGGAGAACCCGAAGAAGGTATTCCAGGTTGGCGAGAAGGTGACTGTTCTCGTAAAGGATATCCACGACACAAAGATTGCCCTCAGCCTGAAGTTCCCGGAGACAAATCCCTGGGCCAACGCGGCAGAGGACTACGCTGTAGGAAAGATCATTACAGGCAGGGTTGCCCGCATGACAGACTTTGGCGCTTTTGTGGAGCTGGCTCCGGGTGTGGACGCGCTGCTTCACGTGTCACAGATTTCCAGAGCGCATGTCGACAAGCCGTCTGATGTCCTGACAGTGGGACAGGAGATCACAGCCAAGATCGTGGACCTCAACGAGGAGGAGAAGAAGATCAGCCTGAGCATGAAGGCTCTCGAGAACGCACAGCAGGCTGAGGAGGCTCCGGCTGAGGCAGAGGCTGAAGAGGAATAGATATATCCGGACATATCATTTCTTTTGAAATTATATAGCGAATTAAAAGATGGAGACTATGTTATAGTCTCTTTCTTTTCGTGTGAAGCATTGTTAAAAATGCGACAAGATGTACTTCGAAATATACAAAAAAAACGCCGGAAAACCTAGAAGAAACCGGTTTTTTCTTGTATAGTATATACAGATTATAGTAGGAAGGAAGGAAAAAAGAGATGGCATTGTTGACATTTAAGGGTGGTATCCACCCGGATGATGGCAAGAGCCTGGCAAAAGACAAGGCTATTGTCGAAGTTAAGCCAAAGGGAAACCTGGTTTATCCGCTTTCTCAGCATATTGGCGCCCCGGCTTCTCCCATCGTTGTAGTGGGCGATCATGTATTAAAAGGGCAGAAGATCGCGGAGGCCGGCGGATTTGTATCTGCCCCCATCTACGCCTCTGTCTCTGGTACAGTCAAGGCGATCGAGCCCCATTTCAACCCCACAGGGGCCAAGGTAAACTGCATTGTCGTTGAGAACGACGGCGAGTACGAGGAGGTTGAGTACGCTCCCGTAAAGCCTCTGGCCGATATGACCAAGGAAGAGATCCTAAACGCCATCGGTGAGGCCGGAGTTGTAGGTATGGGAGGCGCAGGCTTCCCCACAAGAGTGAAGCTCTCACCGAAGGAGCCGGAGAAGATCGACTATGTGATCGCGAACTGTGCGGAATGTGAACCATACATAACAGCGGACTACCGCAGAATGATGGAAACACCGGAGCTGCTCGTGGGCGGCATGAAGGTGGTTCTTTCACTGTTTGACAACGCAAAAGGTATTTTCGCGGTGGAGGACAACAAGCCGGACTGCATCGCCAAATTAAAGGAGCTTGTGAAGGACGAGCCCCGCATGGAAGTGATGGCGCTGAAGACAAAGTATCCGCAGGGCGCTGAGCGCCAGCTCATCTACGCCACCACGGGAAGGGCGATCAATTCCTCTATGCTCCCGGCCGACGCGGGCTGCGTTGTGGACAACGTGGAGACCATGATCAATATTTACCAGGCTGTCGTGAAGGGACTTCCCTCCATGGAGCGCATTGTGACAGTCAGCGGAGACGCTGTGAACGAGCCGGGCAACTTCAAGGTCCTGTTTGGCACAAACCAGGCGGAGCTTGTGGAGGCAGCCGGCGGATTTAAGGGAGAGCCCAAGAAGGTGATCTCAGGCGGCCCCATGATGGGATTTGCCATGTTCACACTGGACACTCCTGTCACAAAGACTTCTTCCTCCATTCTCTGTCTTTCCAGAGACGCGGTGGCAGAATTTGAACCAACAGCATGTATCAACTGCGGAAGATGCGTAGACGCCTGTCCAAGCAGGCTCATCCCCTCCAGACTGGCAGACTACGCGGAGCACCACGATGAGGAGCAGTTCACAAAGCTGAACGGGCTGGAGTGCGTGGAGTGCGGATGCTGCAGCTATGTATGTCCTGCAAAGCGCCAGCTGAAGCAGTCTATTGGTTCTATGAGAAAGATCGCACTTGCGAACCGCAAGAAAAAGAAATAAAGATTTTAGAGAGGAAGAGGTGAACAAACGTGGAGAATTCATTTAATATTTCATCTTCACCACATATACGTTCCAAGGTGACCTCCGGCAATATCATGCTCATGGTAGTCATTGCGCTGCTCCCGGCAACCTTCTTCGGAGTGTACAACTTTGGACTGCCCGCCCTGATCATGATGGTCAGCACAACGGCGGCTTCTGTGCTTACAGAATTTATCTATGAGAAACTGATGCATAAAAAGGTCACAGTGGGAGACTTCAGTGCGGTTGTCACTGGTATGCTCCTTGGATTGAATATGCCGCCCACAGCCCCCTGGTGGATGGGCGCCCTGGGAAGCGTATTTGCAATCCTGATCGTAAAGCAGCTTTTCGGAGGACTGGGACAGAACTTCATGAACCCTGCTCTGGGAGCCAGATGTTTCCTTCTGCTTTCCTTCACAGGTCCCATGACAAGCTTCGTCTATGACGGCATCACAGGTCCGACTCCCCTTTCCTATGTAAAGAGCGGGGCGCTGGATCAGGTGAACACCATGGACATGCTCATTGGAACCATTCCGGGAACCATCGGTGAGACATCCGTGATCGCCATCGTCATCGGTGCGATCTTCCTGATTCTGATGGGAGTCATCGATCTGCGCATCCCGGGTACATACATTGTAACCTTCGTGATCTTTGTGGGAATTTTCGGCCATGTGGCACATCCGGAGATCGGATTTTTCGATCCCACCTACCTGACAGCCCACCTGTGCGGCGGTGGCCTTATGCTGGGCGCCTGGTTCATGGCGACAGACTACGTCACCTCCCCCATCACGAAGAAGGGACAGTACCTGTACGGCATCTGCCTCGGCGTTCTGACCGGCCTGTTCCGTATTTTCGGCGGGTCTGCTGAGGGCGTCTCCTACGCCATCATCATCAGTAACCTTCTGGTTCCGCTGATCGAGAAGGTTACTCTTCCAAAACCGTTTGGCAAAGGAGGAGAGAAATAATGAACAAGATCATAAAAAATACAATTATCCTTACAGTAATTACATTGGTTTCCGGACTTCTTCTGGGACTGGCCTATGAGGTCACAAAGGATCCCATTGCCCAGTCTGAAGAGAATGCCAAGAGAGAGGCCTGGCAGGCTGTGTTCCCGGACGCGGACCTTACTGCCTTTGAGGAGACGGATGTGGACACCGATGTGGCGGATCAGGTGATCGCTGATCTTGGCATTGACGCCACCATCGATGAGGTCTGCACAGTGGACGGCGGCGACACCGGCTATGTTATCACTGCCACAGACAGCGAGGGATACGGCGGCGACATTCAGGTTGTTGTGGGCATCACAGCGGACGGCACGGTGAGCGGTATTTCCTTCCTGTCCATCAGCGAGACCGCGGGTCTTGGAATGAACGCCCAGAACGAGTCCTTCTACGGCCAGTATGTAGGTGTACAGACAGACCATTTCTATGTATCTAAAGACGGCGGCGAAGGCGAGCCAATCGATGCCATCAGCGGCGCCACCATTACATCAAGGGCAGTGACAGGTGCGGTGAACGCGGCACTTGGTTACTTCCAGAATGAGTTTTAGGAGGTAGTTGAGATGAATGAATGTGGCGAGAGACTGAAAAATGGTCTTATTGATGAAAATCCTATCTTTGTCCTGATGCTCGGCATGTGTCCCACACTTGCTGTCACAACCTCAGCGACAAACGGTATCGGCATGGGGCTTTCCACGACATTCGTGCTTGTCATGTCCAACATGCTGATCTCCATGCTGCGAAAGATCATACCGGACTCTGTCCGTATGCCTGCGTTTATCGTAGTCGTGGCATCCTTTGTAACAGTTGTTGACTTTATGATGGAAGGCTTTACGCCTGCCCTCTATGATTCACTTGGAATTTATATTCCTCTGATCGTTGTAAACTGTATCATCCTGGGCCGCGCTGAGAGCTATGCCTCCAAGAATAAAGTGCTTCCCTCTATCTTTGACGGACTGGGAATGGGACTTGGATTTACAGTGGCCCTGATCGCCATCGGTATCGTCCGTGAGATCCTGGGCGCCGGACAGATTTTTGGATACCAGCTTCTTCCTCTGGCTGACGCGGCTACAGGAAAAGCGGGCTATACACCCATTACCATCTTCATCCTTGCTCCGGGCGCGTTCCTCGTTCTTGCAGGTCTTGCCGCTCTCCAGAACAAGGTGAAGATCAACATGGAGAAGAAGGGCAAGGACGCATCCAAGATCCAGTCAGGCTGCGGCGCGGACTGCGCTACATGCGGCGGATGTCCTTCAGCAGCCGGAAAAGATAAAGAATAGGAGGGAAAACCATGGGAGATTTGATTTTAATTGCAGTTGGCTCTGCGCTCGTGAGCAACGTGGTGCTCAGCCAGTTCCTCGGTATCTGTTCCTTCCTCGGTGTCTCCAAGAAGACGGAGACAGCTGTCGGCATGGGCGGAGCCGTTATCTTTGTTATCACACTGGCCTCCTTGGTGGCAGGCCTTTTATACCAGTTCATCCTTCATCCGCTGGGCTTTGACTATCTGAACACGATCGTGTTCATCCTGGTCATCGCGGCGCTTGTGCAGATCGTGGAGATGTTCCTTAAAAAGTTCGTCCCCTCCCTCTACAATGCGCTGGGCGTTTATCTGCCCCTGATCACGACCAACTGCGCCGTGCTGGGCGTTGCCCTGAACAACGTGCAGGATGGCTACAACATCCTGGAGGGTGTTGTAAACGGCTTCGCAACTGGCGTCGGCTATCTGATCGCCATCGTTCTGCTGGCTGGTATCAGAGAGAAAATGGAATACAATGATATTCCGGAGTCCTTTAAGGGGATGCCGATTGTCCTTCTCACATCCACACTGATGGCGATCGCATTCTTCGGGTTCTCCGGACTGATATAGGAGGAAAAGAAAATGAGTATGACAGGAATTATCTTGGCTGCAGTCATTGTAGGCGGTACTGGGTTATTCATCGGTATTTTCCTCGGACTTGCGGACAAGCAGTTTGCAGTAGAAGTTGATGAGAAAGAAGAGCAGATCCTGGGCGTGCTGCCGGGCAACAACTGTGGCGGCTGCGGTTACCCGGGATGCTCCGGACTGGCGGCGGCCATCTCCAAGGGAGAGGCTCCGGTAAACGCCTGCCCTGTGGGCGGCGCTCCGGTGGCAGCAAAGGTAGGCGAGATCATGGGCGTCGAGGCAGGAGAGCAGGTTCGTGAAGTGGCCTTCGTCAAATGCGCCGGCACCTGTGAGGTGGCAAAGCAGACATACAACTACAACGGATTACACGACTGCGTCATGATCAACATGATGCAGAACGGCGGCCCCAAGGCCTGTACCTTCGGCTGTCTGGGAGAGGGCTCCTGCGTGCAGGCATGTCCCTTTGACGCCATCCACGTTGTGGACGGCGTGGCTGTAGTGGACAAGGATGCCTGCAAGGCCTGCGGCAAGTGCGTGGCTGTCTGCCCGCGCCATCTGATCGAGCTTGTGCCCTACGAGCAGAAGCATCTTGTGCAGTGCAGCTCCAGAGACAAGGGCAAGGATGTCATGTCCGTGTGCTCCGTCGGATGTATCGGATGTAAGATGTGCGAGAGAGTCTGCGAGTTTGACGCAGTCAAGGTGACAGACAACATCGCCCACATCGATCCTTCCAAGTGTACAAACTGCGGAAAGTGCGCAGAGAAGTGTCCGAAGAAAGTGATACTGTAAAAATTTATGATAAGACATATCAGATCCAGTATAAAAATTTTCTGGGCGGATATGAGGAATGTAAAATGGGCGGTTATTTCGATAATCGCCTGTTTTCTGTTTCTCTATGTCCTGTTCGGCAGCATCTGTCCTGTGGCCTGTCTGACAGGTTTCCCCTGTCCGGCCTGCGGCCTGACCAGGGCGGGGATCAGTGTCCTCACCCTCCGCTTTGCGGATGCCTGGGAGCTGCAGCCTTTTATCTACCCGATTCTGCTGTGGCTGGCTGCCGCCGCTGTGCAGAGATACTTCTGCCGCAGGAGGCGACTCTCCGTGTGGCTCAAGTGGGCAGGCGCTGTCCTCATCTGCGGGATGGTTGTCTTCTACGCTGTGTCCATGTACAGGTATTTCCCGGACAGGGCGCCCTACCTATATCATTCAGATAATCTCCTCCAAAAGATTGTCATTTACAGACAATTATGGTAAAATAACCGCAGATTGTTATATTTCTCAAGGAGGATGAACAAATGGATAATAACTACAACAATCAGCCGGACAACGGACAGGACAATACATACTCCGGGAGCGGAGACGGCGCCGGAAGCTCTCAGAGCCAGCCGGAGCAGCAGTACACAGACCCAAATGCAGGCTACAGCAGCACAGACTATAACGGTGCGGGCGGCACGGAGGGCGCTGGCAGCCAGGGACAGAGCGGGTACTATAATCAGAATGGGCAGACCCAGTACCAGGATCAGAGCCAGTATCAGTACCAAAACTACAATTACAGCCAGAATTATAACCAGAACGGCCAGAGCTATAATCAGAATTACAACCAGAACTACAACTCAAACTATAATCAGAACTACAATCAGCAGTACGGCGGAAACGGCTACAACCCGCAGCAGTACGGCGGTATGGACACAAGCCCCATGTCTATGGGTGACTGGGTGCTCACCATCCTGGCCCTGATGATCCCCTGCGCGGGCATCATCCTCTACTTTGTGTGGGCCTTTGGGAAGAACGGCAACATCAACAGGAGAAACTACTGCCGCGCGGCTCTCGTCATTGAGCTGGTGATCATTATACTCTCCATCATCGTGATGGTCATCTTCGGAGCGGCTCTCTTCACAGCCTATCCGTCATACGGATATTAATTTTTGAAAGTATGTAATCAGGAAACGGTCAGTCCCCACAGAGCTGACCGTTTTTCATAAGCAGTATTGACAAGTAAACTTGGCAATGATATACTTCTTGATGACAATAAAACTTGGCATAAGGAGACTATATCCATGAATAGAGAGAAAATTTTATTAAGAGCCAAAAGAGACAATTATCTGGGAGATGAACGAGAGAGAGAGGTGCGTCTAAAGAGGGATGCCTTCTCACTATGGGGGCTGATCGTCTTAGGGGCAGTCATAATGATCATCAAGATAGTCCAGACAGAGTCTCCAGCAGACATCATATCGCTGCTGTTTTGCACTTCTGGCCTGGGATTCGCCTATGAGGGGCTGAAGCTGAACCAAAAACATTCTCTCATAGCCGGTATCGTGCTGCTGATATTGTGTGCCTGCTTTTTCTATATATTTTGTATGGGGCTGTTCTGATGAATGATAAGCTGATACTGAAAAACAATATAAGAAAAGTGCGGGCAGAAAAAAAGCTGTCACAGTCAGCGCTGGCGGAAATGGTGGGGGTATCCCGCAATACGATCAGCTCTATTGAGACAGGGCAGTTTAACCCAACTGCGAAATTGGCGCTTGTTCTATGCATCGCTCTGGATAAGAGGTTTGAAGAGCTGTTCTATTTTGACGAACAGCAGATGTGAGAAGCCCCCTGTGTGAGAGACGCTGCAAAAGATAATGCCTCTCACGCAGGGAGCTTCTGTATTCACTGCCCCGCACGAGGGGCTTTTCTATTTCTGGAAATTGTTTGAGTAGGTGATCTGGTTGTCTGTGTCCACGAACACAGCCTCCACATTATCAAGCTGATTGACAAGGGACAGCCCTTTCTCCGGCCCCAGCAAAAAGCAGGTGGTGCTCAGTGCATCCGCGGTGAGAGAGGAGTCCGTGATGATGGACACGCTGGCCAGGCCGTTGTTGCAGGGATACCCGGAAGCTGGATCCAGAATATGGTGATACAGGGTGCCGTCCTTCTCAAAATACCGCTGGTAGGTGCCCGACGTGACGATGGATTTGTCATCGATCCGGACAGAGGTGAGAGGGATACCGCTCTCGTCAAAGGGCTTCTGTATGCCGATGTGGAAGGGGGAGCCGTCCGGCTTGTCCCCTACTGCCAGCACATTTCCTCCCAGGTTGATGAGGGCGTGGTGGACACCTTCCCCCTTCAGGTAATCCTTCAGCCTGTCGGCTATGTATCCCTTGGCAACGGCGCCCAGATCCAGAGCGGCAGCCGGATCCTGCAGGGTGACGGTGTTGCCCTCCACCACTACCTTTTTGTAGTCCACGTGGGTCAGTGCCGCGGCGATGGCAGCCGTGTCCGGCGGGGCCGGATCCTCGGACTTGAAATCCCACAGACTGGACACAGCGCCGATGGTGATGTCAAAGGCCCCGTTCGACAGCTTGCCGTAGTAGAGTCCCTTTTTGATCAGGGTGGCCGTGTCCGGGGACACCTCCACCGGGTTGCCCTGGGCGCTGTTGATCATGGAGACCTCGCTCTCCCCGTTAGTCCGGGAGAACATGACGTCATATTTCTGACAGAGCTTCTGGCATCCGTCCAGAATATCCTGATCTCTTGAGTCGTAGATCTGTACGGAGATCACGCTGTCAAAAAGGGTATCCGTGTATGTCATAGGCCCGGAGGAGACTGCCGCGCAGCCGGATGCCAAAAAGACAGAGACTGCGGCGGCTCCCGCCAGGAACCGTATCTTTCGTAATTTCATAATTTTCCACCTCGTCTGTAAAATCGCGCCAAATTGCGCTTTTGCGCAATCATTATACCATAGCCACGGCAGGGGCCGCAACTGCTACCATACCCGAACATGCATCCGAACATGTGGTTGCACATCCCAAAACGATATGGTAGAATAGCAGATATAGTATTTAAGAGAAAGCGAAAGCAGTCATCATGAAAAAACATCTGAAGATAAAAGATATCATACTGGTCGTACTGATCCTTTTCGTGGCGGGGGGAGCCTGGCTTCTCCACGAGGTGCTGAAGGATGCGGGCAGCGGTGTGGCCGTGATCCGCGTGAACGGCGAGATCGAAGGCACCTACCCCTTGAGCGAGGACAGAGAGATCTCCATCAACGGAGGGACCAACATTCTCCGGATCAGGAACGGAAAGGCCAAGATGATCGAGGCGGATTGTCCGGACCAGCTCTGTGTGAATCAGAGGGCCGTGTCCGCGGACAACGAGAGCATCATCTGTCTGCCAAATAAGGTGATCGTGGAGATCCAGTCCAGGCAGGAGAGCGAATACGATGCCGTCACGAATTAGGAGGTGCTGCCCTTGAAGACGAGAGTTGCCTATTTCGGAGTCTTCACAGCGCTGGCACTGATTTTCAGCTATGTGGAGTCCCTGATACCATTTCAGATCGGTATCCCCGGAGTGAAGCTGGGACTTGCCAATCTGATCATAGTGATCGCACTTTACAAGATGAGCCTCAGAGAGGCTTATCTTTTGTCTGTAACAAGAGTTGTCCTGGCTGGATTTATTTTTGGGAACTTGTTCAGCATCCTCTACAGTCTTGCCGGCGCGCTCCTCAGCCTGACTGTCATGGCCCTTCTGAAAAGGAACGGCGGCTTCAGCATACTTGGAGTCAGCATCGGCGGCGGCGTCATGCACAACGTGGGGCAGCTCATAGTGGCCATGTTTGTCGTCCAGACCTTCAGCGTGTCCTACTATATTCCGGTCCTTCTCGTGGCCGGACTGCTCACAGGACTTTTCATCGGCATCGCCGCTGACGCCATGCTGATGAGGCTGAGAGGCATCACATTGAAATGAAAAGGAGTTAGATGATATGATTTCATATATACGGGGCGAGCTTGCCGCTGTGGAAGAGGACAGGGTCGTGGTGGAGGCCGGAGGCGTCGGGTACGGTATCTTCATGTCCGGCAGCGCCATAGGCCGGCTTCCCT
Organism: Clostridium sp. BSD2780061688st1 H5; assembly: GCF_005845155.1. NCBI lineage: Bacteria > Bacillati > Bacillota > Clostridia > Eubacteriales > Clostridiaceae > Clostridium > Clostridium sp. BSD2780061688st1 H5. The sequence continues at coordinate 47,489 of NZ_SPGT01000006.1, read as the reverse complement.
CTGTCGGCAGCCAGGTAAAGATCCACACCTATTTCAGCGTGAAGGAGGACAGCATGCAGCTGTTCGGTTTCCTCACAAGAGACGATCTGGAGGTGTTCCGGCTCGTCATAGGGGTCAGCGGCATCGGCCCCAAGGGAGGGCTGAACATTCTATCGCAGCTCACGCCGGATGAGCTGCGCTTTGCTGTGTTCTCCGGCGATGTAAAGGCCATCTCAGCCGCGCCCGGCATCGGAAAGAAGACCGCTGAGAAGCTGATCCTGGAGCTCAAAGACAAGCTGAAGCTGGAGGACGCTCTGGACCATTCCCAGGAGGCAGACAGCGTGGCCGGAACCGGCGCTGTCCTGTCCGGATCCATCCAGAACGACGCGGTGCAGGCTCTTGTGGCTCTGGGCTATGGAAATACAGATGCCCTGAAGGCAGTGCGCCAGGTGGAGATCACAGAGGACATGCAGGTGGAGGACGTGCTGAAGAGGGCGCTGAAATTAATGATGTTCTAAAAGCAGGTAGAAGACATGACACGAAGAATTATCACAACAGAAAATCTGGAAGAAGATGTTAAGATAGAAAACAGTCTCCGGCCCCAGTATTTGAAGGATTACATTGGCCAGGAGAAGGCAAAGGCCACACTGAAGATCTATATCGAGGCTGCCAAGGCCAGGGGGGAGGCGCTGGACCACGTGCTCTTTTACGGCCCGCCTGGCCTTGGAAAGACGACTCTGGCAGGTATTATCGCCAATGAGATGAACGTTCATCTGAAGGTCACCTCCGGACCGGCCATTGAGAAGCCGGGGGAGATGGCCGCCATTTTGAACAATCTCCAGGAGGGGGATGTGCTTTTTGTGGATGAGATCCACAGACTGAACCGGCAGGTGGAGGAGGTGCTTTACCCGGCCATGGAGGACTACGCCATCGACATTGTCATCGGCAAAGGCGCGGGAGCCAGGTCGATCCGCCTGGACCTCCCCAAATTCACCCTCGTGGGAGCCACCACAAGGGCAGGCATGCTGACCGCCCCCTTGAGGGACCGCTTCGGGGTAGTCCACCACCTGGAATTTTACACGGTGTCGGAGCTGAAGACCATTATCATGAACTCCGCCTCTGTGCTGGGGGTGGAGATCGATGAGGCGGGAGCCATGGAGCTGGCCAGACGTTCCAGGGGGACGCCCCGTCTTGCCAACCGGCTTCTCAAGCGGGTGAGAGATTTTGCCCAGGTGAAATACGACGGCGTCATCACAAAGGAGGTAGCGGACTTTGCGCTGGACCTTCTGGACGTGGACAAGTACGGTCTGGACCATATTGACAGGAACATCCTTCTCACCATGATCGAGAAGTTCCAGGGCGGTCCGGTGGGCCTTGACACACTGGCTGCCTCCATCGGGGAGGACGCGGGCACCATCGAGGATGTGTACGAGCCCTATCTCCTGAAGAACGGCTTTATACAGCGGACGCCAAGAGGGCGTGTGGTGACGGCCCTCAGCTATGAGCATCTGGGAATTTCACCTGAAAATATCGAAAAATAGTTGGTTTTTATATGTAAATAGTTTATAATGAATTGCAGGATAAACGTAAAAGGGCGGGAGGTCATTTATGGCATCATCAAAAAATTATACGGAAGTTCTCATAGGGGGCAAGGTATTCACATTGAGTGGATTTGAAAGCGAAGAGTATCTGCAGAGAGTGTCCACCTATCTGAACCATAAATTGGAAGAGTGTACGAACAGCGAGGGATACCGCAAGCAGAGCGCCGAGACCAGGAGCATCCTTCTCGCGCTGAACATTGCCGATGATTACTTCAAGGCAAAGAAGCAGGGCGGCACGCTGGAGAGCGATATCGAGGCAAAGGACAAAGAGATGTACGATCTGAAGCACGAGCTCATCTCCGTGCAGATTAAACTGGAGAACGCGGAGAAGACTCTGGATCGGATGAAGGAGGAGAACAGAGAGCTTCAGATGAAGATCGTCAAACTGGAAACAGAGATGAAGAACAATCAGAAAAAATAGGCTGTCATGGGACAGCCTTTTTAAATGGCGGATAAAAAGAGAGGAGGGACAGCTATGACGCATCCGAACCGATCGAAAAAAAGAGAACCCGGGCAGAAGGGCGGGCCTGTGGAAATCCTGGCTCCGGCCGGTTCTCTGGACATACTGAAGTGCGCCTTCGGGGCGGGGGCTGACGCGGTCTACGCGGGAGGCTCCTGCTTTGGAGCCAGGGCCTTTGCCACCAATTTTACCCAGGAGGAGCTCATGGAGGGGATTGACTATGCCCATATCCACGGGAAAAAGCTCTATCTGACAGTCAACACGCTGGTCAAGGAGAGAGAATTTGACCGGCTCTACCACTACCTTCTCCCCTTTTACCGGCAGGGGCTGGACGCGGTTATTGTCCAGGACATGGGAGTGATGGAATTTATAAGAGAAGAATTCCCCCTTCTTCCCATCCATGCCAGCACCCAGATGACTGTGACGAGCTCGGTCAGCGCATCCTTTCTTGAGGAGAGGGGCGTCACAAGGGTGGTCCCGGCAAGGGAGCTGTCTCTTGGGGAGATACGCCGGATCGCTGAGGGGACGGATCTGGAGATCGAGTGCTTTGTACACGGAGCCCTGTGCTACTGCTATTCCGGGCGCTGCCTCATGAGCAGCATGATCGGCGGCCGGAGCGGAAACCGGGGCCAGTGCGCCCAGCCCTGCCGTCTCCCCTGGAAGGCGGAGCAGGCAAAGAAGGAGCAGGATCTCTTAAGCCTGAAGGATCTTTGCGCCATCGAACTGATCCCGGAGCTGATCCGGGCCGGCATCACGTCCTTTAAGATCGAGGGCCGGATGAAGCAGCCCTCCTACGTGGAGACGGTTACCGCCATGTACCGCAGGTACACGGACCTCTGGGCTGCCCTAAACGGGGACAGGGAGCGCTTCCGGGTGTCGCGGGAGGACAAAAGAGCCCTCATGGAGGCCTACACGCGCCGGGGCTACACGGACGGCTACTACACCCGCCACAACGGCAGGGAGATGCTGTCCCTGAGCCGTCCTGAGCCGGCGCAGGCGCAGAGGGAAGCTTCCCCCAAAAAGGGGAGAGAAAGACAATTGCAGGAAAAAATTAATGGGAAATTAATACTTTTCCCCGGAAAAAGTGCTACACTTACTTTATCTTCCGGCCCTGCCGGAGAGATGACGGAGGTGACTGTCACAGGAGACACAGTGCAGGAGGCCCAGAGCAGGCCTTTAGCCAGGGAGCAGATCCTGAAGCAGCTCCGGAAGACCGGAAATACAGAATTCGTCTTTCAAAATCTGGAGATCTGCACAGAGGGAGACGTTTTTCTGCCTCTCCAGGCTCTCAACGCACTCCGACGGGCGGGACTGGAAAAACTGAGTGACAGCATCACCGGCAGGTTCCGCAGGCCTGGCGGGACAGCAGCGGGGCTTTCAAATAAACCGGCTCTCTCCATCGGCAAGTCCCGGCAGGACAGGCCTCTGGGAGAAATTCCCCTCTTTGTCTCTGCCATGTCCGCAGAGCAGGCCATGTCCGCCCTTGCCTTCCCAGCCGTGAAAAGGATCTATCTTTCCGATACAGCCTGGGCCCGGGGAGAGGCGGATGAGTTCCTTGCGAAGGCCCGGCAGCGTCAGGTGGAGGTGTATGCCTCCATGGCGGAGATCTGCCGCCGTGAGGCGGAAGATTTCTACAGCAGAAATCTGGAGGCTATGGCCCGGGATTTTGACGGGGCTATGGTGAAAAATCTGGAAAACCTTCTGCTTTTGAAAAGAGCGGGCTTTTCAAAGCCTGTGGATACCGGGGCTTCCGCCTACGCCTGGAACCGGAGAGCAGCCGCGTTCTGGAAGGAGCTGGGAGCCGGCTTTCTGGAGGCGCCCCTTGAGCTGAACGCCCAGGAGCTGAAGAGCCTGGAGGAAAGCCGGATGCTCCTGCCTGTGTACGGCTATCTCCCGGTCATGGTCAGCGCCGGCTGCATACGCAAGCACACAAAGGGATGTACCGGGAAGGCGGGCTGGACATCCATGACAGACCGGTACCACAAGAAATTTATGGTGCGCAGTGAGTGCCTTTACTGTTATAATGTGATATATAACACAGACCCTCTTGTGCTTTTGGGCCAGAAGGAGGAGATTGAGTCTCTGGCGCCGGCGGCTCTCCTGTGCGGATTTACGTGGGAGAGCAAGGAGAAGACAAGAGAGGTGCTGGAGCAGTTCCGGAAGTGGCTTTCCACAGAGGAAACGCCCCGGTGGGAGGGCGGCTTTACACGGGGCCATTTTAAAAGGGGAGTAAAGTAGGTGAAACTTTGGTAAATATTATAGTAGAGCTTTCGAAATATCTCATCATCATACTGATCATCATGTACACATACCTGTGCTTCACGATATTCGGCTATCACGATATGCAGAGGAAGCAGGCCATGCTGCGCAGACAGAATGTCCTTATGTTCCTCTTCCATCTGATCGCCTTCCTTGTGCTGTATCTGGAGATGGATGACATACGGATAGCGGGGCTGTACCTTGCCCAGGTGGTGCTCTTTGGGCTGACGATCCTTCTGTACACGAAGATCTATCCGAGAGTGTCGCGGCTTGTGGTCAACAATATGTGTATGCTCCTGTGTGTCGGCCTCGTGATGCTGACACGGCTGGACTACGGCACCGCCATGCGGCAGTTTGTCTTTGCGGCTGCGGGCATTGCCCTGAGCCTTGTGGTGCCTGTCATTATCCGGAAGGTGAAGGGCCTGGCGAAGCTTCGGAAGCTGTACGCCATCGCCGGTATGGCGTCCCTCGCGGTCGTGGCGGTGCTGGGACAGGTGTCCTACGGCGCCAAGCTTGGCTTTTCCATCGGCGGCATCAGCATCCAGCCATCGGAGCTGGTGAAAATTATTTTCGTATTCTATGTGGCTGCCAGCCTGAAGGAGTCCACCCGGTTTAAGAATGTGGTGATCACCACCATGATCGCGGCCCTCCATGTGCTGATCCTTGTCATCTCCACGGACCTGGGAGCGGCCCTCATCATCTTTGTGGTGTATCTGGTCATGCTATATGTGGCCACCAGGCAGCCCCTCTACATGCTGGCCGGGATCGGAGCGGGGGCCTGTGCCTCGGTGGCCGGGTATTACCTGTTCGCTCATGTGCGGACCCGCGTCAATGTGTGGAGAGACCCCTTTGGCACCTACGACAACGGAGGCTACCAGGTGGCCCAGTCGCTGTTTGCCATCGGTACCGGGAGCTGGTTCGGCATGGGGCTTTGTCAGGGCTCTCCGGAGAGCATCCCTGTGCGGGACTCGGATTTTATTTTCTCAGCCATCGCAGAGGAGCTTGGACTTGTCTTTGCCCTCTGTCTCATCCTTATATTTGTGAGCTGCTACATCATGTTCCTGAACATTGCCATGCAGCTCCACAACCAGTTCTACAAGCTGGTGGCGCTGGGACTGGGAACCTGTTACATCTTTCAGGTGTTTCTGAATGTAGGCGGTGTGATCAAATTCATTCCGTCCACCGGCGTGACTTTGCCCCTTGTCAGCTACGGGGGGAGCTCCATGCTCAGCACGCTGATCATGTTTGCGATCATCCAGGGACTTTACATCTTAAGAGAGGACGAGGAAGAAAGCATTGAAAGAAGAAAAAAAGAACAGAAGCTACGAGCTCAGAAGAGAGGCAGAGCGCCAAAAGAAGCAGCAGGAAAAAGCCTCCATGAGCCGTCAGGGCAAAAAAGAGTTAAAACAGCGGGAAAAGAAAGAAAAAAAGAAAAAGCGGGAAGCAAACAAAGAGTTCGCTAGGGTGACCTATGCCTTTGTGGCTCTCTTCCTTGTGCTGATGGTCTACATCGGCTACTTCAATATTGTGGAGAGCAAGGATATCATAAACAGTCCCTACAATCCCAGGCTGGACTCCATGGCGGACCGGGTGGTGCGGGGCAGCATCCTGGACAAGGACGGAAATGTGCTGGCCTCCACTCAGACAGCAGAAGACGGCAGCGAATACCGCAGCTATCCCTACGGCAGCCTCTACGCCCATGTGGTTGGCTACGATACCCAGGGGAAATCCGGGCTGGAGTCCACGGAAAACTTTGAGCTCCTAACATCCAACGCTTTTTTCCTGGAGAAGCTGCGCAATGAGTTCCAGGATGAGAAAAATATGGGAGACACGGTGGTGACTACCCTGGATACAAGCCTCCAGCAGGCAGCCTACAATGCCCTTGGCGACAACAAGGGGGCTGTGGTGATCCTGGAGCCAACAACCGGGAAGATCCTGACCATGCTCTCCAAGCCGGACTTTGACCCCAACACAGTGGAGCAGAACTGGGACGCCCTGAACAGCGATCCGGACAGCCGTCTTTTAAACCGGGCCATCCAGGGACAGTACGCGCCTGGCTCCACCTTCAAGATCGTGACCGCTCTGGAGTACATGCGGGAGCACGCGGACTACGACAGCTACTCCTACACCTGCAACGGCTCCATTACCTACGATGGAGTAACCATTCCCTGCGCGGGAGGACAGGTCCACGGGACCGTCAGTCTGGCGGACTCCTTCGCCTACTCCTGCAACTCATCCTTCTGCAACATCGGCCTGTCGCTGGATATTTCCAGCTACCGGGGCACAGCCAGGGATCTGCTCTTCAACAAGAGCCTTCCGGGAAACGATATCTCCCCGGTCAAGAGCAGCTTTTCCCTGAAGAGCGGCGCCTCTGCCTCAGACCGGATGATGACAGCCATGGGACAGGGGGAGACCCAGGTCAGCCCCTACCATATGGTCCTCATCACCTCTGCCATCGCAAACGGGGGCAATCTGATGCGCCCCTACCTGGTGGAGCAGGTGACCAACTATACAGGCTCCATTGTCAGAGAGGCGTCTCCTGACAGCTACGGGTCTCTCATGACCTCCCAGGAGGCGGCCCAGCTGAAGGAGTACATGCAGGATGTGACAGATTACGGTACGGGCTCCGTATTCTCCGGCTCAGGCTACAGCGTGGCCGGCAAGACCGGAACCGCCGAGTACGCGGACGGGGACTCCTCCAAAAACCACTCCTGGTTCGTGGGATTTTCAGACGTAGACAACCCCGAGCTCGCTATCTGTGTGATCGTGGAGCAGTCCGACGGAGGCACAAGGGCGGTAGATGTTGCAAAAGAGATCCTGGACAGCTATTATTATAATCAGTAGGAAGAGGGCTTGTTTACCATGAAATTCGCAAGGTATCTGTATCTGTCAGAAGGGATGGAAAAAAAGAAGAGAAAAGTGATGCACCGGCTGCGCCGCGGGAAGCTTCAGGTGCCGGTGTATCTCATCGCCCTGTGCGATTACGGGCAGGAGAGGCTGGAGATCCTCTCCTCTGCGGAGCTTCTGCAGAAGGGCTACCCATCCCAGGGGCTGCTCATCGCGGGTATAGCCGGAGACTACGATGACGCTCTGGAGCTGGTGCGCAGGATCGCCCAGGAGACCTTTGACGCCCTCATGGGAACAGATCTGTGCGGATACATACACCACAGGGAACAGGAAGAGTAATATGCTTCACATTTTATTATTGATCTTAAAAATTGCAGGCATCATATTGGCAGCTATACTGGGCATACTCATATTAGCGCTCCTTATCGTCCTCTTTGTGCCCTTCTGTTACCAGGGCGCCGCAAAGTGGGACGGCGGGCAGAGAGACCTGCGGGCCCAGGGGCGGATCAGCTGGCTGCTCGGCCTGGTTGAGCTGCGGTTTGTGCTCCGGGACGGAAATGCCTCTGTAAAGGGCCGGATCGCCTGGAAGAAGCTGGGCGGAGCGCGGGCCAAGGGCCGGGAGTCTGAGCCGGAAGCGGCGGAAGAGGAAAAGGCGAAAAAGGAAAAACCGGAAGAGGAAAGGCCGGTAAAGGATGAGAGCAGGGACCGGCAGAAGGAGGAAAAGCATGAAGAAGAACGTGAAAAGGATCAGCAGGGAGCTGAGAAAGCTGAAGAAGCGCCAGAGGCAGTTCCGGCGCCTGCAAAGGCAGCTGCGCAGGCTGAGAAAGCGCATGAAGAAGGACATGAGGCGCATGGGGAAAAAGGGCTGGAGAGAGGCGCCCGGATTGAAAAAGACGCTGCGCATGATGAAAAAGAGGGCGCCCAGGCTGACAAGGGGCACAGTAAGCTCCGCCGGACAGCTGAAAAAATATGCCGGCGCCTTCAGCAGATCATTAAAAAGATAAAATGTACTTTTAAGAAGATCTGTGATAAAATAAATCTGATTACTGAAAAAAAAGAACAGATTGCAGCGTTTTTAAGCAACGAGACCCATAAAAAAGCATTTGATGTCGTGAAAAAGGAATGTATCCGCCTTCTCGGGAGCGTCCTGCCCAGACAGTTCAGCCTGTCCGCGCGTTTCGGCTTTGAAGACCCTTACCACACGGGACAGCTGCTGGCAGGAATTGCCGTGCTCTACCCCTTTCTCCCGGGAGACGTCCGGGTGGAGCCGGATTTTGAGGAGCGGATCTTTCGGGGAAAAGCCGTGCTGCGGGGACGGCTATATGTGGCAAGCCTTGTCTTTGCGGCTTTTCAGGTGCTGCGGCGCAGAGCGGTGAGAGAGACCTACCGGGATATACGGGGATTGTTGCGGGCGAAAGCGTAAAAATACAGGAGGTTAACGAATATGGCTGACAATAATTTCAAAGGGACTGTGGAGGCGCTGTTTCACGGAATGGATGCGGTCATCTCTTCCAGGACAGTAGTGGGGGACGCCATCCATATCAATGACACCATCATCCTTCCCCTTGTGGATGTATCCTTCGCCGTGGGGGCCGGCGCCTTTAACGGGGACAAGAGCGGTGAGAAGAAGGAGAAGGGGGCGGGAGGCCTGGGCGGCAGGATGACTCCAAGCGCTGTCCTTGTCATCCAGAACGGCACCACGAGACTGGTGAATATCAAGAACCAGGATACCATCACCAAGCTCCTGGACATGGTGCCCGACGTGCTGGATCGCTTTACCGCAAAGGGAAACGGCAAGATGTCAGAGGACGATCTGAACGATATCCTGGACGAGGCGGAAGAGGAGAAAAAGTAACTGTCCGGGTTCTGAACGGCGGCGGGAGCGAATAAGCATAGAAGGAAGAGGCCTTGCGGAAGGGGCGGTGCCCTTATGAAACGGGTGGCTGGCTTTGCCTTGTTCTGGATTGCTGTCGGGGTTCTGATCAGTATCTGGCTTCCCAATATGTTTGTGGAAGTACTGTGCATTATCCTGTGTCTGCTGGCGGCATATGAGCTGTTTTTCTGCTGCAGGGACGATAAATGAGAAATATTTTGGAAAATCAAAAAGAAATGCTTGCATTTTGAAAATTCTTCTGATAGAATATCATTGTTGCGAGTCTGGAGAACGGACTTATTATGAGCGTTAGGAGGTGCAGTCATGGCGAAATGTGCTATTTGCGAAAAGGGTGCTCACTTTGGAAACAGTGTCAGCCACTCTCATAGAAAGACACCGAAAATGTGGAAATCAAACGTAAAATCTGTGCGTGTAAAAACAGAGAGCGGAGCAAAGAGAATGTATGTATGTACTTCTTGCTTAAAATCCGGCAAAGTAGAGCGTGCTTAATCAGCGAGTAAGAAAGAGGGCTAATTTCCCCATACAGACGTGGGAAGTTAGTCTTTTTTTGTTGTAAAACAATGGAAAACAGAGTATAATATTTTTGTTAAGCAGACTTTTAAGAAAGTATGAAAATAGAACATTGGAGGGAATTATATGAAGGGAAGCATGAGCACAGATCTTGGTATCATAACAGTAAATCCTGAAGTGATCGCGAAATATGCGGGTACTGTTGCCGTTGAGTGCTTCGGCATCGTCGGCATGGCGGCTGTCAATATGAAGGACGGTCTTGTCAGGCTGCTGAAAAAGGACAGCCTCACCCACGGCATCCAGGTTACCATATCGGATGACAACCGGATCACCATCGATTTCCATGTGATCGTGTCCTACGGCGTGAGCATTTCTGCTGTCACGGACAACCTGATCAGCAATGTAAAGTACAGGGTGGAAGAATTTTCCGGTATGCCGGTGGATAAAATCAATATCTACATCGAAGGCGTCAGAGTCATCGATTAGTTAAGGAGGACTTTTAAGTGGCTACAAATTCTATAAGTGTGGATATGCTCGCCAGGATGTTTCTCGCCGGGGCGCAGAATATTGAGGCGAAGAAGGAATATATCAACGAACTCAACGTATTTCCCGTGCCGGACGGCGACACGGGTACGAACATGTCGCTGACCATTATGTCGGCGGCAAAGGAAGTGACAGCGCTTGCCGACATGGACATGAAGTCTCTGGCAAAGGCCATCTCATCCGGCTCCCTGCGAGGGGCAAGGGGGAACTCCGGCGTGATCTTATCCCAGCTTTTGAGAGGGTTTACAAAGGCTCTCCGGGACGAACAGGAGATCAATGTACAAAATCTGGCAGCCGCTTGTGAGCGGGCCAAGGACACGGCCTACAAGGCGGTCATGAAGCCCAAAGAAGGGACCATCCTCACTGTCGCCAGGGGCATTGCGGACAAAGCGAAGGAGCTGGCGGAGACTACCGATGACCTGGAGGTGTTTATCCCCGCCCTCATCGAGGAGGGGGATGCGGTTCTGGCAAAGACACCGGACATGCTTCCTGTGCTGAAGGAGGCTGGTGTGGTGGACTCCGGCGGGCAGGGTCTTATGGAGGTCCTGAAGGGAGCCTACGACGCTTTCCTGGGCAAGGAGGTCGACTACAGCGCCCTCACATCCGAGGGAGGCGGCGCGACAGCAGCCGGGCAGCAGAAGGTTGCCGCCGAGTCTGCGGCGGACATCCGGTTTGGCTACTGTACGGAATTTATTATCATGACGGAAAAAGAATTTACAGATGCGGATGAGCACGAGTTCAAGGCCTATCTGGAGTCCATCGGCGACTCTATCGTCTGTGTGGCTGACGAGGACGTGGTGAAGGTACATGTTCACACCAATGATCCCGGACTTGCCATCCAGAAAGCCCTCACCTACGGACAGCTCTCCCGCATCAAGATTGACAATATGCGCGAGGAGCATCAGGAAAAGCTGATTCGCGATGCTGAGAAGCTGGCAAAGCAGCAGAAGGAAGAGGAGGAGAAGGCCGCCGCGGCAGAGCCGCGGAAGCCCATGGGATTTATCACAGTCTCCATCGGCGAGGGCCTGAACGAGATTTTCCGGGAGCTGGGAGCCGACTATATCATCGAGGGCGGCCAGACCATGAACCCCAGCACCGAGGATATGCTCAACGCTGTGGATCATGTGAACGCAGACACCATTTTCATCCTTCCCAACAACAAGAACATCGTTCTGGCAGCCAACCAGGCCAAGGCCCTTGTGAAGGCCAAGGAGATCATCGTCATCCCCACCAAGACGGTTCCCCAGGGCATCACAGCCATCATCAGCTTTATGCCAGAGGCGGACAGCAAGGCCAACGAGGAGGCCATGCTGGATGCCATCAGCCATGTGAAGTCCGGGCAGGTGACCTACGCTGTCCGGGACACAAAGATCGATGACAAGGAGATCCACGAGGGAGATATCATGGGCATCGGCGACGCCGGCATCATCGCGGTGGGCACTCAGATTGAGGAGACTACCAGGGACATGCTGGAGCAGCTTGTGGACGAGGACTCTGAGCTTATCAGCCTGTATTACGGCGAGGAAGTGAAGGAGGAGGACGCCCAGAGGTTTGTGGCTGAGATCGAGGAGAAATACCCGGATGTGGATGTGGACGCACACTACGGCGGACAGCCTATCTACTACTACGTGCTGGCTGTAGAATAAAGAGAGAACAAAAGAGAGATAGCAGGCATGATTTTGCCTGTTATTTCTTTGTCCGGAGACAAAACCAAGAGCAGGTGAATGAGGTATGAACAAACTGACACCGGTCCATGAGCTGAAGGGGATCGGAGACAAGACAGAAAAACTTTTTATAAAGCTGGGCATCCACACGGTGGGAGACCTGATCCAGTACTATCCCAGAGGATACGACGTGTACGAGGAGGCGGTGCCTGTCAGCGAGATTGTGGAGGGAAAGGTGCAGACTGTCACCGGGGCCATCTTCGGCAGGGTTCAGGTGTCCGGGAACCGCTCCATGCAGGTGACCACGCTCCATGTAAAAGATATCAGTGGAACTCTGAAGGTGGTCTGGTTCCGCATGCCTTTTCTTCGGAATACGCTGGGAAAGGGTGGAGTCATCACTCTGCGGGGACTTGTGTCCAGGAAAAAGAGCGGCCTTGTCATGGAGCACCCGGAGATCTTTTATCCTTCCTCAAAGTATGAGGAGAAGCTGAATACCATGCAGCCGGTCTATCCGCTGACAAGCGGCCTGTCCAACAATGCGGTCATGAAGGCAGTCCGCCAGGCGCTGGACAGTCTTCCCCTGGAGCGGGAGCTGCTGCCCGAGTCCCTGCGGCTCAGGTACCAGCTTGCAGAGTATAACTATGCGCTGAGAGGAATTCATTTTCCCGAAGACAAGGACGTGTACTACCATGCCAGGAACAGGCTCGTGTTCGAGGAATTCGCCCAGTTTATCTGCTCCCTGCGGCTTTTGAAGGAGGAGACGGACCGGGCCCGCAATGATTTTCACATCGAGCCCAGGCCCCAGGTGGATGATTTTATCCGGAAGCTGCCCTATGAGCTCACCGGGGCCCAGAGGCGGGTCTGGGGAGAGATCCTGGCAGATATGCAGAGGGATTACTCCATGTCCCGGCTTGTCCAGGGAGACGTGGGCTCCGGGAAGACGGTCATCGCCCTGCTGGCTCTCATGACAGCGGCACTGAATGGATTTCAGGGAGCGCTCATGGCGCCTACTGAGGTGCTGGCCAAACAGCACTATGAGTCCATCACTTCTCTTCTCAGGGAATACAACATCCCCATCCGGACTGAGCTCCTCACCGGATCCATGACCGCCAGGGAAAAGCGGGAGGCCTACCAGCGGATGGAGGACGGGACAGCACAGATCATCATCGGCACCCACGCCCTCATCCAGCAAAAGGCGGGCTACAAAAATCTGGCCCTGGTGGTCACGGACGAGCAACACAGATTCGGGGTAAAGCAGCGGGAGATGCTGGCACAGAAGGGACAGATGCCCCACATCCTTGTCATGAGCGCCACCCCCATTCCGCGGACGCTGGCCATCATTCTGTACGGGGATCTGGACATCTCCGTCATCGACGAGCTGCCCTCTGACCGGCTGCCCATCAAGAACTGCGTGGTGGACACAGGCTACCGGAAGACCGCTTACCGCTTTATAGAAAAGCAGGTGGAAGAAGGGCGCCAGTGCTACATTATCTGCCCCATGGTGGAGGAGAGCGAGCACCTGGAGGTGGAAAATGTGACGGACTACGCCGCCATGCTGCAGGAGGAGCTGGGAGAGGGCATCACCGTGGACTACCTCCACGGGAAGATGAAACAGGCCCAGAAGGATGAGATCATGGAGCGGTTTGGCAGCGGCCAGATCCAGGTCCTCGTCTCCACCACAGTCATCGAGGTGGGTATCAACGTGCCCAACGCCACGGTCATGATGGTGGAGAACGCGGAGCGCTTCGGACTGGCCCAGCTCCATCAGCTGCGGGGACGTGTGGGCCGTGGAAAATACCAGTCCTACTGCATTTTCATGACCGGCTCCCACGACGAGGAGACGAAGAAGCGGCTGGACATTTTAAACAAAAGCAACGACGGCTTCAAGATAGCGGCTGAGGACCTGAAGCTGCGGGGACCTGGGGATCTGTTCGGCATCCGCCAGAGCGGCCTGATGAACTTTAAGCTAGGGGATGTGTTCCAGGACGCACGGCTCCTTCAGATGGCGAACGAGGCCGTCTCTTCCCCGGAGGCCGCCGGCTCCGAATGGTTGAAAAAAATGGAAAAGCATGCAGGAAATACTAGTGTAATATTGTAAATCCTCCATATACTATCGGTGTAACAACAAAACAAAATGTTACAAAAAAGGAGGAGTATAAAAATGACTAATCGTTCATCTAACAAAGCAGCAGTGCCTGAGGCAAAGGGCGCACTGGACAAATTCAAATACGAGGTGGCAAGCGAGCTTGGCGTACCGCTCACAGACGGCTACAACGGCGACCTGACTTCCAGACAGAACGGCTCTGTCGGCGGATATATGGTAAAGAAGATGATCGAGCAGCAGGAGAGACAGATGGCCGGAAAATAGGCTGAAAATCCAGCTCAAAACGGTATCTGAAAAAAAGTGTATCAATACCTGCGAAAATTCTGAAATATGAAACCGAAAAGCGTCCGGCAGATTGAAATAATATCTGTCGGGTGCTTTTTGTTTATTCCTGTTGACACAATTATGCACCAGTTAGTATAATTTCAGACGTAATACTTTTTAAAAGTATTACGTCTGAAATGAAGTAAAAGGATGTGATTTCATGCGTGTGATCGCCGGGACCGCGCGGAGCCTGCAGCTGAAAACCCTGGACGGGCTTGACACCCGTCCCACAACGGACCGCATAAAGGAGACTCTCTTTAATATGCTGGCCCCCTACCTCTATGACTGTATTTTTCTGGATCTCTTTGCCGGCAGCGGCGGGATCGGCATCGAAGCCCTAAGCCGGGGCGCCATGGAGGCTGTATTCGTGGAGAAGAACCCAAAGGCCATGGCCTGCATCAAGGACAATCTGAAGCACACCCGCCTGGAGCGCAGGGCCCTCACCATCTCCTCTGACGTAATGACGGCCCTCTACCGCCTGGAGGGGGAGAAGCAGTTTGACTATATTTTCATGGATCCACCCTACAACAGGGAGCTGGAAAAGCAGGTTCTCACCTACCTGTCAGAGTCCGACCTTCTGGCCCACCAGGGGGTGATCATCGTGGAGGCCTCCAGGGAGACTTCCTTCGACTATCTGGATGACCTGGGATTTCAAATCATAAAGGAGAAAGTGTACAAGACAAACAAGCACGTGTTCATAGAGCCGTCAGGGAGGAAAGAGATATGTTAAGAGCGGTTTATCCGGGCAGCTTTGACCCGGTCACATTCGGCCATCTGGACATCATAACCAGATCCGCGAAACTGGTGGACGAATTAATCGTCGGAGTATTGGTAAATAACGCAAAAAGTCCGTTGTTTTCCGTAGAAGAACGTGTTAAAATACTAGAGAAAACAGTGGAAAATATTCCAAATGTAAAAGTCATTCCATTTGAGGGACTGCTGGTAGAATTTGTGAGAAAAATGGAAGCGCAGATGGTAGTAAGGGGACTTCGTGCCATTACCGATTTCGAGTACGAGCTCCAGATGGCCCAGACCAACCACAAGCTGGAGCCGGAGCTGGAGACGATCTTCCTGACCACCAGCCTGGAGTATTCTTACCTGAGCTCCAGCACAGTGAAGGAAGTGGCCGCTTTCGGGGGAGACATCTCACAGTTTGTGCCTCATATCGTGATAGAGCGGATGCAGGAAAAAATGGATAAAAAAGGAGAGTGTAAATTATGAGCAGCCGTATTGAACAGATTATCGAAGAGATCGAGGAGTACATCGACAGTTGCAAATTTCAGCCTCTGTCCACCACTAAGATCATTGTAAACAAGGATCAGATAGACGAGCTTCTCCGCGAACTCCGCATGAAGACTCCGGACGAGATCAAGCGCTATCAGAAGATCATTGCAAATAAAGATGCCATCCTGGCCGACGCCCAGGCAAAGGCTGACAGCATGCTCCAGGAGGCCCAGATTCAGACATCCGAGCTGGTCAGCGAGCACGAGATCATGCAGCAGGCCTACGCCCAGGCAAATGAGATCGTCACCGCCGCCACAGAGCAGGCTCAGCAGATACTGGACAATGCCACAAACGATGCCAACGACATCCGCATCGGCGCCATGCAGTACACAGACGATCTGCTGGCAAACGCGGAGAGTATCATCGGCCACACGCTGGACAGCTACACTACCAAATACGACGGACTTGTCAACTCCCTCCAGGAGTGCTACGACATGGTCCGCAACAACCGCTCTGAGCTGGAGATCCCGGATCAGTCCTCAAGAGGGCTGGAGGCTGAGTACGGCACTCCCGAGGAGCCGGAGGAGGACTACGAAGAGGACGATATAGAGCTGGAGTAGTCAAAGCCTACAGCAGCCCCCTTTCGGATACATAGAGAAAGACAGCGCACATACAGCTGGTCACCCCTGCGGTGGCCAGCTTTTCTGTCAGATAGGCGGAAATTCTCAGTCCTGTCCCCTGGATCATGCTGTAGGTCTGGGCGGACGCGCAGAAGCCTCCGAAGGAGGTGAGGGCCATGACCAGTACCCACCGCAGAGGGAAGGATACCTGGAGAGCAGCCAGCATGGGAACGCCCGCCGTGATCTCCAGAAAAGAAAAGAGGCACACTGACAGGGAACCTCCGGCCCCCGGGAGCAGGAAAGCCAGCTCCGTGAAGACGGAAAAAAGCATAATGTACCCTCCCACCCTTGTGATGGAGTCAAAGCTGTCCATAATACAGGCGTCCAGCACGTCGAAGGAGAAGGGCGCGCTCCTGGCGCCGGGAGGGCTTTTGAATTTTCCCCGCCGGTCCAGGCCCGGCGCCCATCTCCCCCGGAATATCCTGTAAAAGACGCGGCTGCACAGGAGAGGGGAGAGAAGGAGGATGGCCACCGAAGGGACAAACAGAGCCTGCTTACCGATGTTCTGCATGACCACATAGCTGACGATGAACATAGGGCTTGTGTTGTTGCAAAAGGACAGAAGATAGGCAGCCTCCTCCCGGCAGATTTTCCCCTCCCGCAGAAGATCCGCCGTCACTTTGGCGCCCATAGGGTAGCCGCACAGGAAACCGGCTATAACCGCAAAGGCCCCGCAGTCCGACACCTTCAGCGCCCTGCCCAGAAGCCCTCCTGCCAGCCGGGAGATACAGTGGACTGCATTGGTCCGAACCATCAGGTTGGCGGCGATCATAAAGGGGAGAAGAGTGGGAAGGACAGTCTGAAACCAAAGCAGGATCCCCTGGCTTGCCCCCCTGAACACAGGGCCCGGAAAGAGGAGCATAATAAAGAAAAATACTATGACGGCCAGCGTGAAGAGACGGCGTTTCATGGACAGGCACCTCGGCTTTTCCGGAAGGATCTGGTTTATTTTATGGCGCGGCTTGCTTTTTTATGTATTCCGTGACACAATAGAGAAAGACGAATTTACATTCAAATCACACATAAAGGAGATAAGACAATGGCAGTACTTGACAACCTGGAACCAAAGGCAGTCTTTCATTTTTTTGAGGAGCTGTGCAGCATCCCTCACGGCACATTTGACACAAAGCGGATCAGCGACTACTGCGTCCGCTTCGCAAAGGAGCGTGGACTGGAGGTGCTCCAGGACGAGGCGAACAATGTGATCATCCGGAAAAGCGGGACAGAGGGCTATGAAGGAAGCAACCCGGTGATCATCCAGGGCCACCTGGACATGGTCTGCGACAAGACCGAGGACTCAGACCACGACTTTACAAAGGACGGGCTGGATCTGTATACGGAGGAGGGCTTTGTAAAAGCCAGGAACACTACCCTGGGAGGCGATGACGGAATTGCCATCGCCATGGCTCTGGCTCTCCTGGACAGCAAGGATATTCCCCACCCGCCCCTGGAGGCTCTCTTTACGACAGACGAGGAGACCGGCATGGGAGGGGCTATGGCCGCGGACCTGACCCTCTTGAAGGGCACAAAGCTGATCAATATCGACTCGGAGGAGGAGGGCTATCTGACCTGCGGATGCGCCGGCGGCATCACCTGCCGCACCTCCTTTTCCCTTGATCCACAGCCGGATAAAGGCCTGGCTGTAAAGCTGCGGATTTCCGGGCTGAAGGGAGGGCACTCCGGGGCGGAGATCCACATGCAAAAGGGCAACGCCCTGAAGCTGATGGGACAGCTCCTCCACAGGCTGAACAGAGACGCCGGCCTGCGCCTTGTAAGCCTGGAGGGCGGCAGCAAGGAGAACGTCATTGCCATGGACTGTACCGCCACCCTTCTGGTAGCTGAGGGCGGCCTGGAGAAGCTTGAAAAAGAAGCGCAGGCCATGAAGGAGACCTGGGACGTGGAATTTATGGGGGATGAGCCGGGGCTGAAGGTGACTGTGGAGGGAGCCCAAGGGCAGGAGCTCTCCGCCGCCTCGCCGGAGCGGACCACTCAGATCATCGACTATCTCTATCTTATGCCCAACGGCCCCCAGGCCTACAGCCGGGGACTGGAGGGACTTGTAGAGACCTCCCTCAACCCAGGCGTGGCCTCCATGAAGGGGGATATCCTCACCATTCACGCCCTCGTGCGCAGCTCCGTGGACAGCAAGAAAGAAGCGCTGGCGGACAGGCTTCGGACTCTGGCGGCTCTGTGCGGCGGCGACTTCACGGCGGACAGCGATTACCCGGGGTGGATGTACAAGGAGCACTCGCCTCTGCGTGAGATCATGGTAGATACCTACAGGCAGATGTACGGGGAGGATCCCAAGGTCATCACCATCCACGCCGGACTGGAGTGCGGTCTCTTCCTCGGCAAACGCCCGGACCTTGACTGCGTTTCCTTCGGGCCGGACATTCCGGACGTTCACTCCGTCCGGGAGAGACTGGACATCGCGTCCACAAAAAGATGCTACGACTACCTGAAGGCAGTCCTGGCAAAATGCAGATAGGCAGCTACTAAAATACATACGGCCAGTCATATAGTAATACAAAAAGGAGTTTTGCGTTGAGACAAATAAGAGCCGAACGGCTGCTCCTTCTTGTATTACTATTTTCTTTTTTCTGCACTCTGGGCGCCCGGTGCCTGCTGGAGACAGGACGGCAGAACACCCTGGCCGGCAGGAGGATCTCCTCGCCATCCTACAGGCAGGATTTCTTTTCCCCTCAAATGCAAAAGGACAGGAAGCTGCTCTCAGAGGAGTGCCGCACCTTCCTGCGGCAGGTGGAGGAGGACAGCGTGTATTTTCCTGTGCCCGCGTCCTCCCTGGATCCCTCCCTTTCTGTATCCTATGTGAATTCCTGGATGTACGAACGAAATTACAAGGAGAAGAGCAGTCATGAGGGGACAGACATCATGGCTGCCAGAAACGAGCGGGGGCTCTATCCCATTGTCAGTATATCTGATGGGACTGTCACCAATCTTGGCTGGCTGGAGCTGGGCGGGTGGCGGATCGGCATCACCTCGCCTCACGGTGTCTACTACTACTATGCCCACCTGGACTCCTATGCGGGCATCAAGGAGGGGGATACCGTGAAGGCGGGACAGCTCCTGGGCTTTATGGGGGACTCCGGGTATGGCCCCGAGGGGACGAAGGGGGAGTTCGACGTGCACCTCCACCTGGGCATCTACTCCTGGGGGACGGGGGAGGAGATCAGCGTCAACCCCTACTATCTGCTGCGGTCCCTGGAGAGCAGCAGGCTGAAATACCAATATTCTTAGCTGGTGTAATCCGCCCATCTGTGTTATACTTTATCAGATGACTACGAGACAAAAAACGGAGGAAAAACATGAATCTCCCATCTGAGTTTGAAGAGAAAATGCAGCGCCTTCTGGGCGATGAATTCCCATCCTATATAGCCTGCTACGACGAACCCCGGTATTACGGGCTCCGGGTCAACACAAAGAAAATATCCGTAGAGGATTTCCGGCGGATCTGCCCCTTTGAGATCCGGCAGGTGCCCTGGATCGAAAACGGCTTTTACTACAACGGGGAGGAGGTGTCTCCGGCACGCCATCCCTACTATTTCGCCGGCCTCTACTACCTCCAGGAGCCAAGCGCCATGACCCCTGCCAGCCGTCTCCCGGTGGAGCCAGGGGACAGAGTACTGGACCTGTGCGCAGCCCCGGGCGGCAAGGCTACGGAGCTGGGGGCCAAGCTCCGGGGAAGGGGCCTTCTGGCGGCCAACGACATCAGCAGCTCCCGGGCCAAGGGGCTCCTAAAGAACATTGAGCTCTTCGGCATCGGAAACGTCCTTGTGTCCAGCGAGGAGCCGGGACGCCTGGCGGAATTTTTTCCAGAATTCTTTGACAAGATCCTTATTGACGCCCCCTGCTCCGGGGAGGGGATGTTCCGCAAGGACAAAAAGATGGTAAAGGCGTGGGAGGAGCACGGCCCCGCCTTTTTCTCAAAGATACAGAAGAATATCATCCTGCAGGCAGCCTCCATGCTGCGGGAGGGGGGCATGATGCTCTATTCCACCTGCACCTTTGACCCGTCGGAGAACGAGGAGGTCATTGCCCACCTCTTAAGAGAGAGGCCGGAATTTCACGTCTGCCCCATAGAGCCCTACCAGGGCTTTGCCCCCGGAAGACCGGAGCTGGCAAAAGGGGCGGATCCCTCTCTGGCTGACACGGTTCGCATCTTCCCCCACAGGATGCACGGGGAAGGGCATTTCCTGGCCCTCCTCCAGAAGGGGGAGCAGGCTCCGAAAAAAGGCAGTGAAGGGAAGGAGCCACCCAGACGGAGGAGCAGAAGGCTGCCGGAGGAGCTGGAAAAGTTTTTAGAGAAACTTAAGATAGATTTAAGTCCGGACAGACTGGATATTCACGGCGAAAGGGTTTATTATATGCCAGAAGGGCTTTCCGATATCCGGGGACTTCGCTTCCTGCGGACAGGCCTTCTCCTGGGCGAACTCAAGAAGAACCGCTTCGAGCCCAGCCAGGCTCTGGCCATGGCGCTCCGGGCGGAGGAGTTTGACCAGGTTATCAGCCTCCCCTGCAGCGACGAGCGGGTGATCCGCTACCTGAAGGGGGAGACCCTGGATGTGGAAGACCAGACCTCCACAGCGCAGAAGGGCTGGCATCTCTTCTGCGTGGACGGCTATCCGCTTGGATGGGGAAAGCTGTCCGGAGGAACACTCAAGAACAAATATCTGCCAGGCTGGAGATGGCAGTCCCTATGATAAGATTAGATAAATACCTGGCTGACATGGGTGAGGGCACCCGCCAGGAGGTAAAAAAACAGATCCGCAGAGGGGCTGTCACCGTCAACGGCGAGACGGTCCGCTCCCCGGAGCGCAAGGTGAGCGAAGGAGACCAGGTCTGCCTGGACGGAATAGAGGTCACCTATGCAAAAATGGAGTATTATATGCTCAACAAGCCGGGCGGTGTCGTCTCCGCCACGGAGGACAAAAGGGACAGGACTGTCCTGGACCTGATACAGGATAAGAAGAGAAAGGATCTCTTCCCTGTAGGACGCCTTGACAGGGATACGGAGGGGCTTCTCCTCATCACAAACGACGGGGAGCTGTCCCACCGCCTCCTGTCCCCCAGACGCCATGTGGATAAGACCTACTACGCGGAGGTGGACGGCCGCGCGACAGAGCAGACAAAGAAAGCCTTCCGGGAGGGAGTGGACATCGGGACCAGGGAGGAGCCTCTTGTCACTATGCCCGCCGATCTGGAAATCCTGGAGGCGGGGCGGGACCTGTCCCGTGTGCGCCTCACCATACGGGAGGGCAAGTTCCACCAGGTCAAGAGGATGTTCCACGCGCAGGGCATGGAGGTAGTCTACCTGAAGCGGGAGTCCATGGGGCCACTTAGGCTGGATGAAAGCCTGAAACCGGGAGAGTACCGGCCCCTCACCGAGGAAGAGATCAAGAGGTTGAAAGAAGAATGAAGCAGGGATTTTTACCGATTTCCAGAAAAGAGATGGAGGACAGAGGATGGAGCCAGCCGGATTTCGTCTATGTGTCCGGCGATGCCTATGTGGATCACCCCTCCTTTGGCCATGCCATCATCACCAGACTTTTAGAGTCCCTTGGATATAAAGTGTGTATCCTGCCCCAGCCGGACTGGCGCAGGCGGGAAAGCATCATGGAGTTCGGGGAGCCAAGGCTCGCCTTTCTCGTGTCAGCGGGGAACATGGACTCCATGGTCAACCACTACACAGTGGCAAAAAAGAGGCGCCGCACGGACGCCTTTTCACCTGGCGGTGTCATGGGAAAGCGTCCTGATTACGCCGTGGTTGTATACTGCAATCTGATCCGTCAGGTGTACAAGCATACCCCCATTATCGCGGGGGGCATTGAGGCCAGCCTGCGCCGTCTGGCCCACTACGACTACTGGTCCGACACGCTGAAGCGATCCATCCTTCTGGACTCCGGAGCGGACCTCATCTCCTACGGGATGGGAGAGCGGTCCATCGCCGCTGTGGCGGAGGCGCTGGACGCAGGGCTTTCCATCCGGGATATCACCTATATTGACGGGACTGTCTGCAAGGTGCGGGATCTTTCCAGTGTCTACGACCCGGTGATTCTTCCGTCCTACGAGGCGCTGAAGGAGGACCGGCTGAATTATGCCAGAAGCTTCTACACCCAGTACTGCAACACGGATCCCTTCTCCGGCAGGAGGCTGGTGGAGCCCTACTCGGACCACTGCTTTGTGGTCCAAAACCCGCCTGCAAAGCCCCTGACTCAGGAGGAGATGGATCAGGTGTACAGCTATCCCTACATGCGCACCTGGCACCCCGCCTACGATGAGGCGGGCGGTATCCCGGCCATCCAGGAGGTAAAGTTCTCCCTGGTCAGCAACAGGGGATGCTTCGGGGGCTGCAGCTTCTGCGCCCTGACCTTTCACCAGGGCCGCATCCTCCAGACGAGAAGCCATAAATCCCTTCTGACAGAGGCAAAGGGGATGACGGAGGATCCGGATTTCAAAGGGTACATTCACGACGTGGGCGGGCCCACTGCCAATTTCCGGCAGCCCTCCTGCAAAAAGCAGCTCACAAAGGGCGTATGCAGCAAAAAGCAGTGTCTCTTTCCAGAACCCTGCAAAAACCTGGAGGTGAGCCATAAGGACTACGTAAAATTATTACGGAAACTGAGAGAGGTGCCCGGTGTGAAGAAGGTGTTTATCCGCTCCGGCATCCGGTTCGACTATGTGATGGCCGACAGGGACGACACCTTCCTCCGGGAGCTGTGCCAGTACCATGTGAGCGGACAGCTCAAGGTGGCCCCGGAGCATATTGCGGACCCGGTCCTTGATAGGATGGGGAAGCCAAAGAACAGCGTGTACCAGTCCTTTGTAAAGAAATACGAAAGCATCAACCGACAGATCGGGAAAAAGCAGTACCTGGTTCCCTATCTGATGTCCTCCCACCCGGGCTCCACCCTGAAGGAGGCCATCGCTCTTTCCGAGTACCTGCGGGATCTGGGAGTTATGCCGGAGCAGGTCCAGGATTTCTATCCCACCCCCTCCACCATCTCCACCTGCATGTACTACACAGGTGTGGATCCGAGGGACATGGGGCCGGTCTACGTGCCGAAAAATCCGCATGAGAAGGCCATGCAGCGGGCCCTTATCCAGTTCCGGGATCCGCGGAACTATGATCTGGTTCTGGAGGCTCTGAAAAAAGCGGGGCGGATGGATCTGGTGGGATTTGATAAGAAATGTCTGATCCGTCCAAGAAGACCAAAGGATAAGGAAGAGGGCGCGGGCAGACGCATAAAGCAGTACGCTCCGGCCGGCCAGGGGGAGAGAAAGGCCGGAAAGAGGGGAAAGAAAAAGACGATCCGCAATATACATAGAAAGAAAACCATATAGATAAGTATAGATAATTGATAAAGAAGGGATTTATATGAAAACAGCAATCGTGACAGGCGCCTCCTCCGGTCTTGGAAGAGAGTTCGCCAGACAGATACCGAAGTTTTACCGCAGCCTTGATGAGATATGGCTCATTGCCCGCAGCAGCGACAAGCTGGAGCAGCTGAAGGAGGAGCTGACAAAGGAGACCGGCATCTACTGCCGCATCTACGACAGCGACCTCACAAGAGACTATGTCTTCTATCACCTGCAGCGGGACCTGGAGGCCCTCAGGCCGGACATTCGGATGCTCGTCAATGGAGCCGGCGTCGGGTGCAACGCTCTTGTATCCCAGTCAAGCCCGGAGACCCTGACCGGGATGATCCAGCTGAACTGCACGGCCCTGACCCACCTGACCAGCCTGTGCCTGCCCTACATGAACCGGGGAAGCCGCATCGTCAATCTGGCCTCCGCGGCTGCCTTCGCGCCCCAGCCCGGATCTGCGGTCTACGGCGCCACGAAGGCCTACGTGCTCAGCTTCAGCAGGGCCCTTGGCCAGGAGCTGGCTGACAGGAGGATCTTTGTCACCGCCGTCTGCCCGGGGCCTGTGGAGACGGACTTTTTCCGCACCGCCGGAGAGCCGGCAGGGAAGACCAGGCAAAAGCTCATGGCCCAGCCCGGGAAAGTGGTGCGAAAGGCTCTGTCGGACGTGCGCAGGCGCCGCAGCGTCTCTGTATACGGCGCGGCCATGAAGGGGGCCAGGACGGCCGCCAAGATTGCGCCGGACAGACTGACGGACTGGTTTATGAACAAAATGAATACAAGGAGTCTGACTTAAGATGAAGATAGAAAAAGGAACACCTGGCTATCTGAACGCCAGAAAAATACGGCTTTTGCTGCTCACTCTCCTGGAGTTTGCCATTGTGATCGCCCTCCTGGTGCTGGGGTACATGCAGACCGGCACCAGGCTGAACCTGCTCACCGTAGTGGCCATTGTGGGCTGTCTGCCGGCCTGCAAGGTGCTGGTGGGACTCATCACCCTGCTGCCCTACAGGACTGCTGACCAGGACAAGGCGGCCGAGATCCGGGAAAAGGCGCCCCTTCTCACCACAGCCTTCGACCTGGTCATCACAAGCCGGGAGAAGATCATGCCCGTGGAGGCGGTGGTCATCTCCGGAAATACTGTCTGCGGCTACGCCCCCAACAGGAAGACTGTCCCCGAGGAGGCCGCAAAACACATCAGGAATATTCTGGAGGAGAACCGCCTGAACAAGATCACTGTAAAGATCTTTTCCGATTACAAGCCCTTTCTCACAAGGGCGGAGGGGCTGAACAGCATCGCCCAGGTAGAGCACAGCGAACACAGCAAGAAAGAGAAGCGGATCCGCCAGATCCTTCTCAACATTTCCATGTAGGGAAAATATATAGGGAAAAGAAACTATGAGGGAATTACAGATAGCAGAGAATGAAGCCGGGCAGCGCCTGGACAAATTTCTCGCCAAATACATGAAAAAAGCCCCCAAAAGCTTTTTCTACAAGATGCTCCGCAAAAAGAACATTGTCCTCAACGGAAAGAAGGCCTCCGGCAGTGAAAAGCTGGCCCAGGGAGACGTGGTGCGGCTCTTCCTGTCTGAGGAGACCATCGACGGCTTCTCGGACACAGCAAAAAATGCCGGGAAGGTTCCTGGGAAAGCTGCCGGGAAAGCCGGTGAGGAAAGGAGCCCCTTCCGCCTGACAGGCAGTGACATCGTCTACGAGGACGACCACGTCCTCCTTTTAAACAAGCCCGCCGGCATCCTGTCCCAGAGGGCAGACAACCGGGAGCTGTCCATGACCGAGTATGTCATCCGCTACCTGCTGGAGACGGGGCAGCTCACAGAGGAGGAGCTGCGCACCTTCCGGCCCTCTGTGTGCAACCGTCTGGACAGGAACACAAGCGGCCTCATCGCCGCAGGGAAGAGCCTTGCCGGGCTCCAGGAGCTGAGCCGCCTCTTCAAGGACAGGAGCCTGAAAAAGTACTATCTGTGCCTTGTCAGGGGCAGAGTGGAGGAATCCCAGCGGATACGGGGCTGGCTGCAAAAGGACAGACGGACAAACCGGGTCACTGTCCACCAAAGAAAGAACGCCCCGGAGGATCTGTTCATCGAGACAGAGTACCGGCCGGTATCCATCATAAGAGACGCCACCCTTCTGGAGGTGCATCTGATAACCGGCCGCACCCATCAGATCAGGGCCCACCTGGCGGGGACGGGGCATCCCATCATCGGGGATTACAAGTACGGGGACAGGAGGGTAAACGACCGCTTCAAAAAGGCCTACGGCCTGAAAAGCCAGCTTCTCCACGCCCACCGCATGGTCTTTCCTGAGATAGCGGGCCCCCTTGCCCATCTTTCAGGAAAAGCCTTTGAGGCGCCTCTCCCGGATCTCTTTTCCAGGATACTGAAGGAGGAGAAATAGCAATGGCCACATGGAATACAAGAGGACTGAGGGGATCAGAGCTGGAGGATATCATCAACAGGACTAACGAGCGGTACGCGGAAAAAAATATCGCCCTGATCCAGAAGATCCCCACCCCCATCACACCGGTCCGGATGGACAAGGAGCACCGACAGATCACCCTGGCCTATTTCGAGCAGCGCAGCACAGTGGACTATATCGGCGTTGTCCAGGGAATTCCGGTATGCTTTGACGCAAAGGAGTGCGCGGAGGGCACCTTCCCCATCCAGAATATTCACGAGCACCAGGCCGTATTTATGGAAAAATTTGAACGGCAGGGCGGGGTGGCTTTCCTTCTCATCTACTTCAGCGGTGAGCACAGGGCCTACTACATGCGGTTTGAAGAGCTCCTGAAGTTCTGGAACCGCTCCCGCCAGGGAGGACGCAAGAGCTTCCGCATGGACGAGCTGGATCCCCGCTTCTTTCTGGATATGAAGGCAAAGGTCTATCTGCCCTATCTGGATCTTATGAACCTGGATCTGTCCATGAGGGACAAACTTGACAATACATAAAAAAGTGCGTATAATTGCAAAAGAGTTTTAACGTTTTAGCACGGTAAAGTGCGAGGAGGATTTTCATGAAACAGTTACTACATACACCGGAGGGAGTCCGTGATATATACAACGTGGAGTGCGGCAAAAAGCTTTCCCTGGAGAGCCGTCTGCACAAGGTGCTGCAGCTCTACGGCTATCACGACATCCAGACACCTACTTTCGAGTATTTTGATGTCTTCCGCAAAGAGATCGGCACCACCCCCTCAAAGGAGCTTTACAAGTTCTTTGACAAGGAGGGCAATACCCTTGTGCTCAGGCCGGACATCACCCCCTCCATCGCGAGAGCGGCGGCCACCCTCTTCGGGGAGGAGGAGCTTCCCATCCGTCTCTGCTACACAGGGAACACATTTGTCAATCATTCCAGCTACCAGGGCAGGATGCGGGAGAATACTCAGATGGGCGCGGAGCTGATTGGCGTGGACACGGTGGAGGCCGACGCTGAGATGCTGGCCATGGTAGTGGACTGTCTGTCCTCCATCGGGCTGCGTGAGTTTCAGGTCAGCGTGGGAAACGTGGATTTCTTCCAGAGCCTGATCGAGGATGCCTCCCTGGATTCGGAAGCCGAGATGCGGGTGCGGGAGCTCATAGGTAACAGGAACTACTTCGGCGTGGAGGAGTATCTGGACAGCATCCAGGTGAGAAGGAGCGCAAAGGAGGCCCTCTCCGGACTGGGCGACCTGTTCGGAGGCGTGGAGGTGCTGGCTCAGGCCCGGAACATCGCCCCCAACTCCAAGGCTATCATGGCCCTGCGCCGCCTGGAGCAGATCTACGATATTCTGAAGATATACGGGGCCGAGAAGTACATCAGCTTTGACCTGAGCATGAGCGGAACCTACGGCTACTACACAGGCATCATTTTCCGTGGATACACCTTCGGAACAGGGGATGCCATCGTAAAGGGCGGCCGGTACGACCATCTTCTGGAGAAATTCGGCAAGGAGTCCCCCTCCATCGGTTTCGCCCTGGTCATCGATGAGCTGATGAAGGCTCTCACAAGACAGCACGTGCGGATCACCTACTCCCGCAAAAACACCCTCATCCTCTATGACAAGGGGATGGAGAAGTCTGCTATCGAGCTGGCCAAGGAATTCCGGGACAAATTCAAGAACACGGAGCTTCTGCGCAAGGAGACGGGGAAGACGCTGGACGACTACAAGAGGTACGGAAAAGAATACTATGCCGGAAGCCTGATCTACATTCAGGCGGACAGACAGATCTTAATGATCAACCTTATCACAGGGGAGGAGAAGGTTGTAGGCAGTAAGGAACAGGAGCAGTAATTATGAGATATCTGACATTTGCCCTGGGAAAGGGCAGACTTGCAAAACATACACTGGAGCTTTTTGAGAAGATCGGCATCACCTGTGAGGAGATGAAGGACGAGAAGTCCAGAAAGCTCATTTTCACAAACGAGGATCTGAAACTCCGGTTTTTCCTTTCAAAGGGCCCTGACGTGCCCACCTATGTGGAATACGGGGCGGCGGACATCGGGATCGTCGGCAGGGATACCATCCTGGAGGAGGGGCGAAAGGTCCACGAGGTCATGGATCTGGGCTACGGCGCCTGCCGCATGTGTGTCTGCGGGCCCAAGAAGGCGGCTCCTCTGCTGGAGCACCACGAGCTCATCCGGGTGGCCACAAAATACCCCAATATCGCTAAGGACTATTTCTACAACACAAAGCATCAGACCGTGGAGATCATCAAGCTTAACGGCTCCATCGAGCTGGCCCCCATTGTGGGCCTTTCTGAGGTCATCGTGGACATCGTGGAGACCGGCTCCACCCTGCGGGAAAACGGCCTGACCGTGCTGGAGGAGGTGTGCCCCATCTCTGCCAGAATGATCGTAAATCCGGTCAGCATGCGGATGGAGAGCGACAGGATCAGAGATCTCATCACCCGCCTGCGAACGGTGATTTAGCGGACCGCGATTGAAAGAGTAAGCGAGAGCGTGACTGAAAGACAGATTGGAAGGAAGGATTGTGAACATGAGGATACAGAAGCTGGACAGACATACAAGGAGAAACCTGCTGGAGGACCTTCTGAAGAGAAGTCCCAACCAGTACGGCAGCTACGAGGAGGGTGTGACCCGCATCCTGGAGGATGTGAAGGCAAAGGGCGATGAGGCTCTGTTCGAGTACACCGCGAAATTTGACCACGCTGACATCAATGAGCAGAATATCCGGGTGACGGAGGAAGAGATCCGGGAGGCCTACGAGCTGGCCGGGGAGGAGCTCATCTCCATTATCCGGAAGGCTCTCGTTAATATACGCAGCTATCACGAGAAGCAGCGGCAGTACAGCTGGTTTGACAGCAAGCCGGACGGCACCATCCTTGGCCAGAAGGTGACAGCCCTGCAGAGGGTGGGAGTCTACGTGCCCGGCGGAAAGGCCGCCTATCCCTCCTCCGTGCTGATGAACATCGTGCCCGCAAAGGTGGCGGGAGTGGAGGAGATCGTCATGGTGACTCCCCCCGGGAAGGACGGAAAGGTAAATCCCAACACTCTGGTGGCTGCCAACGAGGCGGGGGCGGACGTGATCTACAAGGTGGGAGGAGCCCAGGCTGTAGGCGCACTGGCCTACGGCACCGGATGTATCCCCAAGGTGGACAAGATCGTGGGGCCGGGCAACATCTACGTGGCCCTGGCCAAGAAGGCTGTCTACGGGTATGTCAGCATTGACGCCATCGCAGGTCCCAGCGAGATCCTAGTCATCGCTGACGACAGCGCCAATTCCAGGTATGTGGCAGCGGATCTTTTGTCCCAGGCCGAGCATGACGAGCTGGCGAGCGCCATCCTTGTCACCACCAGCGAGGAGCTGGCACGGCGGGTGTCTGAGGAGGTGGACGAATTTCTCGGGGTGCTCTCCAGAAGCGAGATCATCCGGAAATCACTGGACAACTACGGCTACATCCTTGTGGCAGAGAACATGGATGAGGCCATCGACATTGCCAATGAAATTGCCTCAGAGCACCTGGAGATCCAGACAAGGAACCCCTACGATGTGATGACAAAGATCCGCAACGCGGGCGCCATTTTCATCGGGGAGTATGCCAGCGAGCCCCTGGGCGACTATTTCGCGGGCCCCAACCACGTGCTCCCCACCAACGGCACGGCCCGGTTTTTCTCTCCCCTGTCAGTGGATGATTTCATCAAGAAATCCAGCATCATCGGCTATTCAAGGGAGGCCCTTGAGAAGATACACACGGACATTGAGGCCTTTGCCCAGGCGGAGCACCTGACGGCACATGCCAATTCCATCAAAGTCCGCTTTGAGGACAAGGAGGCGTAATACAGATATGGACAGAAAAGCGACGATCAGAAGAACCACAAAGGAGACAGACATAGAGGTCACCATCTGCCTGGACGGAACCGGAAAGACGGACATAGAGACCGGCATCGGCTTCTTTGACCACATGCTGAACGGATTTGCCCGCCACGGGCTCTTTGACCTGACCGTGAGGGCCGCGGGAGACCTGGATGTGGACTGCCACCACACGGTGGAGGACACCGGCATTGTCCTCGGCAGCGCCATCCTGGAGGCCCTGGGAGGAAAGGAAGGGATCAAGAGATACGGCAATTTCCTGCTCCCCATGGACGAGACCCTCATTCTGTGCGCCATCGACCTGTCCGGCCGCCCGTATTTTAACTATGATGCCCCGTTTACGGCAGAGCGGATCGGAGATCTGGACACAGAGATGGTGCGGGAATTTTTCTATGCCATCTCCTACAGCGCAAAGATGAACCTGCACCTGAAGGTGCTGGACGGCATAAACAACCACCATATCGCCGAGGCCCTCTTCAAGGGCTTTGGCAAGGCCCTGGATATGGCTGTATCCATGGAACCCCGCATCGAGGGAGCCTGGACCACAAAGGGTACTTTATAGGAAAGGAAAAGGGGAAGAGAAATGAGTTATAAAAGACTGATACCCTGTATCTTTATCGACTCCGGCAAGGCGGTTCGCTGGTTCGACGACCATACGGTAGTGAGCGACGATGTCATTTCCCTTGCCAGATATTACAGTGAGCACGGAGCGGACGAGCTCCTTGTATTTGACCTGTCAGACTCTGATGAGGACCACGACGAGGCCATTGACCTCATGAAGAAAATTAACCGCGTCATCCACATTCCCATGGTGGCGGGCGGAAATGTAAAGCGGCAGGAGGACATCAAAAAGATCCTCTACGCAGGCGCCAAGAGAGCCATGCTGAACTTCTCTAAAGCAGACAACCAGAAGCTTATAGAGGACGTGTCCAAGCGCTTCGGCAAGGAGAAGATCGCTGTCTCGCTGAACGACTTTGACGCCCTCTTCAAGCACCAGCACCTCATCAACGAGTACGCCAGCGAGCTTGTTTTCATGCATCGTCTGGATCTGAACTCTGTGATCAACGTGACGGATATCCCCTGCGTGGTGCTGACAGACACCATGGAGGAAAAAGAGCTCTTCAAGATTCTGAAGTGCTCCGGCGTGCGGGGGCTTTCCGGCAAGTATGTGAGCCAGACGGACATGAATTTCGATGACTTCAAGAAGAAATGCGAGGAAGAGCAGATCCAGATGACTTCCTTTGAGAGTATGATGGATTTCTCTGAGTTTAAGACAGACGACAAAGGACTGATCCCGGTCATCGTGCAGCACTACAAGACCCAGGAGGTGCTGATGCTGGCCTACATGAATGAGGAGGCCTTTGACCAGACCATCAAGACCGGGCGGATGACCTACTACAGCAGAAGCCGCCAGTGCCTCTGGGTGAAGGGGGAGACGAGCGGACACTTCCAGTACGTCCACTCCCTGACCATCGACTGCGACAAGGACACCCTCCTGGCCAAGGTAGACCAGGTGGGAGCGGCCTGCCACACCGGCAATCCGACCTGCTTCTTCCAGCCACTGGTGGGATCGGACTACGACGAGACCAATCCGCTTCAGGTGTTTGAGAGCGTCTACAATACCATTGTGGACAGAAGGGACCACCCCAAGGAGGGATCCTACACAAACTACCTCTTTGAGAAGGGAATCGACAAGATCCTCAAGAAGGTGGGAGAGGAGGCCACAGAGATCATTATCGCGGCCAAGAACCCCAACCCGGAGGAGGTCAAGTACGAGATGGCGGATTTCCTCTACCACGCCATGGTGCTCATGGTGGAGAGGGGCGTCAGCTGGGAGGACATTGTCAAAGAGCTGGCGGACAGATAGGAAGACAGGTAATCTAAAGACAGATAATTTAAAAATCCTCATGGAGCTCCATGAGGATTTTCTTTGACCTTATTTTTCGTTTTCGTTCAGTGGAGGCACCTGGATGGGCGCGGCCTTCTTCTTTGCCTGCCCGATGTGCTCCAGCAGTCTGTCCAGCTTTTCCTCCATGCTCTCCATCTCCTCCTTGCCCACATTGTAATTGAGGAAGAGATTTTCAAGAGCCTCCGCAAATTCAGCTCCCTTTTTTGAAATCTCAATAAACTTGTCAAAATTGCGGCTGTGCTCCGCGTTGCGGAACTTGGACAGATCCTTTTCAATAAATTCGGCGATCTGTGCCGTGTTGGCATATTTGCCCTGGACCATGGCATAGGGGCGCATCCTCTGAAGGAAATACTTGTCTCCCCGGGTAATATTGAACACGTAGGACACAAGAAGTCCGCCCTCCAGCTTAAAGTCAACAATGTACATATTGCTGTTTACAAATGTGATATTCGAGGCGCCCATCTGTCTGAGCTGCCAGTCGATAATATCTCCGCTCACTGTGTTTCTGTTCATAAAAGCCTCTCCTTCCTTTTCTCCGCCGGGCGCCTACGCAAAACGGAGCAGCAGGTAGACCATGCTGATCAAGATTGAGATAAGCATCAGCGGAAATCCTATTTTCGTGTACTGCATGAAGGTGATCGGATAGCCGTTCTTTGAGCTGACTCCTGCCAGTACCACATTGGCGCTGGCTCCGATCAGCGTGCCGTTTCCTCCCAGGCATGCGCCCAGGGAGAGAGCCCACCACAGGGGAGCTACATCCACACCGCTGCTCTCCATTGTGAGGATCAGCGGAATGAGAGTCGCCACAAAAGGAATGTTGTCCAGGAAGGACGAGATGATGGCGGACACCCACAGGATAACGATAATGCCCAGCGCCTCGTTGTTTCCGATAAATCCGACCATTACCTCAGCCATGGAGGAGATGACACCGGATTTCTGCAGTCCTCCAACAACGACAAAGAGCCCGATAAAGAAGAGGATCGTGGACCACTCCACGCCAAGGATGATCTCTTCCGCATCCTGCTTTCCAAAGATGAGCATAAAGCCAGCGGCAAACATCGCGACTGTGGCCGACTCTACCTGGAGCTGTGAATGGAACACAAATCCGATCACTACCACTATAGTCATTATAACACTTTTTATGAGAAGTGGCTTATCTTTAATGGAGCGGTCCTCATCCAGCTCCATGACCTTCTGCATGTTCTCCTTGACTACGCTGATCCGGCTTCTGTACATGAAATAGTAGATCACCACAGTCACGGCCATGATGATGACGATCACGCTTCCAGTGTTGATCACGAAATCCACAAAGCTCAGTCCCGCAGCGCTTCCGATCATAATATTGGGCGGGTCACCGATCAGCGTGGCTGTACCGCCGATATTGGACGCCATGATCTGGGAAAGAAGATAGGGGATGGGGTTGACCTCCAGCATCTGCGTGATGGCAATTGTCATGGGCCCGATCAGGAGCACGGTGGTCACGTTGTCCAGAAAGGCGGACAGCAGCGCCGTGATGACGGCAAATACAACCATGATAGCCATGGGTCTTCCTTTTGTGAGCTTCGCCGCCTTGATGGCGACATACTCAAACAGACCGGAATTCTTGACAACCGCCACAAAGAGCATCATACCCACCAGTACGCCGATCGTGTTGATATCCACGTAGGACGTGGCCTCCTCGATGGACAGCACGTGGAAGAGAAGAAGGATGACAGCTCCGGCCATTGCGGCCACGGAGCGGTGCACTTTTTCAGATATGATCGCAGCCATGACGAGAAGAAAGACAAGGACTGAGATCACTGCCTCTGTATTCATCTTTTGTTACCTCCTAGTTAATGTTCAGATGGTATTGTACTCTTATTTTTCTGTTTTGTAAATATAAGATACGCACAATTTTCTTCGTTGTCAAACATTTAACAAAATTGTTTTTAAATTATCATTTTTGTGTTTCGTCCTTGCATTTTTCAGACATAGTGATATAATAATAGACATGGAAGCATAGCTCAGCTGGGATGAGCGTTCGCCTCACACGCGAGAGGTCATGGGTTCGAGCCCCATTGCTTCCATTTATTTTTTCTTAAAATTCTTTTTCCCCTTTATTAGTATTAGTTTTTATTGAGTCTCAGTTGGCTTTGTTTTTGCCCAAATTTCCCAGTTTCTTCCGAAAATATATTTATAATAGGAACCACAGGCCACATTCAACTGACCGAAGCATATACAAGAGGCAATTTTTGCCGCAGCATTGTATTTTGTGTAATTAGTGTGTATAATTAATTATAAGGAGGATGTATACTTTTTGAAAAGGCGTGATTTGATCAAAAAACTAGAAGACGGTGGATTTGTCTTCGAACGCCATGGTAGCAGTCATGATGTTTATACTAGAGGAGATGAACAGGAAACTGTTCCACGACACAATGAAATTGATGAGCGATTGGCCAGAGCGATATTGAGAAGAAGAGGGCTTTTATAAGTTTTAGGATTGCCAGAAGGAGGAGATTATATGAAAGCCGTTTACCCAGTTTTATTCACTAAAACAGAAAATAATATTCTAATCGAAGTCCCTGATTTTGATATTTTAACTGAAGGGGAAAATATGAGCAATGCAATTGAAATGGCAAGAGACGCAATTGAAGTAAAATGCGTATCGCTGGAAGATGCAAATAAACCTATTCCTAAACCATCTGCATTAGAAGGGCTTAATGCAAATGATGGAGTTTTTGCTGGCGAGGGTAATACTGTCATTTCTTTGGTAGACATTGACTCTGGTGAGTACAGAAGAAAAATAGACACAAAAACGGTTAGGAGAAATGTTGCTTTACCCAGTTGGCTGAACTATGAGGCTGAACATGCAGGCATCAATGTCTCAAGAGTCCTTCAGGAGGCACTAATATCAACTCTTGGGCTTAAAACACCGAATTATTAATCCGCAAAAGACCAGAAGATAGTATATTTCTTCCGGTCTTTTGTTAATTAAAAAGTAAAATAATTCTTCTAAGTCTCTTTTCATCAATTTCCTTTTAATCGCATAGAGATATAATAATCCTTTAGAATATAAAGGGAGGAAGAGCAGATGGACAGAACAGACACAGAAAAAAGAAGGCGGGCGCTCCTCGCCCAGACAAGGAGTCTGTACAGTGAGAAAAGCTTCTCCCCGGCTGTCCACCCGAGGTACAGGAACGCCTACAACAGCCTCTACGGGGACGGTGAGGACAGGGAGAGCTCCGGCCTCTTCGGCCTGCGGGTCATACTCTGCTGTCTTCTCTTTATCGGCTTTGTCATGATGGACAATTACGATATCACAGTGGCGGATGTCAGCAGCAGCCAGATCACAGAGGCTGTGGAGGAGGGGGTGGATGTCCGGACTGTGTGGCAGGAAATCCAGAGCCTCACCGGCCAGGAGGAAGCTCCCTGACATTTATAAATATAAAAAGAAAAGCCAGCGTTATTCACAGCGCAGGAAAGATCGGACGGGAATATCCATCATGGCATATGATCGTCCGGTCTTTGTATGTCCAGCCCTCCTGTGCAGGCCTTTTCCCATCTTTACATTGATTTTCCCATCCAGAGTTTGTATAATGTAAAAATGTATGAATATGCGTTTGTTCAATTAATTCAAAATAAAGGTGGATTTTATGCGTAAACTGGCGTTAAGTGATGAAATATTACTAAAAGTCGAGAAGCCTGCCCGCTACATCGGCGGAGAGGTGAACTCGGTGATGAAAGACAGGGACAAGGTGGATATCCGTTTTGCCATGTGCTTTCCCGATGTGTACGAGATCGGGATGTCCCACCTGGGCATCCAGATCCTCTACGACATGTTCAACCGGATGGAGGATGTGTGGTGCGAGAGGGTGTACTCCCCGTGGACAGATCTGGACCGGATCATGAGAGAGGAGCACATTCCCCTCTTTGCCCTGGAGTCCCAGGATCCCATAAAGGACTTTGATTTTCTGGGCATCACCATCCAGTATGAGATGTGCTACACAAACATCCTGCAGGTGCTGGATCTCTCCGGCATCCCCCTTCTGGCTGCCCAGAGGGATGAGGACTGTCCCATTGTCATAGGGGGCGGCCCCTGCGCCTACAATCCGGAGCCGCTGGCGGACTTTTTCGACCTCTTCTATATCGGGGAGGGGGAGACGGTCTACCGGAAGCTTCTGGATGTCTATAAGGAAAACAAAAGTTCCGGCGGAAGCCGCAGGGATTTTCTCCTCAAAGCGGCCCGGATCGAGGGGATTTATGTCCCCATGTTCTACCACACAGAATACAGGGAGGACGGCACCATTGCCTCCTTTGAGCCTACGGAGCCGGGAGTGCCCGCTGTGGTCAAGAAGCAGGTAGTCATGGACATGGCGCAGACCACCTACCCGGAGCGCCCTATTGTCCCCTTTATCAAGGTGACACAGGACCGGGTGGTACTGGAGATCCAGAGAGGATGCATCCGGGGCTGCCGCTTCTGCCAGGCCGGCATGCTGTACCGGCCCACCAGGAAGCGGGACGTGGAGACCCTGAAGGAGTACGCCCGCCGCATGCTGGAAAGCACCGGGCACGAGGAGATTTCCCTGAGCTCCCTAAGCTCCAGCGACTACAGCAAGCTGGAGGAGCTGGTCAGTTTCCTCATCGACGAATGCAACGAGAGGGGAATCAACATCTCCCTTCCCTCTCTGCGCATTGACGCCTTCTCCCTGGACGTTATGAGCAAGGTCCAGGATGTGAAGAAGAGCAGCCTGACCTTTGCCCCTGAGGCTGGCTCCCAGCGGATGCGGGACGTGATCAACAAGGGACTGACAGAGGAGGACATCCTGACCGGAGCAGGACAGGCCTTTGAGGGCGGCTGGAACAAGGTCAAGCTCTACTTCATGCTGGGACTTCCCACGGAGACGAGGGAGGACATGGAGGCCATCGCCGTTCTGGCGGACAAGGTGGCCCGGCGGTACTACGAGATCCCCAAGGATCAGCGGAATGGAAAATGCCAGATCACGGCCAGCTCCTCCTTCTTTATCCCCAAGCCCTTCACCCCCTTCCAGTGGGCCCGGATGTATAGCAACGAAGAGTATATCGCAAGGGCTGCCATTGTCAAGCACGCCTTCCAGGATCAGCTGAACCGCAAGAGCCTGAAGTACAACTGGCACGATGCGGAGGTCACTGTCCTGGAGGGGATACTGGCGCGGGGAGACCGGAGAGTGGGCAGGGCTGTCCTTGAGGCCTATAGGTCTGGCTGCATCTACGACGCCTGGACAGAGAATTTCCACTACGAGAAATGGCTGGAGGCCTTTGAGAAGACCGGCATTGACCTGGCCTTCTACAACGAGCGTGAGAGAGGGGCGGATGAGATCTTCCCCTGGGACTTTATCGACATCGGTGTGACAAAGCAGTTTCTCCGCCGAGAGTGGGAGAGAGCCATGAGAGGGGAAGTCACGCCAAACTGCCGACAGCAGTGTTCCGGCTGCGGCGTGGCCAGATGGAAAGGAGGTGTCTGCGTTGAAGGTAAGAATTAAATTCCGCAAATACGGCATCCTGCGGTTTATCGGGCATCTGGACGTGATGCGGTGCTTTCAGAAGGCTATGAGAAGGGCAGACATCCCCATCGCCTTTACCGGGGGATACAGCCCCCACATGATCATGTCCTTTGCCCAGCCTCTGGGCATCGGCCTCACCAGCGACGGAGAGTACATGGACATCGAGCTGAGAGAGCCGGTTCCCTCCTCCCGGGCTGTCCAGGCGCTGAACGCCGTCATGCCGGAGGGGCTTGAGGTGGTCAGCTTTCGGCAGATCAGCGATGAGAAAAAGGCCAGCGGCATGACCATCGTCTCAGCGGCAGACTACCTTGTGACGGTCAAAGACGGGGCCGCGGCTCCCTCTGCCAGCCCCTTCCGGGCGGACAAACTTGAGGCCTTCCTCGCGCAGCCCTCTATCCCTGTCCTGAAGAAGACAAAGAGGAGTGAGAAGGAGCTGGATATACGCCCTCTGATCTACGGTGCAGCAGTGAAAAAGGAGGGCCTGTTCCTTAGACTGGCTGCCGGAAGCGCCGACAACCTGAAGCCGGAGCTTGTGACGGGCGCCTTTTACCGCTGGGCACAGGAGGAGCCTGCGCCCCTTCATTTTCACCGCCTGGAGCTCTACGCCGGAAGCCCGCAGGAGCTTAAGGCACTGGAGGAGCTGGGGCAGGACATCAAGTAAAACGTTGCCAAGCACTCTTTTTGGGTGGTATGATAGAACAGGAAATGAAGGAGTAAGACATGAGCAAAAAAGAACTGAAGACAAACGCCATGAGAATTCTCGACAGAGCCGGCATCCCCTACACGTATCAGACCTACGAGTGCGGGGAGTTTACGGACGGGGTACACGTGGCGGACCAGCTGGGCCTGCCCCACGAGCGGGTCTACAAGACTCTGGTGACTGTGGGAAGGACAGGAGCCCATTACGTGTTCGTCATCCCCATTGCAGAGGAGATCGATTTCAAGAAGGCCGCAAAGGCTGTGGGGGAGAAATCCGTGGAGATGCTCCATTTAAAGGATCTGACAAAGGTGACCGGGTATGTCCGGGGAGGCTGTACCTCCATCGGCATGAAAAAGCAGTTCCCCACCGTGATCCAGGCGGACGCGGAAGAGCTGGACTACATCTATATAAGCGGCGGGAAGCTGGGCATGCAGCTTCAGCTTTCCCCCCAGGATCTGAAAAAAGTGACTGGCGCCTCCTTCGCTGACGTCACGGCAAAGGAGAATACAAAATGAGAGACAGACTGGCTTTTATGGAGGAGGACACAGAGGCGGTCATCTTTGACCTGGGCAATGTGCTTCTCGGATACGACTGGCGTCCCTACCTTGCGTCTCTCGGGTACGATGAGAGGACGAGCGAGATACTGGCAGACGCCGTTTTCCGCAGCGAGGACTGGGAGAGAGGAGACAGGGGCGGCATCACATCCCGGGAGTGGGAGCAGCTCTTTATAGAGAACGCTCCGGCCTACGAGGAGCAGATCCGCCAGGTGTACAGCGGGATAGAGCACACCATCTTTCCCCTTCCCTACACGGAGAGGCTGGTTCGCTTCCTGAAAAAGGAGGGGCTGAAGCTCTACTACCTGTCCAACTATTCTGAGCATCTGTATCAGAAGACAAAGCAGTGCATGGGCTTTCTGGAGGAATTTGACGGAGGGCTCTTCTCCTACGAGGTGCTCTGCATCAAGCCGGAGGAGAGGATCTACCGCCTGCTTCTGGAAAAATACGGCATCGACCCGAAGAGGGCCGTCTTCTTTGACGACAGACAGGTCAACACAGAGGCCGCATCCCGCCTTGGAATAAAGGGCGTGGTCTTCCAGCCGGACATGGCCTACCACATACTGGACGTGTAGCAGGACAGAGCCATTCAATATATCTACACCGGACTTTGAGTATTCCGGGCAAAAACACAAGACGATTACGGAGGATTGACAGATGAAAAAAGTAGTAAAATTCGGCGGCAGCTCTCTGGCAAGTGCAGCCCAGTTCAAAAAGGCAGGCCACATCATACGCCAGGACGAGTCCCGCAGATATGTGGTCCCGTCAGCACCGGGAAAACGCCACCCCCAGGACACCAAGGTGACAGACATGCTCTACAGCTGCTATCTTCTCGCCCTGCGCGAGGAGGACGAGGAGGAGCAGTTTGAGAAGATGATCCTGGACATCAAGGCCAGATACGATGAGATCATACGGGGGCTGGACCTGACACTGGATCTCACAGAGGAATTCCAGGTCATCCGGGAGAACTTCAGCCGCAAGATCGGCCGGGACTACGCGGCATCCAGGGGCGAGTACCTGAACGGTATCGTCATGGCGGAGTACCTGGGCTACACCTTCATCGACGCGGCGGACGTGATCTTCTTCCAGGAGTCCGGAGCCTTTGACGCGGAGAAGACGAACCAGGTTCTCGCCGAGAGGCTGGCGGACTGTGAGAGGGCGGTGATCCCCGGGTTTTACGGCTCCCTTCCTGACGGTAGGATCAAGACCTTCTCAAGGGGCGGCTCCGACATCACCGGCTCCATCGTGGCAAAGGCGGTGCACGCTGACATGTACGAGAACTGGACGGACGTGTCCGGCTTCCTGGTGGCAGATCCCCGCGTAGTCAAAAATCCGAAGGCTATCGATGTCATTACATACAGGGAGCTGCGGGAGCTGTCCTACATGGGAGCTTCCGTCCTCCACGAGGACGCTATCTTCCCGGTCCGCAAGGAGGGAATTCCCATCAACATCCGCAATACAAACTGTCCTGAGGACAAGGGCACTCTCATCGTGGAGGCCACCTGCCGCACCCCCCGTTTTACCATCACCGGCATTGCAGGCAAACGTGACTTTGCCTCCATCACCGTGGAGAAGGCCATGATGAACTCCGAGGTGGGCTTCTGCCACAAGGTGCTGGGCGTATTTGCGGACAACGACATCTCCATCGAGCACATGCCCTCCGGCATCGACACCATGACCATCTTTGTCCACCAGGACGAGTTTGAGGAGAAGGAGCAGGAGGTCATCGCGGGCATCCACAGAGCCGTGGAACCGGATTTTGTGGAGCTGGAGTCTGATCTCGCCCTCATCGCCGTTGTGGGAAGGGGCATGAAGGCCACAAGGGGAACCTCCGGCCGGATCTTCTCCGCTCTGGCCCACGCCAATGTCAATGTGAAGATGATCGACCAGGGCTCCAGTGAGCTGAACATCATCATCGGCGTGCGGAACCACGATTTTGAGGCAGCCATCAGAGCCATCTACGATATTTTTGTCACAACACAGATCTAAAGCACATATACAAGGAGCGTTAAAGGAGAAATGAAGCACGCAAACAGCAACATCCTGTTTTTCCTGAAGCCCAAGGTGGAGATCGCCTACATCTACGACTATCACACAGTCCGGCAGGCCCTCGAGATCATGGAGTACCACAAGTACTCCTCCATCCCCATTCTGAGCCGTGATGGAAAATACGTGGGCTCTATCACAGAGGGCGACCTTTTGTGGGGCCTGAAGAAGCTGGACCTCTTCAATCTGAAGGAGGCCGAGAATATCAGCATCATGAAGGTGGACCGGCGTCTGGACTACCAGTGCGTGACGGCCAAGTCCAAGATGGAGGATCTGATCGGGAGAGCCATGGAGCAGAATTTTGTCCCCGTGGTGGACGACCAGGAAAACTTTATCGGGATCATCACCCGAAAGGACATTATCGGCTACTGCTACAACGAGCTGAGGAAACAGGAGGAACAATGCGGTGATTGACTTTCATACACATATTTTCCCGGAGAAGATCGCCTCGAAGACTCTGGATTTTCTCGAGTCCAGATGCCACACCCACCCCTACACGAACGGGATGGCGTCCGGTCTTCTGGCCTCCACCAGGGAGGCGGGACTTGAGTTCTCTGTGGTCCTTCCCGTGGTGACAAAGCCCTCCCAGTTCGACTCCATCAACCGGTTTGCCCAGAAGATGCAGGATCCGGGAGAGGGGCTTTTGTCCTTTGGCGGTATCCACCCGGACAATGAGGACTATAAGGAAAAGCTGCGCTTCATCCGGGATGCAGGCATGAAGGGGATCAAACTCCACCCGGACTACCAGGGCGTCATGATCGACGACATCCGCTACAAGCGGATCATCAGCTACGCCACCGAGCTGGGGCTGATCATCAGCGTTCACGCGGGCTTTGACCCGGGCTATCCGCAGTGCGTCCACTGTCCTCCCAGGCTGGCCAGAGCCGTGATACGCGAGGTGCAGCCGGACAGGCTGATCCTGGCCCACATGGGCGGCTATCGCAGGTGGGACGAGGTGGAGGAGTACCTGGTGGGAGAGCCTGTCTGGTTCGACACCGCTGTCGTCCTGGGTGAGATCCCCGATGACCAGTTCCTCCGCATTGTCAAAAACCACGGCGCGGACCGCATCCTCTTCGGCACAGACTCCCCCTGGGCAGGCCAGAAGGAATTTGTCCGGTATCTGGGGGATCTCCCCCTCACAGAAAAGGAGAGGGAGCGGATTTTCCGCCTCAATGCCCTGGAGCTTCTGGGGCTGTCCGCAAAGACGCCGCAGGAGCAGCCCGGCCAGGGGACAGCTCAGGTGTAAAACGGATATTGTTTTTTATTAAAAAAGTTCTTATAATTATAAATCATGGTACGACACACAGGTCAATTTCCTTTTGACCCCTGCACCGTAGTATTAAAGAAAAGCGAGGTAAAAGTATATGAGCAGTCTCATGACACCAGAGGGATATACATCTCCTCTCACCATACGCGAGACAGAAGTCGCGATCAAAGAAGTAAAGGATTTTTTTGAGCGGGCCCTTGCGAAGTCCCTTCACCTGACCCGGGTCTCAGCGCCCCTCTTCGTGAAGCCCTCCACCGGCCTCAACGACAACCTGAACGGAGTGGAGCGCCCGGTCGCCTTCGGCATTAAGGAGCAGAACGACGACGTTGCGGAGATCGTCCACTCCCTGGCCAAGTGGAAGCGCTACGCTCTGAAGAGATACGGCTTTCACTCAGGGGAAGGTCTCTATACGGACATGAACGCCATCCGCAGAGATGAAGACACCGACAATCTCCACTCCATCTACGTGGACCAGTGGGACTGGGAGAAGGTGATCTCCAGGGAGGAGCGGAACACAGAGACGCTGCAGTACACGGTGCGCAAGGTCTACGAGGCACTGAAGGAGACAGAGAGCTACATCTCCAGGCGCTACAATTACATAGAGCCCATCCTACCCGAGGAGATCACATTTATCACCTCCCAGGAGCTGGAGGACATGTACCCCGGCATGACTCCCAAAGACAGAGAGCGTGCCTTTGCCAAAGAGAAGAAGGCCATCTTTGTATCTCAGATCGGAAAGGTGCTGGCCTCCGGCGAGAAGCACGACGGCCGGGCTCCGGACTACGACGACTGGGAGCTGAACGGCGACATCATCGTCTACTATCCGGTGCTGGACATTGCCCTGGAGCTGTCCTCCATGGGCGTGCGAGTAGACGAGGATTCCCTTCGCCGTCAGCTGAAGGAGGCAGGCTGCGAGGAGAGGGCCGAGCTTCCCTTCCAGAAATCTCTCCTTGCCGGCGAGCTCCCCTACACCATCGGCGGCGGCATCGGCCAGTCACGCATCTGCATGTTCTGCCTGCGCAAGGCACACATCGGCGAGGTTCAGTCCTCCATCTGGCCGGATGAGACCGTGGAGGCGGCAGAGGCGGCAGGCATCCATCTGCTGTAAGAAGGATGGCTCGCGGGACAGACAAAGTCTCCGAAAATAATTCATTTAATTTGTGGAAAATCATTGATTTTCCCGGATCTTTATGCTAAACTACACTAGTGTGCCGCACAGCGAGGTTCTAAAAGTGCGCTCCAAAGCGGAGAGCCGCCGAAGCTGGCGAGTAATGATAATAGGAGGTGCCATATGTACGCAATCATAGCAACAGGTGGTAAACAGTACAAAGTAGCAGAAGGCGATATCATTAAAGTAGAAAAACTTGGTGTGGAAGCTGGAGAGACTTATACATTTGACCAGGTGCTTGCAGTGAGCGACAACGGACTGAAGGTTGGAAATCCCACTGTAGAGGGCGCAACTGTTGAGGCTTCCGTTGTAGAGAACGGCAAAGCCAAGAAGGTCATCGTTTACAAGTATAAGAGAAAAACTGGATATCATAAGAAAAACGGTCACAGACAGCAGTACACAGCAGTTAAGATTGAGAAAATCAACGCTTAATCATCTGGTGGCAGTTTTATGATCCGGGTGACGATTTATCAGAACGAAAAGAAAGAATGTGCGGGTTTTCTCGCAAAGGGACATGCAGGCTTCAGTGAGGCGGGACAGGATATTGTCTGCGCGGCGGCGTCGGTGCTGATGATCAACACAGTGAACGCCATTGAGGCCTTTACGGATGACAAGACTTCCCTTGTATCCGATGATATGGAGGGGCTCATTGATTTCCGTCTTGCAGACCGTCCCGGCAGGGAGGCAGCACTTCTGTTAAAGGCCATGATCCTCGGACTCGAGACAATGGCAGATGACAGCAACTATTCGGAATACATTCAGGTAAGATTTGAGGAGGTGTAACGACCATGATGAAATTAAATCTTCAGTTTTTTGCTCATAAAAAAGGTGTAGGTTCTACAAAGAACGGACGTGACTCCGAGTCTAAGAGATTAGGTGCGAAGAGAGCTGACGGACAGTTCGTAAAAGCCGGCAACATCCTTTACAGACAGCGTGGAACGAAGATCCATCCAGGTGTCAATGTAGGACGCGGCGGAGACGACACATTATTTGCTTTAGTAGATGGTGTTGTCAGATTTGAAAGAAAAGGAAGAGATAAGAAACAGGTTTCTATCTATCCAGTAGCACAGTAATCAGCGAAGGTAAGACCCTGCCGTATATTGCAAACGGCAGGGCTCTTTTTTCATAAGGAGATTGACGACATGTTTGCAGACAGAGCAAAAATATTCATCCGCTCCGGCAAGGGCGGCGACGGCCATGTAAGCTTCCGGCGGGAGCTCTATGTGCCCAACGGCGGCCCCGACGGCGGCGACGGCGGAAGGGGCGGCGACGTGATC
Organism: Clostridium sp. BSD2780061688st1 H5; assembly: GCF_005845155.1. Classification (NCBI taxonomy): domain Bacteria; kingdom Bacillati; phylum Bacillota; class Clostridia; order Eubacteriales; family Clostridiaceae; genus Clostridium; species Clostridium sp. BSD2780061688st1 H5. The sequence continues at coordinate 3,249 of NZ_SPGT01000006.1, read as the reverse complement.
TTTGAGGTGGACGAAGGCCTGAACACGCTCCAGGATTTCCGTCACAGGAGAAAATACGCGGCAAAGGACGGAGAGCCGGGGGGCAAGAGGAGATGCCACGGCGCCGACGCGGACGACATCGTACTGAAGGTGCCCGAGGGCACGGTGATCAAAGAGGCCGAGTCCGGCAAGGTCATTGCGGACATGTCCGGCGACAACCGCAGGCAGGTCATCCTGAAGGGCGGAAAGGGCGGCCTTGGCAACCAGCACTTTGCCACAGCCACCATGCAGATTCCCAAGTACGCCCAGCCCGGGCAGCCGGCACAGGAGCTGTGGGTGAACCTGGAGCTGAAGGTGATCGCGGACGTGGGGCTTGTGGGCTTCCCCAACGTAGGGAAATCCACCTTCCTGTCCAGAGTCACCAACGCAAGGCCGAAGATCGCCAACTATCACTTTACGACCCTGAGCCCTAATCTGGGTGTGGTGGACGTGCCCGGTGCCAAGGGCTTTGTCATCGCAGATATCCCGGGACTCATCGAGGGCGCCTCGGAGGGCGTGGGCCTCGGCCATGAATTTCTCCGCCACATTGAGAGAACCAAGCTCATCATCCATGTGGTGGACGCGGCCGGCACAGAGGGCCGGGACCCGGTGGAGGATATCAGGAAAATCAATGCGGAGCTTCGCGCCTACAACCCGGAGATCGCCGACAGGCCCCAGATCATCGCGGCCAACAAGATCGACGCCATCTACCAGGAGGAGGGACAGGAGAGCCCTGTGGAACGCCTGAAGCGGGAATTTGAGCCCCAGGGCATCCAGGTCTTCCCCATCTCCGGCGTGACGGGAGAGGGCATCCAGGAGCTTCTGTACGAGGCTTCCAGACGTCTGGACGAGCTGGACGACGAGCCGGTCATCTTCCAGCAGGAGTACTTCCCGGAGGACGAGCTGATCTACGAGGATCTGCCCTACACGGTGGAGAAGGAGGACGATGTCTACGTTGTGGAGGGCCCCAAGATCGAGAAGATGCTGGGCTACACCAACCTGGACTCCGAGAAGGGATTTCAGTTCTTCCAGAAGTTCCTCAAGGACACCGGTATCCTGGAGGAGCTGGAGGCCAAGGGCATCCAGGAGGGGGACACTGTCCGCATGTACGGACTTCAGTTCGACTATTACAAGTAGGATTTTGTGACAGGCAGATTTAGATTTTACAGATAGCATATAATAAAGATAGGAGAGAAGGCAAATGACGACAAAGCAGCGGGCTTATTTGAAAAGCCTTGCCATGACCATGGATCCCATTTTCCAGATCGGGAAGAACAGCATGACGCCTGAGCTCACAAAGGCGGTGGACGAGGCTCTGGAGGCCCGGGAGCTCATCAAGGTGAGCGTCCTCCAGAACTGCGCCGACGATCCAAGAGAGCTTGCCGCCATGCTGGCAGAGCGCACCCGCTCCCAGGTGGTGCAGGTCATCGGCAAGAAGATCGTCCTCTACAGAGAGGGGAAAAACGAGAAAAAGAAGATCCAGCTTCCGTAAAAGGATCAAAAGGAGTTCCTTTATGAAGAAGATCGGGATCATGGGAGGGACGTTTGATCCGGTCCACAACGGCCATCTGACCCTGGCAGAGTACGCCTGCCGGGACTATCAGCTGGATCAGGTCTGGTTCATGCCAAACGGAAATCCTCCCCACAAGGACAATAAAAATATCGTCTCCACGCCCCGGGAGCGGGCACAGATGGTCTCACTGGCCATCAGCGGCTACAGGAAATTCCGCCTGGAGGACTATGAGCTGAAGAGGAAGGATGTAAGCTGCTCCTACGGGACAATGGAGCACTTTAAGGAGCTGTACCCGGAGGATCATTTTTACTTCATCATCGGCGCGGATTCCCTGTTCTCCATCGAGCAGTGGGTGCACGTGGAGCGGCTTTTCCCCACCTGCACCATCCTCGCCGCCTACAGGGACGACAAGAGCAGCAGGGAGGTCATGGGCCGCCAGATCCGTCTCCTCACCGGGAAATACGGCGCGGACATCCGCCTCCTCAACACGCCTCTGGTGGATGTATCCTCCCACGAGCTGCGCCGCATGCTGCGGGATAAAGAGGACGTAGGCGGGCTCATGCCCGAGGCAGTGGTGGACTATATCCACAGAAATCAGCTCTACACCTCATAGATTGATAGAACAGAAAAATAGTTTTCTCAAGGAAGTGTGTGTCATGAATGAAAATATCGATGTTATGCGCAGAAAGGTGAAAAAATATCTGGACAAGAACCGGTACAACCACACCCTGGGTGTCATGTACACTGCGGGGGCTCTGGCCATGCGCTACGGCGCGGACCTGAACCGGGCGCTGACTGCCGGACTTCTCCACGACTGCGCCAAATGTATCCCCAACGACAAGAAGATACGGATGTGTAAGAAAAACCACATTTTTATCACCCCCGCCGAGGAGGCCAACCCCTCCCTTCTCCACGCCAAGCTGGGAGCCTTCCTGGCAGCAAAGAAGTACCATATCGGGGACAGGACCATTTTAAACGCCATCGCGTGCCACACCACCGGCAAGCCGGAGATGACTCTTCTGGACAAGATCCTCTACATCGCGGACTACATCGAGCCGAACCGGGCGGAGCTGCCGGATATGTCTGAGGCCAGGAGACTGGCTTTTGAGGACATAGACGAGTGCCTCTACCTGCTCCTTCGGGACTCCCTGGTCTATCTGCAGACAAAGGGACTGCCCGTGGATCCGGCCACAGAGAAGACCTACAATTACTATAAAAAATATCTGGGAAAAAAGGAGGAATAAAGCCTATGAACCATGCAGATCAGATGGCGCTCACCGCTTACCGGGCGCTGGACGAGAAAAAGGGCCGGGATATCCGGATCATCAGAATTTCAGACATCTCCGTCATCGCCGACTATTTTGTCATCGTGGACGGCGGCAGCTCCAGCCAGGTGAACGCCCTCGTGGACAATGTGGAGGAGAAGATGCATCTGGCCGGATATGTCATGAAGCAGCGGGAGGGCCGGGACGGCACCTGGGTGCTCCTGGACTACGGCGATGTGATCGTCCACGTCTTTGACAGCGAGAACCGCTCCTTCTACAATCTGGAGCATATCTGGAGCGACGGGCAGGAGATGGACCCGGAGGCTCTCCAGGCGTAACAGGAAATGCAGAGACAGGAGTCCCGCGAAAGCGGGACTCCTCAGACTGTAGACAAAGGTGGTGCTGGAGCCCTAGCTCCAGCACCACTCTTTTTGCCAAAATGCCAACTCCCAT
>NZ_SPGT01000069.1:0-1055 GCF_005845155.1 Clostridium sp. BSD2780061688st1 H5 | reverse complement strand
GAGGGTGTCCCAAAAGTCACGAAGTGACTGAAAGGACACCCGACTATAAAAAAGGAGAACGGTTACCACGCCGTTCTCCTTTTTCCCTTATTATGTGATATAATAAGGTATGCTCACATTTAAAGATTATACTATGGATCAGTTACAATTACCACTGTCTTTTGAAGATTTTATACCGGAAAATCATCTGGTGCGGGTCGTAAATACAATCGTGGACAGTCTGGACCTGTCTCCACTCTACGACAGATACAAACAGGGCGGTTGCCCTGCTTATCACCCACGCATGATGCTGAAGGTTATGATCTATTCTTATTCTCAGAAAACATACTCTTCCCGCATGATCGCAAAAGCTCTTCGTGAAAATATCAACTTCATGTGGATCGCTGGAGGAAATAAACCGGATTTCCGTACGATCAACCGTTTCCGCCTGCAAATGAAAGACATCATAGAAGATATTTTTTACGAAGTTGTCAAACTCCTGATCGATAAAAAATATATCAAGCTGCAGAATTACTTTTTGGATGGGACAAAGATTGAAGCCAATGCCAATAAGTATTCTTTTGTATGGAATAAATCTGTCCGGAATTATGACCGGAAACTGGACGAAAAGATCAAAGCTCATCTCCGGGAAATCGATCAGATCGTAGCGGAAGAAAACCAGATCTACCTGGAAGAGGATCTGGAAGAAAAGGGGGAACATACCCGGATCACAGCAGAGCAGGTGGCTGCTGTTGTGGAAAGTATAGACAAAAAACTGGAACGGGAGCCGGAAAATAAGCCGTTAAAGAAAAAAGCCAGGGAATTTAAAAAAGATATCCTGCCCAGGAAAAAGAAATACGAAAAATCTCTGGAAACATTTGAGGGAAGGAACAGTTACTCCAAAACCGATCATGACGCTACCTTTATGCGTATGAAAGAAGATGCCATGTTAAACGGACAGTTGAAACCAGGGTATAACATCCAGATTGGGACAGAAAACCGGTATATCGTAGGTTTTACTATCCACCCTAATCCTACAGACACAACAACGATGATCCCCCATTTGCAGCATCTAA
>NZ_SPGT01000068.1:0-1179 GCF_005845155.1 Clostridium sp. BSD2780061688st1 H5 | reverse complement strand
TCCTCCCAGGGCACGAATCCCTCTGCCTCCAGCACCTTCCCGGCCCTCGCAAGGTCCTGGGGCCGGACCAGGAAGTCCACATCCCCCATGGTCCGCTCCAGGGGCGCCGGATAATAAGCTGCGGAGGCGCAGCCCTTTAGGATGACATAGGGGATCTCTGCTTGTTCCATCAGCTCATGGACCTGCAGATGCTGCCAGGTCACCTGCAGGCTGTGGTAGGCCTGGGCGACCACGGTGTCCTTCCATCTATCGGCCAGCTCTTTGGGCAGCGCCTCCCTGTCCACGCTCTTCCAGGCAAGGGCAGGGACTGCCTGCTGGCAGCATTCCTCATAGATCCCCTGCCAGTCCGCGTCCCGCGCCGGCATCCTTTGCCCTGTCTGAAATAAGCTTTTTCCTGACAGTGCCAGCACTGCCTGCTCCCTGCCGCTTTTCACCTTACTGCTCCCACTCCTTTAATTCGTCCTGGATGTACTTCAGGGACAGCAGCTTCTCCTTCACCTGCTCCACGTCCAGCAGCTCCGTGTTGCTGGAGTTGAACTCGGTCAGGGTATTCCTCTGCACATCCCCGTCCTTGAAATATTTGTCATAGTTCAGGTCCCGCTTGTCACAGGGTACCCGGTAGAAATTCCCCATGTCAATGGCATGGGAGCACTCCTCGTTGGTCAGCAGGGTCTCATACATCTTTTCCCCGTGGCGGATGCCGATGACCTTCACCGGGTTGTCCGCATGGAACACCTCCTCCACAGCCCGGGCCAGCACCTCGATAGTGCAGGCCGGCGCCTTCTGTACCATGATATCACCGCTCTGGGCGTTCTGGAAAGCGAAAACCACCAGTTCCACCGCTTCTTCCAGGCTCATGATGAACCGGGTCATGGTGGGCTCTGTCACGGTCAGCTCCTTCCCCTCCTTGATCTGGCTGATGAAAAGAGGGATGACCGAGCCCCGGGAACACATGACATTGCCGTATCTTGTACAGCAGATGGCTGTCTTCTCCGGGGAAACGGTCCTTGATTTGGCCACGATCACCTTCTCCATCATGGCCTTGGAGGTGCCCATGGCATTCACCGGGTAGGCGGCCTTGTCCGTGGACAGGCAGATGACCTTCTTCACCCCTGCCTCGATGGCCGCGGTCAGCACGTTCTCGGTGCCCAGGACATTGGTCTTCACCGCCTCGATGGG
>NZ_SPGT01000067.1:0-1347 GCF_005845155.1 Clostridium sp. BSD2780061688st1 H5 | reverse complement strand
TGGTCCTATGTCAAGATTTAGCGCAAGTTAAAATGAGAAATTTATCCTCATCTTAACTTACTAAGAGCTGTCCGTTTGTCTGTGTCTGCTCATATAGTTTTTCAAAGTCATTTGGCGACATATAATCGCAATGACTATGAATACGTTTGGTATTATAAAAGGCTTCGATATACTCGAAGATCAGACGATATGCCTGCTGATAATCACGTATTTTAAACCGGTTCAGCCATTCCCGTTTGATAAGTGCATGAAACGATTCGATACATGCATTATCCCATGGGAAAGCCTTTTTCGAGTAACTGCGCTGCATTTTTGCAGTAGCTTCCCGATAAGCCTGGGATACGTACTGACTTCCTCTATCACTGTGGATAATTAACGGCAGCTCTGTATTCCGTCTGGCTTTCGCTTTATTGATGGTATCAATCACACAGGATACCTCTAAAGTCTGGCTGAGTGTCCAGGCAATAATCTTACGGGAAAATAGATCCATAATGCTTGTCAGATAGACAAAGCCATCCGTCGTCCAGATATACGTAATATCACTGCACCATACCGCATTTGGGCGTTCAGGTGTAAACTGTTCATCCAGGATATTTTGAAGTTCGTTACTGAAATCGGAATCTATGGTAGTGATCGTCCATGGTTTCACCCATTGGGCTTTAATCCCCATTTCCTTCATATATTTTCCAACGGTACGTTCTGAGATGGTCTCTCCCTTCTGACGTAGCTCCCTGGTGATTTTGGGAGCTCCGTAGTTTTGCTTCGATTGATCATAAATATCCTGTATTTTGGCTTTTATGTATTCCCTGCGTTTTTCTGTATCAGAAGGAGTACGGTTTAGCCATGAACGATATCCAGACCGTGAAACGCCTAAATATTTCAGCATTCCGGAGACGGAGACCCGGCGATTCTGTTTTCTGGCAGCTTCCGTCTTTTCAGAAACCTCGAGATAAATGGCTTCTGTTATTTTCCCAGAATGCTGATAGCTTTTTTTAGTACATCAAGTGCATCCTGGGCATCACGGAGTTCACGTTTCAGACGGGCAATCTCTTTCTGCTCATCAGGGGCGTAATTACCGGAACCACGAACAGGGATATCGCCAGACTCCCGGAAGTCCTTCAGCCATTTTGTCAAAGTGCTGTAACCCACACCGAGATTTTGGGCACAACCACGAACACCAAGCTCCTTGTGATCGAAATAATACTGGACTGCATCCAATTTAAACTGTTTGTCATGTTGCTTTGCCATAATGAGATCCTCCTTCAGTACGATACTTCTATTGTATCATGTATTGTCTATTTGGAATTTTCTCATTTTGACTTGCACTATTTATATTCTAGCACCACT
>NZ_SPGT01000066.1:0-1364 GCF_005845155.1 Clostridium sp. BSD2780061688st1 H5 | reverse complement strand
TGATATTGTCAAGATTAGTTGACACATTTATTTCAAGGATATCACTGACTATGCTACCAGTTCCAAATCCTCATAATACTGTCTGCGTTTTATCATGGGAGGAAGCCCGCCATTGGCAGAGCAGATCCTCCGGTTATTCCAGTAGCTGAGGAAGTATCTCCAAATGAGCGCCTTTAATTCCTCTACCGTCATCTGCCTTGTGTCATAGCGGTCATAAAGGAGCTCTGTCTTCATTCTGGCCCACATACTCTCACAGCGTGCATTATCATGGCAGCGTCCTCCTGCACTGTTCATGCTTTGGTGGATGTGGTGCTCCCGGATGGTCTGGCGGTAAGACTCACTGGTATACTGTGTCCCACGGTCACTGTGGATGATCGCTCCTTCCAATGCGGGATATGCAGTCAGGGCATTTTCCAGTGTTTGGATACACAGATCTGCTTTCATGTTTGTCCCCATTGACAGACCGAGGACGCTAAGATCAAAGCAGTCGAAAATCGCAGATACATACAGTTTCCCATTGCGCGCCGGGATCTCCGTGATATCTGTAATACATTTTTCTAATGGGGCATCTGAATGGAAATCCCGCTTCAACAGATCATCCGATTTCATGGCTTCCCGGTCTGCCTTTGTAAGTCCATTCGGCTTTCTCTTTGGCCGATGGCTCAGGCCGATCTGATCCATAACCCGGTATACGGTCCGTTCACTGGGTATATGTACGCCCTCCGGCTGCTTCAGCAACAGCGCCTGATACATCCGGATCCGTCCATAAGTATCGTTACATTCATCCTCACTGATGATTTCTTTCATGGCATCCGCCAGATCCTGGTACTTCCATGGACGGTCTTTGTTTGCGAGATATTTATAGAAGCCCTGCCGGCTGATACCAAGCATCCGGCAATAAAATGAAATTTTTCCGGTAATCCTGCCGTCCTCTGTTTTCAAAGCGAGAAAGATCATTCTCTGGTTTTTGCTGACTTCCGACGGCTGGCGGCGAAAAAAGCGCTGGCTTCCTCCAGAAATTCATTTTCTTCCTTCAGGCGGCGGATTTCTTTATCTTGCTCCTTCACCCGCTTACGCAGCATGGTAATTTCTTCTGACAGGCTCATTGCACTGGCAGGGGTATGGGAACCTTCCCCAACATCCAGCTTACCAGCTCTTACAGCTTTCAGCCATGTATGGATGGTTCCTTCAGGGATTCCTAATTCTTTAGCAGCCTTAGCGCCGCCGATTTCTTTGGCAAGTTTCACTGCCTGTACTTTGTATTCATGGTCATATTTACGTGCCACTTTGAATACCTCCTTATTCTCTTGGTTTTATTATGAAATCCTTGAGAATAAGCTGTCAACTTTTTTTATACCACACCA
>NZ_SPGT01000065.1:0-1470 GCF_005845155.1 Clostridium sp. BSD2780061688st1 H5 | reverse complement strand
GCAGTAAAAAAAAGTGAGGAACTGGGTTACCCGGGGCACCTGTCACTTTGGAAAAAAAAAAGAAAAAAATATACGCTAAGATTTTTGGAGAATAGCTTAAATTGAAGTTTTTCTCGGCAAGAAATACGTAGTTAAGGCAGAGCGACAGAGAGGGCAAAAGAAAATAAAAGTAAGATTTTAGTTTGTAATGGGAGGGGGGGTTTAGTCATGGAGTACAAGTGTGAGGAAAAGTAGTTGGGAGGTACTTCATGCGAAAGCAGTTGAAGACAAGTTCGAAAAGAGTTTGGAAACGAATTCGAGTAGGCTTGTCGTTCGTTATGTTTTTGTAAATGGCCTCGTCAAACGGTGGAGAGAGTCGCTAGGTGATCGTCAGATCTGCCTAGTCTCTATACAGCGTGTTTAATTGACATGGGTTGATGCGTATTGAGAGATACAATTTGGGAAGAAATTCCCAGAGTGTGTTTCTTTTGCGTTTAACCTGAACAGTCTCATCGTGGGCATCTTGCGATTCCATTGGTGAGCAGCGAAGGATTTGGTGGATTACTAGCTAATAGCAATCTATTTCAAAGAATTCAAACTTGGGGGAATGCCTTGTTGAATAGCCGGTCGCAAGACTGTGATTCTTCAAGTGTAACCTCCTCTCAAATCAGCGATATCAAACGTACCATTCCGTGAAACACCGGGGTATCTGTTTGGTGGAACCTGATTAGAGGAAACTCAAAGAGTGCTATGGTATGGTGACGGAGTGCGCTGGTCAAGAGTGTAAAAGCTTTTTGAACAGAGAGCATTTCCGGCAGCAGAGAGACCTGAAAAAGCAATTTTTCTGGAATTTCAGCTGTTTCCAAACTCAATAAGTATCTTCTAGCAAGAGGGAATGGGTGGGAAAAAAAAAAGAGATTTCGGTTTCTTTCTTTTTTACTGCTTGTTGCTTCTTCTTTTAAGATAGTTATCTGGTTGATCCTGCCAGTAGTCATATGCTTGTCTCAAAGATTAAGCCATGCATGTCTAAGTATAAGCAATTTATACAGTGAAACTGCGAATGGCTCATTAAATCAGTTATCGTTTATTTGATAGTTCCTTTACTACATGGTATAACTGTGGTAATTCTAGAGCTAATACATGCTTAAAATCTCGACCCTTTGGAAGAGATGTATTTATTAGATAAAAAATCAATGTCTTCGGACTCTTTGATGATTCATAATAACTTTTCGAATCGCATGGCCTTGTGCTGGCGATGGTTCATTCAAATTTCTGCCCTATCAACTTTCGATGGTAGGATAGTGGCCTACCATGGTTTCAACGGGTAACGGGGAATAAGGGTTCGATTCCGGAGAGGGAGCCTGAGAAACGGCTACCACATCCAAGGAAGGCAGCAGGCGCGCAAATTACCCAAATATCGATTATATGATCACAGCAAGGTCGCCGCCTACTGCTCTTCCTCCCTGTCCGGGGAAACCGCGAAGAGCGCGT
>NZ_SPGT01000064.1:0-1546 GCF_005845155.1 Clostridium sp. BSD2780061688st1 H5 | reverse complement strand
TCATAGTCATTCTTTACCTTTTCTACAGGTTAGACTATGCTATTTTAAGATACTGTGGATTGGTTTCTTTCTCCTACCACTTGATGGTTTAAATAAGGCTCCAACCACAGTCTCTTTGTCCGGTTGTTAATCAGTTAGTTACCGCATGACGGTTGATCAAGAAGTAGGTTACAATTTCAAAGAGCCCTGTGGATCTTAATACAGTATCAATTCATTTTTAGGAGGTCCTATATGATTTTTGTAGGAATTGACGTTGCTAAAGATAAGCACGACTGCTTTATCACAAACTCAGATGGCGAAGTTCTTTTTCATTCCTTCTCCATCACCAATAACCTATCTGGTTTTACTGAACTCTATCAAAATATTCTATCCGTTATGAACGATGTTGACAAAGTAAAAGTAGGACTTGAAGCCACTGGACACTATAGTTACAATCTTCTCGGATATCTCTTAGATAAAGGTTTCCCGACCTACATTATCAATCCATTACATACGAATCTGTACAGAAAAAGTCTAAGCCTTAGACAGACCAAAACGGATAAAGTCGATGCCCGCACAATTGTTTCTATGCTGATGTCTGATGTGAACTTAAAGTCCTACTCAGACACATCTTACCACAACGAAGAATTAAAGTCACTGACTCGATATCGTTTTGATAAAGTAAAGGAACGCTCTGCTCTTAAGGTATCTATATCCCGGCTTGTCTGTATCCTTTTTCCTGAACTTGAAGAACTTGTTCCTACTCTCCATATGGCATCCGTCTATACTTTGCTGTCTGAGTTTCCAGGTGCTTCTTATGTTGCATCCGCTCATCTTACAAAGCTGACAAATCTGCTTTCTAAAGCCTCCAAGGGCCATTACGGAAAAGATACTGCTGTTCTTTTCCGGGAAACTGCCAGAAGTTCTATAGGCTCTGTTATGCCTGCAAAATCTCTGGAATTGAAACACACGATTAAACTCATTCAAGAACTAACTTCTGAAATTGATGAAATTGAGACAGCTATCAAGCAGATCATGGATGAAGAAATCCAATCCCCTATTCTCACCATTCCCGGCATTAGTTACCGGATGGGAGCAATGATCATTGCCGAGATCGGCGATTTCAATCGTTTTGATTCAGCCGATAAGATCCTGGCCTATGCTGGGATGTCTCCCTCTACATATCAATCTGGTCAACTGGATAACTGTCATTCCCATATGGAGAAACGTGGCTCCAGATATCTTCGTTATGCCTTATACAATGCAACAAAATATGTCTGCCATTGGGACAAAACTTTCGGTGCATATCTTGAGAAAAAGTGTTCTGAAGGAAAACATTACAATGTAGCTTTATCTCATGCTGCAAAAAAACTTGTCAGGACTATCTTTGCACTGGAAAGGTCTGGTCAACCATATAAAGCATCCGTTTAACTCTTTTTATAAACCACTTCTTTTTTAGAGCACCTACAAAGATGCTCTTATTGTCATACAGTTTTCAAGGTACTGATTGCAACGAAAAGTCGTTGCCACTTTTTTACTTGACTTTCTTTAATAGTTAGTCTTATTT
>NZ_SPGT01000063.1:0-1588 GCF_005845155.1 Clostridium sp. BSD2780061688st1 H5 | reverse complement strand
CACTCTTTTTGCCAAAATGCCAACTCCCATATTTTCTTATAAAGGATAAAAAAGCATCCTGATTTTTTGTCCTGCCTTTCCCTTACATCCAGAATCTTTGCCAGCTTTTTCAGATTCATGCACGCAAAGGTCAGCCCGGCTTTCATTCTCATTCGGGCGTTGCCGATATATTGTGTGTATCGAAATCCATGCTGTTCTTTTGCACTTCCAAACAATCTTTCAATAGTCTCTTTTCTCAGCATGTAAATTTCTTTATTCCCCAGAGTATGACGGATGTCCTCGCTGGTTTCCAGATACTCTTCCCAAATGTGGCGGGAGATCGTTTTTTCATGCTCTTTGCTTTCTGTACATTTGGAAAGGTAAGGACAGTTTTTACAGATGCTTTTATCGCTCTTGTATTCTTTGTAACCCTCCCGGTTCGTCGTCTGATAAGTAAGGATCTGATCCGCCGGACAGATATAGCAGTCATAGTACTCATCGTAGACATACTCATATTTCTTGAAGAATCCATCTTTTGTCATGGGCCTTTTATACGGAAACAGGGGCTGTATCCCGTCTTTTAACAATTCTCGGGCTATTGCTGGAGTCTTATATCCGGCATCCAATACCATCATCTCCATATCCAGGTCTTTCAATTTGTCGTACAAAGGCTTCCATGTCCTGCTGTCATGTTCATTCCCTGGATGCACAGTATAATCTAAGATCCACCCGTGCTTGTCACATGCAGTCTCTATGCTGTATGCAAAAACATGTTTATGTTCGCCTTTTCGGAACCAGCCGCTTTCCGGATCTGAAGTACTGCATTTTTGCGTTTTGGCTCCTTCCGGGATTTCGTCTGAAGAACCGCTTTCACCAGAAGTGCCGTCGCCCGCTGTGGGAGGTGTATTCGAATCATCCTTTTTTTCTTTTAAAGGTTTCTTTCCGTGATTTTTACGGTCTTCATTGATTTCTTTTTTTAACTCCTCCTCATACCATAGAGCTTCTTGAGATGCAATCCTCTTTCTCATCTTTTTGCTGTTAGCACAGGCTTTTACATGGGTAGAATCCACAAACACGGTAGATGTATCTACCAGATGAAACTTCATACATTGTTCGAGGATATGGGAAAAGATCTGTTCAAACAGTTCCGTATCCTTAAAACGTCGGGTATAGTTTTTCCCAAAAGTAGAAAAGTGAGGAACTGGATCCAACATATCCAGACCGAGAAACCAACGATAAGCTACATTCACTTCGATTTCTTTTATCGTCTGGCGCATACTTTTAATCCCATAGAGATACTGGATAAAAGGGATTTTGATCAGCATCACCGGATCCATGCTCGGCCTTCCGTTATCTGCACAATACTTGTCTTCTACAAGATCGTAAATAAAGTTCCAGTCAATTGCCCGGTCAATCTTTCGGAGCATGTGATCCTTTGGCACCATGTCATCCATGCTGAACATCATCATTTGTTCTCTTTTTTTATCGGCATCTCTTGTCATCATAAGCGGAACCTCCTTATAGGATAATTATACCATGTGCAGGGAACGTACCGCTTAACTTTAGAGTTGATAAGTAGGGGATTTTTCTTGATAAAAACCGGAAGGAT
>NZ_SPGT01000062.1:0-1596 GCF_005845155.1 Clostridium sp. BSD2780061688st1 H5 | reverse complement strand
TAAAAAAGTGTCTTCGACACTTCAACTCCCCTACCCCTCAATCTTGAGGGGATTAGGGGTTACTTTTTGCGTCTTTTTCCCTCATAATAGTCTTATGAATATCCTACAAAAAATTTTTACAGACCATTTTGAAGAAATGCTCTATATCCAACATCCCCGTGACTCTGTCATTGAAAATGTAGAAAAAATGATCCATTGCGGCGACCCCTCTTTTGGCGGCGCCATGTATGCCTGCCCTTCCTGCCGAAATTTCAAATTTGTCCCCTTCCGCTGTCATTCCCGCTTCTGTCCTTCCTGCGGCAACATGTATGCCATTGACAGGACTACCTCTATGTCTTTTAAGATCATCAATGTCCAGCATCGCCATTGCGTTTTCACTATCGCCAGGGAACTCCGTCCTTTGTTCTTATCTGACCGTTCTCTTTTAAACTGCCTTTTCTCTTCCGTTAACAGTGTTGTCTCTCGTATGTTCCATAAAGATAACAAATCCGAACTCTTTACTCCTGGGTTTATCTGTGTCCTTCATACCTTTGGCAGGGACCTGAAATGGAATCCCCATATCCATTGTCTCGTTTCTGAAGGCGGGGTTGGGAATTCTCTTCGCTGGCGTCATAAAAAACACTTCAACTACAAACTCTTGCGTGACTCCTTTCAGACCGCCCTTTTGAACGAATTGCATTCCAAAATCGGCGATTCCTTTAAAAAGCTTAAGGCTTCTGTCTATGCCGACCACAAAAATGGGTTTTATGTCCGAGCCATGCCCAATAAATGTAATCCTTCCCAAGTGATCAAATACATTGGCCGTTACCTTGGCAGACCAGTTATCGCTACCTCACGTATTGACTCTTATGACGGCGAGTCTGTTACGTTCCATTACAACCGCCATGAAGACGAAAAACTGGTCACGGAAACCATCCCGGTTCTGGATTTCATGGCACGCCTCACCCAGCATATCCCGGAAAAACATTTCAAAATGATCCGTTATTATGGGATTTATGCCAGACATCGTAAATCTGACAGATATCTTCACAGGGCTATCTCAAGGGACAAGCATAAAATATTTCTTTCTTTTAACCGTTGGCGGGATTCCATCCTGCTTTCCTTCGGATATGACCCTTTAAAATGTCCTTCCTGCGGTACGCCCATGCTGTTTCTTGAATTATATTTCAACCACAAACCCGTTCCTTTGCACGAATTATATGAAAGGGCCATGCGAAAGCACCGGTGCCGGTCCCCTGCCGCTTTTTCTTCTCTTCCATAGTCTCCTGCTGCATGGTACAATCAAGATATCTGATACAGAAACGGAGACGGTCAATATGAAACGAGTCACTGAGGCAGAACTTGCAAAGGAACTTCGGGAACAGTATATGAAAAATCCTCCAGAAGGCATGACCTCTGATGAAGTCCGCGACATGAGTGATGACGACCTTTTGGACATGGATTATTTCTTACACGAATTTGATGATCTGGATGATGACGATTTCGGTGAGGAAGGTTTTTACATCTTCTGACCCTGAACCGTCTAATTGCCATGCCCGCTTTTCAGCGGGTTTTCTTTTTCTCAAATTTCCTCAATCATGCATTTTCCTATAAAGT
>NZ_SPGT01000061.1:0-1620 GCF_005845155.1 Clostridium sp. BSD2780061688st1 H5 | reverse complement strand
GAAAGTCTAACTATTAAAAGTCAAGACCTAAAATGAATATTTTGTATGAATTGCAGAAATGCATTTCAAATAAATCAGTACCTTGAAAACTGCATGACAAATAGAGCATCGTTTCCGGTGCTCAAAAAAGGGGGATACATGAGCAAATATTATGCTGCTCTGTTATAAAGCTGCTGTGATTTTTCCAGACGATAAATAACCCGTACCAGTTTCTTGGCAGCATGGGATATAGCAACATTGTAATGCTTCCCTTCTGCACGCTTCTTAGCAAGGTAAGCGGCAAAGGTATTGTCCCATATGCAGACAAATTTTGTGGCATTAAACAGCGCATAGCGCAGATACCGAGAACCACGCTTTTCCATATGGGAATAACTGCTGTCAAGCTGCCCTGATTGATAGGTAGAAGGAGAAAGCCCTGCATAAGCAAGGATCTTATCAGGTGAGCTGAAGCGGTTAAAATCACCAATTTCGGCGATGATCATGGCTCCCATCCGGTAGTTGATCCCGGGAATGGAAGTGATTGGAGAATGAATGTTGTCCATAATGGATTTGATGGAATCTTCTATTTCATTAATTTCAGAACTTAATTCTTGAATAAGCTTAATTGTATGCTTTAATTCGAGAGATTTAGCGGGCATATTTGAACCAATGGATTGCTTGGCAGCATTTCTGATCTCTATAGCTTTTTCCTTGTTATAGTGTCCTTTAGAAGCGCTTTCTAACAGCTTTGTGAGATGTGTCAGATGGCAGGAAGCAATCTGAGAGGCGGAAGGAAGTTCTGAGAGGAGGGTATATACAGAAACCATATGGAGCGTAGGCACAAGTTTTTCCAATTCAGGGAAGAGGATGTTTACGAGCCTGGAGACAGAAGTTTTTAGTTTCGCCCGTTCCTTTACCTTGTCAAACCTGTATCTGGTTAATGACTTAAGTTCTTCGTTGTGATAAGATGTGTCTGAGTAGGACTGTAAGTTTACTCCAGACATCATCATAAGAGCAATCGTATGAGCATCTACCTTATCCGTTTTGGTCTGTCTAAGACTGAGGCTCTTACGGAACAGGTTCGTATGTAAGGGATTGATGACAAAGGTGGGGAGACCTTTATCCATGAGAAATCCTAAGAGATTGTAATTGTAGTGTCCGGTGGCTTCCAGTCCTACTTTTACGTTAGAAAAATCATTTGTAAGGGAAGAAATCTTTTGATAGAGGCTATGGAACCCATCCGCATTGTTAGGAATAGTGAATACGTTAAAAAGTGCTTCACCGTCCGAGTTAGTGATGAAGCAGTCATGCTTGTCTTTAGCGACATCAATACCAACATAAATCATGGCAAATCTCCTTTGAATAAATATGGTGCTGTTTTAGAACCACAGGTGCTCTTCGCAGTTGTGAACTCGTTCTAAATAAACCGTCATGCGGTATCTAACTGATTAACAATCAAACAAAGAGACTGCGGCTGGACACTTTCCGAAACCATCGAGTGGTAGAGAGGTGACACCAGTCCACAGCATCTTATATATCATAGCTGCACCTGTAGAAAAGGTAAAGAATAGCTATGATAGAAATAGTATTAAGACCTTGGAGAGGGTCTATAAACACTACTACTTTATAATACGAGAGAGG
>NZ_SPGT01000060.1:0-1621 GCF_005845155.1 Clostridium sp. BSD2780061688st1 H5 | reverse complement strand
AAAAGTCTGCAAATAAAAAGTCAAGCAGAAATTAATGAACTTTGAAAATTTTATACAGGTTGAAAAAAGAGTATCACAACAAGACCACCGCAGTGCGCTGGCCTGAAGCAAAGTATGGGATTGAAATCAGCTTTCTTTGGCTTCTTCCAGAGAAGCAAGGTATTCCCTTACTCGTCCGTAATAAATGCGGAGGAACTTATTGGCTCCTGCAGTCATATAGACATAATACGGTTTGCCTTCTGAGCGTTTCTTGTCCATGAAGGTATAGACTGGATCATCAACAGGAGAACGTTTGATCAATCCGTCCATGATCTGAAACAGTGTTTTGCGCAGGCTTGGAGAGCCTTTCTTTGAAGTACGCACACTTTTCTGGTTGCGTTTTCCTGAATCATTTTTACCAGGATCGACACCGGCGAAAGCGGTAAGCGCTTCTCTGTGAGTGAAACGGGTAACGTCTCCGATCTCAGCCATAAGCTGGGGACCGAGTGATGGGCCGACACCGTTCATTGCCATAACAACCGGATATTCCGGAAGCGTGGCGGCAGTCTGATCCATTTTAATGCGGAGAGCCTCCACTGTCTGTGAAGCCGTGTTCAGCATCGTGACAGCCTGCCGTATCAGCGTTTTTGTGCTGTCATCTTTCGGAAATACGGCGATCAGGTCAGAAGAGCTCTGATAGATCTTTTCCGCCTTTGAGGCACTGAAGTTATAACCGTTGCGTTTGCACCACTTCCGGTAATGCTCCGTAAAGGCTTGCAGAGACTTGCTGCGTACACAGTCCACATGCCAGTAGGTGTAGACAAAGTCCACCCATTTCTGGGAGCCGTCACTGCGGGCAGGGCTGTCAAAGAAGTCATTGGCTCCGGGATAGGTTTGATCCAGAAGGGAAATGAGATTGTTTTTCATGGCAGTTTTTTGATCCATGTAGAAACCGAACTGCCGGTTCATTGTTTTGAGTTGGTTGCGTATTTTATCCATGCTTCCATATTGCTTCAGTTTTGCCCAGCGGTCAAGAGCATAACGGGCGATTTTTTTAGAATCCGCTTTATCCGTCTTTGGAGCACGGAGAGAGTCATCTCCGAAATCCCTGATCAGGATGGGATTGACAGCGCTGACAAAGATGCCGGCGTCAGAGAGCCAGTTGGCAACCGGTTCATAGTATCTGCCGGTATGCTCCATGCAGGCTTTGGTTTCGCCGTCAAGGTTTTTGATCTGCTCAATAAGAGCATTGATAGCGGACTGGGTGTGTGGGATATCGCAGGGCGGCATCAGAACCACATCTCCGGGTCTGCGGATGGTGACAGTGCTTTTACCTTTGGAAACATCAATACCAACAGCGTTCATGATAAAAACTCCTTTGAAATGAATTAGCAATGGTCAATACCAGATTTACTCATTGCCTATTCAATCTACTGGAGATATCACACGAACGAGAAAGTTCAACCTGCGTAAAACGAATGCTGCGAATGAGGGCTGGTTGGCTGACTTTTTTACGGACGTTAAGTCCAAGAAAGGAGAGGCCAGACCTATTGCCACACTCATTCTAACAGCTTAAGCAACAAGATGGGTAATTCCTTACTGGCTGTAAGGGGTATTAACCATAAATATATTGTAGTAGAAA